>JALOQR010000415.1 GCA_025459365.1 Fimbriiglobus sp.
AAGCTCGGCTTCCGCGTCGACGCCGACTGGACCAACAACACCCTCACCGTTCACCGCAACACATCGGATCGCATTATCCCGGCACGCGCGGCGGATCTGTACGTCGCCAATTCCGGCACCACTGTGCGGTTTCTCGCCGCGATGGTCAGCCTGGGTGAAGGAACCTATCGCCTGGATGGTGTGCCGCGGATGCGGGAGCGCCCGATTCAAGACTTGCTCGACGCACTGAGCCAACTCGGCGTGAGTGCCACCAGCGACACCGGCAGCGGTTGCCCGCCGATCACCATTCAGGGCAAGGGTTGGCCGTCGGCCACGACGACGACCGTCAGCGTGCGAGCCGGCATCAGCAGTCAGTTCCTCAGCGGCCTGTTGATGTCGGCAGGCTTCGCGGGCTGCGACACATGGGTTCGAGTGGCCGGGGAGATGGTGTCGGAGCCTTACGTCACCATGACGGTTCAGATGATGACGGCCTGGGGGCTGTCAGTCATCCCCTACGTGGATGGGCAGTTCGAGGTTCAGTCAGACAAGGTGGCACACAGCTTGGCCGCATACGCCATCGAGCCAGACGCTTCGGCCGCGTCTTACTTCTTCGCTGCGGCGGCGATCACCGGCGGTGTTGTCACTGTCCGCGGGATGAAGCGGGACATGCTGCAGGGCGACGTGAAGTTTGTCGATTGCCTGGAACAGATGGGGTGTGAGATCGAGTACGGCGACGGCGGCATCACCGTGACCGGCCGCCCGCTCCGCGGCATCGACGTGGACATGAACGCCATCAGTGACACCGTCATGACACTGGCAGCGGTGGCCTGCTTCGCCGACGGGCCGACAACGATCCGCAACGTCGCCCATATCCGCCACAAAGAGACCGATCGCATCGCAGCGGTGGCCACCGAGCTACGCAAACTCGGGGCGGCGGTGGACGAGTTCCCCGACGGCCTCCGCATCACCCCCCGCCCGCTCAACGGCTGCGCCGTGGACACTTACAACGATCACCGCATGGCGATGAGCCTGGCACTCGTTGGGCTGAAGGTGCCGGGCGTCGTCGTTCGCAACCCCGGCTGCGTGGCCAAGACGTACCCCGGTTTCTGGCAAGATTTCGCCGCTCTCGGCACCGAAACCACATGACTCCCCCCCGCGTTCTCATCATCGGTGGCGGCATCGGTGGGTTGACCGCTGCTATCGCCCTTCACCGTGCCGGCATCCCCGCCGCGGTGTACGAGCGCACCCCAAAACTCCGCGACGTGGGCGCCGGCATCATCCTGTGGACGAACGCCATGAAGGTGTTCCGCAAGCTTGGTGTCGGGCTGGCCGTGGAGGCGAAAAGCACCGTGCTGCGGCTCGCCGAATTGCGAGATTGGCGGGGGAAGTTGCTCTCCACCGGCGACTTAACCGGGCTGGGGGCGAGGTTCGGTGCTCCGACTGCCGGCATCCACCGGGCCGATTTGCAGGCGGTTTTGGCCGACCACCTCGGCCGCGAGCACATCACCCTCGGAACGGCGTGCGTCGGGTATTCGCAGGACGCCAACGGCGTGACCGCTCGGTTCGCCGACGGCCGTGAGGTGCGGGGTGAGATTCTTGTTGGGGCCGATGGGCTGAATTCGGCCGTTCGCAGCCAACTGCTCGGCCCTCAGCGGCCGCGGTACTCGGGCAGCACCGCATGGCGGGGTGTGGGCATCATCGACCGCCCCGAGGTGCCGGTGGGCGTCTCTCTGCTGACGATGGGCCGCGGCAGTGAGTTCGGCTATTTGCCGATCGGCGGCGGGCGGACGTACTGGTTCGCCACTGCGGTTGTGCCAGCAGGCGGGTCGGATGGCCCAGCCGGGGCCAAGCCCGTGCTGCTCGACCGCTTCCGCGACTGGTATGCTCCCGTCCGGGCAGTGATCGACGCCACCCCGCCCGATGCCATCCTTCGCAACGACCTGGCCGACCGACCGCCGGTGACCAACTGGACCGACGGCCGGGTGACGCTACTCGGCGACGCCGCCCATCCGACTACCCCGCATCTGGGTCAGGGGGCATGCATGGCGATCGAATCGGCCTGGGTGTTGGCCGAGTGCCTGACGGCCGGCGGGGTGGAAGGGTTGCAGACCTACCAGGCGAAGCGGCTCGCCCGCACCGCCGAGGTTACGAATCGTTCGCGAATGCTCGGGAAAATGCTCGCCTACCGGAATCCGCTGGCCTGCTGGCTCCGCGATCGGCTATTCGCCCTGATGCGCAAAGAGGCCGACAAACTGACCGACCGCCTGGCCGGGGCCGAGGTGTAGAGGTGGCTGTCCGCGGTCGGTCGGCGTTCGGGTATCAAACGCCTGTTCGGCAATCGGGGGATGCATCGCACCGTTGGCTACGGCTTGGGTACCCCCCCTCTCTGCCACACTGCCACCTGCCACACACATACCCCCCCTCAGCCACCACCACCCTAAGTGTTGCGCCAATCAGCCTTTGGCTCCATTCGGCCCCTTGGCCACGGTCACCGACCCCGGACAGGGGAGCGGTGCGGTGGAATGCAGGGAGCCAGATTGATAGACTGAATTGTTCCCCCCGCATTTCCTTGCGTTCCCCGGCGGCGTCCGGTACCTTCTGTGTTGCTCACGTTCTTTTGTTGCGAGACACCCACCAATGGTGCGTTCTGAAGCGTTGCTGGCGGACGAATACTTCCAGGTCAAGCGGCATGGCGATGTGGCGGTGGTCATCCCGTCGCCGGAGGTGGAGCAGTTGCCCGAGAGCCTGATGCAGCCGGCCGCGGCCATGCTCCTCTCGCCGCTGAAGGAAGACCCGCCGTCCAACCTCATCGTCGACCTGGCCGGGGTGCGGTACTTCGGCTCGGCGTTCATCACCTTGCTCCTGCGCCTGCACCTGATCTCCAAGAACCAGGGGAGCGAACTCATCCTGAGCGGGGTGAACAGCCGAATCCGCGAGTTGCTCAAAACGACCGCGCTCGACACCATCTGGGCACTGTACGAGACCCGCCAGGAGGCGCTCGAAGCCCTCACCGGGTCGGACTGACCACGCCACAGACAACGCGGCGGGGGTGGGGGCCGTGTTCCCCCGCCCCCGCCGCTTTTTCCTCGCATCACTTCGCCGTCGGCGGTGGGTCAACTCCCGCTCACGTCCTTCAGCAACCCGGCGCTGCTGTTCACGATCCGCTTCCGCCGCTTCTTGGTCGCCTCGGCGTTCGCCTCTGCCTGCCGCTGCTTCAAGTCGTCCAGGTTCGCC
>JALOQR010000416.1 GCA_025459365.1 Fimbriiglobus sp.
CACCCGCCGGTGGATTCCAGTCGCACCGTCGCCCTACCTCTTCCGCTTCAATTACTTCTTCGCCATTAAATCCAGCACCGCCAGGCTCATCGTCCGCACGCCAACCTTGATGCTCGGGCCGGGCAGCGGGGCGTAGCCGTCGTTGTGCGTGCTCGGCAGTGGTTTGCCGCCGTCCTTCTTGCTCGCCGCGTACTTCTCCGGATCGATGGTGCCGAGGAAGTACATGCAGATGGGTGCCCCGGTGCTGCCGAACCGGCTGAAGTCCTCCCCGCCCATGATCGGCTTGCGGGGGATCAGGTTCTCCGGCCCGAGCACGGTGCCGAACAGTGTCACTAGCCGCTTGGTCAGCTTCGGGTCGTTGCTCAAGAGCGGGCAGAACTCATCGAGGTGAACTTTCATCTCCGGGGCCGGGGCACGGGCCGCCTCGGCGTGCGCCTTCGCCTTCCGCTCGATCGCCTTCAGCACCGCGTCGCGGGTCTTGTCGGTGGTGCTCCGCACGGTGAGTTGCAGCTTGCACTCGTTCGGGATGATGTTGTGCTTGGTGCCGGCGTGGATGCTCCCGACCGTCACCACCGCCGGTTCGCCTGGCTCCACCTCGCGGCTGACGATGGTCTGCAAGTCCACGATCACCTGGGCGGCGAGCACGACCGGGTCGACCGTGGTGTGCGGGGCGGCCCCGTGCCCGCCCTTGCCCTTGATGGTCAGATCGACGGTGTCCACGTTGGCCATCGCCAGCCCCTCGCTGTAGTGGATCTGGCCGACCGGCAGTTGGGCGTCGGCGTGAAGGGCGACGGCGAAATCGGGTTTGGGGAACCGCTTGAACAGCCCGTCCTCGATCATCATGCGGGCACCGGCGCCGATCTCCTCGGCCGGCTGCGCCACCAGCACGAGCGTGCCGGACCAGTGCTTCTTCAGGGCGACGAGCGTCCGGGCCACCCCGACGAAGCAGGTCATATGCACGTCGTGCCCGCAGGCGTGCATCACGCCCACGTCGTTCCCGCTGCGGTCCTTCGTCCGCACCTTGCTGGCGTAGTCCAGGCCGGTCTGTTCCGTCACCGGCAGGGCGTCCATGTCGGCGCGGTACCACACCGTCGGCCCGTCGCCGTTCTTCAGCACGCCGACAACTCCGTGCCCGCCGACCTTGGTGGTCACCGCGAACCCGAGTTTCTCCAACTCGGCGGCCATGCGGGCGGCCGATTCTTTCTCTTGCAGGGAAAGTTCGGGGTGGCTGTGCAGGTGCTTGTAGAGCTTGAGAAGGTCGTCGGCGTGGGTGTCGATCTGCTGGTCCACGTCGGCGAGGTGCGGCGGCGGGGCGGGCTTGGGGTCAGCGGCGAACAGGGCGGACGGGAGCAGCAGTAGGGCGAAGGGCAGGCGGTTCATGCGACGGGTCCGTGAAGGCGAAGGCGAACGGCGCGACGTGAGTCCGCCGGTGTATCGGAGACGATACGGAGCACCGTCGAACTCATCCCCGCTATTCGACGCACGGCATGTGCAGCACCCAGAAAACGGGCACACGACCAAATTTTGTATTGACAGGCGTTTTTTTTCTACGATCATTACCCGCACACATATCATGACCTCCAGGTGACTTCCCCGAAAGTCGAGGAATCGTAAGCATGCACGCCAAAACTCGACAACTGTTTGCGGTTATGGTAGTGATGGGATTAGTCGCCCCGCTTGCGGTCGCACAGCGCACCTCTGGGAGTCCGACCGCGACCATCAGCGGCAGTACCGTCCTCGTCCCGCCCGCGAACAACACGGTGAATGTGACGACTTCCGGCACTTATGACATGGGCCGGTTCGGTGCCGTCACGAAGATCAAGGTTCAGGTGCGGTACAAGCACCCGGGGGCGATGGGTTGGACCGATGTGGATATGGTGGATGCCACCGTTCCCAACCCCGGCACGACCGGGACGTTCACCGCGGTGACCCAAGGCGTGCCGTATCAGGTGAACGGCAACCAGGACAAGACGAAGTACGAAGTCAAAGCCTTTCTCTACCAGGGAACTTCACCGAATTACGTACTGGTCGGTGACAGCACCGGGTGGACCTCGGTCCCTTGACCGGTCTGCTGAGCCCCGTCGGACCGTCGCCTGCACCCCGTCACACTCTTGCGGAGAATCGAGATGACAATCCGACACGTCCGGCGGGCGCTTAGTTTGATCGAGTTGCTGGTGGTCATCGCCATCCTCGCGATCCTCATCGGCCTGCTCCTGCCGGCCATCCAGGCGGCGCGGGAGGCGGCCAAGCGATCCGAGAGCGGCAACAATCTGCGGCAGATCGGCGTCGCCCTCCACCACTTCCACGACGCCAAGGGCAAGCTGCCGGGGGTGATGAACGTGCTGGTGGACACCATCGAACCGACAGGCAACGGGGATGTGGCTGCCTTGGCGAGCGTATCCCCGTACCTCGACGGACTTACCGAGAACCTCAGCGCCGAGACCGTGCTCAAAGTGTTTCTCAGTCCGGCCGACCCGACCGCCGGCAACCCCAAGCCGGATGCGGCCCCGGCCAGCTACGGGCTGAACTACACCGCCCTGCAAGGCCGCCCGCGGTTGGACAGCGGGTTCCCTGACGGCACCAGCAACACCATCGCCGGCGTCGAACGGTACTACGAAAGCTATCAGATTACCGGGAGGGATGGCCCGCAAGTACAGCGAGTCACCTATTTTCGGCAGCACACGGCCTACGACCCTCCGAGCAACACGTGGAGTTTCAGTTCCCAGCGGCGGGCGTCGTTCGCCGACCGGGGGATGAAGGAAGACGTGTACCCGGTGACGTACACCGACCCGGCCGGGCGGGTGCGGACGCGGGCGTCGGTGCCGGGGCATACGTTCCAGGTGCGGCCGAAGCCGGACGACGCCTGGACCGGGGTGCCGAACACCCCGTTCTCCGGCGGGCTGCCGACACTCCTGTTCGACGGCAGCGTCCGCACCCTCCGCTCCGGAATCAGCGAGCAGGTGTTCTGGGGGGCGGTCACACGGGACGGCGGGGAAGTGCTGGACGACTGGTGAGCGCCGGCGGGCGAAACCGGCCGGTTTCGCCCGCCTACTTCGCCTTGCCGGTGCGGAACACGAGCAGGTACCGCAGCGACGCGGTGCCGTCGGCGTCCTTGAAGTTGCGTAGGGTGGGTCGAGGGTCGCGTCAGCGATCCGAGGACCCACGCCCATTCCCCGCGTGGGTCGCGCGGGGCGTGACCGCCCCTGCGGA
>JALOQR010000126.1 GCA_025459365.1 Fimbriiglobus sp.
ACGAAAAATTTCCAAAATTCTCCAATTTTCCCTCCGCATTCGCCTTCACACTGGGCGATGTTTGTGCTCTCTGCGGGAAAGCGACATTCCAGGCCGGCACCGCGTACACCACCCGCGTGCCGGTCTTCCCCTTCTCCAACTCCAGGGAGAGCACTCCACCCTACTGTCTTCTAAGTTTCGCCATCACCCTTTGCTAGTCCGCACATTGCCCCTTGTCCGCGTTCGCCCCGTCGTTTAGCTTTATCCGCACATCCGTTCACTCCCTGTTGAGTTGCCCCATGCTCGCCAAGTTGCGGTCGTTCGCCCTCGTCGGCATCGACGCCGTGCCGGTTGAGGTGGAGGTCGACGCGAGCGGCGGGCAACCCAAGATCATCCTCGTCGGCCTGCCCGAGTTGGCCGTCCGCGAGAGCGTTCACCGCATCGAACGGGCACTCGCCAACCTCGGGTACGCCCGCCCCACCGGCCGCGTCATTATCTCGCTCGCCCCCGCCGACCTCCGCAAAGAAGGTGGGGCGTTCGACCTGCCCATCGCCCTCGGCACCCTCGTCGCCACCCGCCAGCTCAGCCCCGAGCAACTGGCCGATTTCGCCAGCGTCGGCGAACTCGCGCTCGATGGCAGCGTGCGGCCGGTGAAGGGGTGCCTCAGCATCGCCATGGCCGCCCGCGAGCTGGGCGTCAAGAAGCTGGTGGTGCCGGCCGACAACGCCCGCGAGGCGGCGGTGGTGGCAGAGGTGGAGGTGTACGGCGTCACCAGCCTGGCGGAGGCGGTCGGCATCATTTCGGGGGCGGTGGAAGTAGACCCAGTGTCGCCGGGCATCGCCGAGGTAGAAGCACGGCTGAACCGCTACCCGGTCGATTTCGCCGATGTGCGGGGGCAGGAGTACGCCAAGCGGGCGATGGTGATCGCCGCCGCCGGCGGGCACAACGTGCTACTGCTCGGGTCGCCGGGGAGCGGGAAGACGATGCTCGCCCGCCGGCTACCCACAATCCTCCCACCGCTCACACCGAACGAAAGCCTGCAAACCACGCGGATCTATTCCGCCGTCGGTCGGCTACCGGCCGGCGAATCGCTCATGGCCACTCGCCCGTTCCGCAGCCCGCACCACACCATTTCGGACGCCGGCATGGTCGGCGGCGGCACCATCCCGACACCGGGAGAGATCAGCCTCGCCCACTACGGCGTGCTGTTCCTCGATGAGTTGCCCGAGTTCAACCGCCGCAGCCTGGAGTGCCTCCGCCAGCCGCTCGAAGAAGGCGTGGTGACGATCAGCCGGGCGGCCAGCCAGGCGACCTTCCCGGCCGACTTCATTCTGTGTGCCAGCATGAACCCCTGCCCGTGTGGCTTCCTGGGCGATGCCAAGCACCAGTGTAAGTGCAACCCGATGGCGGTGGAGAAGTACCTCGGGCGGATCAGCGGGCCGCTTCTGGATCGCATCGACCTGCACATCGAAGTGCCGGCGGTGCCCTACGAGGAGCTGAGCAAGAAGGCCGACGGCACGAACAGCGGGACGATGCGGGAGCAGGCGCTGGCGGCCCGGCGGGTGCAGGACGCCCGCTTCCGCGACGGCACGGTGAACGCCCGCATGACCTCGCGCCAGATCCGCGAGTTCTGCGAGCCAGACGCCGACGGCCGGCAACTCATCGCCGCCGCGATGGACGACCTCGGCTTGTCGGCGCGAGCGCACGACCGGATTTTGCGTGTCGCTCGTACCATCGCCGACCTGGAAGCCAGCGACCGCGTGACCGCCGGCCACCTCGCCGAAGCCATCGGCTACCGCACGCTCGACCGCAAGCTGTGGAAGAGTTGAACGTGATGCCAGGATGAGGTCGCGCAACCACCCACCCCCTCCGAGCCGATGTGCGGTACAATCACTTCGCCTCCGGAGTGCCGCCGTGGCCGAAGAACGCTTCAAGCTACCACTCATCGATGTGGCCTCGGTGGTGATCGCCCCGGTGCTGGTCATGCTGATGACTGGCAGCCTCGTCTTCTTCCTCGTGGAGGTGCTCCAGCACGGGCGGTTCGAGGGGCGTCTGCACTGGACGTTCGGCTTCTTCGTGTTCGGGGCGGTACTCGTCGCCCGTATCGCCATCACCCAGAGCCGGATGAAAGCGACCGCCTATGGGCTGGTGCTCGGCGGGGCGTGCTTCATCGCCTGCATGGCGTTTGTGGAATACCAGAAGGGGCTGTGGCAGGCGCTCGGGCCGGTGATGAACGTCGGGCTGATCGCGCTCGTGTGGTGGGCGGCCAACAAACTCACGTGGGACTGCACCCACCTCGACGAAGCACGTAAGGCCTCGGGCCGTGGGGTGCTAGCTGCCGCCGGGTTCGACGGCACCAAGAGCACCACCGCCGCCGAAGACGACGAGCCGTTCGACCCCGACCGCAGCGTGCAAGAAACCCGCAAAAAAAAGCGGAAGAAAGAGCCGGAGCCGCCGCCGGTCGTCGGCTGGTTCCAGAGGTTTCTGAAGTTCCGCGAGTGGCAGAAGAAGAAACCGCACACCCCCGGCGTGTGGGTGCTGTACTTCGCCCTCGCCGCCATCCCGCTCTTTGCCCTCGGCCAGGCGATGATCCCGGCCGACGACTCGGCCCGCCGGGCGAGCACTTTCTGGCAGATGGCGGTGTACGTCGGCAGCGCCCTCGGGCTGCTCGTCACCACCACCCTCATGGGGCTGAAACGCTACCTCGAAGACCGCAAAGCGAGCATCCCGACGGCGATGACGGCGGCGTGGCTGGGGCTGGGGGCAATGCTCATCGTGGCGTTCCTCGGGGTGGCGGCGGTACTCCCGCGGCCGCACAGCGAAACTCCCCTCTTCGGCCAGCAGCAGGGCGGCAAGCAAGATCGCAAGGCGAGCAAGAACGCCGTGGTCAAGGACAACTCCGCCGGCAAGGGCGAGGGGACCGCCGGGCAACGCAAAGAGAGCGGCGACGGGAAAGGGCAAGCCAAAGGGGGCAAGCCCGGCGGCGATGGCAAGGGGCAAGCCCAGGGCCAGGGGAACAACCAGGGCGGCAACCCGAGCGGCGGCAATAAGGGCGATCAGAAAGGGGAGAAGGGCAGCGACGCCAACAAGGGGAACGGCGAGAAAAGCGGCAACCAGAACAACCAGCAGGGGAACCAGAACCAACAGAACAACAAGGGAAACGACTCGAAAGGTGAACAGGGGAAGGCCGACCCGCAGAACGGCGAGAGCGGCGATACCCAGGAGAAGGCCGACGGGGAGGGGAGCGACGGCGACGGCAACGACGGCGAGAAGTCGAACCCGATGGAGCAACTCGGCAAAGGCTTCGAGGCGGCGAGCGAGGTGGTGAAGTGGATCGTCTGGATCGTGCTGGCGATCGCGGTCCTCGGTGGCGGCGGGTACCTGCTGCTCAAGTACTTCGCCAACTTCACCGGCTGGGCGAAGGGCCTACTCGACTGGCTCCGCGGATTGTTCGGCCAGAAGAAAGCAGCGGCGAAGGCCGACGAGGACGATACGGCCGAAGAGGTGGCCATCGAGCGCCCGCCGCCGTTCGCCGACTTCAGCAACCCGTTCACCGACGGCACCGCCAGACGGCGCAGTACCCGCGACCTGGCCGAATACACGTTCCTCGCCTTCGATGCCTGGGCGTGGGACCGCGACCTCGGCCGACAGCCAGACGAAACGCCGCGGGAGTTCGCCGAGCGGGTGGCAGAAGACCACCCCGACCTGGAGCAACCCGGCAAGGTGCTGGCCGAAGTGTTCGTGCTAGCGATGTTCGGCAAGGCCGACCCGCCAGCCGACGCCAAGAAGAAACTGGCCGCCTTCTGGGAGGCGCTGGAGGCCGAGCCGGCCGTGCGGTAATCTCGTTTCGCCGCGACCCGACGGGAAGCGCGCTCGCCTTCGCCTCGCGGCAAACCGCACCCAATTGTTCCGGTTGTGCCGCCCGTTTCTCCGCCCACCCGTTTCTCCGACCCGTTCCGGTTCCGCCGGGGGTGCCGTTTCTGCCGATCTCTCCGCAGCGCCCGGCCTACAATCCGGGTGACAACCGGAGAGCGGTCGTGGTGAAGCGTTTGCTGTTCATGGTGTTCGCCGCACTGGTGGTCGGCGGTATTGCCGCGGCGGTGTGGTTTAACCTGCCCGTGACCCGCACCGAAAGCCAACTCGACGACGTACCGACCTCGACTGCCCCCGTCGCCTCGAATGATCGGTTCGCCGAACTCGTCCGCACCGATCCCCTCGCAGCCTTTCAGGCATCGGTTGCCGCCTACCCCCGCACCGGATTCACCGCCGAGTTTCGCAAGCGGGAGCGGATGGGCGGTAAGCTCGCCGAGGAGGAAGTCATCCGCGTGAGCGTACAAGACGACCCGTACTCGGTGCTCATGATCTGGCAGCAGGGGGGCGGAGCGGGGCAGGGCACGCTTTATGTGAAGGGGCAGAACGCCGGGAAGATGAAAGTGTGGATGTTCCGCAAGTTGATTCAAGACATCGACCCACAGGGGTTCGTGCCGAAGCAGTCGGCCCGGTACACCATCGAGGAGTTCGGCATCGAGCAGTCGACCAAGCGGACCCTGCGAGCGTGGGCAGCGGCGAAGGAGGCGGGCGAGTTGCAGTTCGAGTACCTGGGGCGAAAGGCGGTGCCCGAGGCCGGTGGGCGGGAGTGCTTCGTGTTGAAACGGACGTCCAGCACCGACACCATCGACCCATTCGTGACCGGCGGGCCGGCGGTGGCGGTGACGGACAAAAACCGCAAGGATTCCTTCCGCACGGTGACGGTCTACCTCGACTGCGAAACGCGGCTTCAGGTGGGCACCGAGCAGCACCGGCACGACGGCGAACTGACCGCGAGCTACTGGTTCCGGGACGTGAACTTGAAGCCCAACTTCGACACCGACACGTTCACGACGAAGTCGTTTCAGTGACCCTCCCGCCGGGAGCGAACCCATGAGCGCGAGTGAACTTCCCTTCGACCTCGCGGGCTGTACCGTGACCGCCGCCGAGTGGCGACCGCGTGGGCTACGGCTGACCCTCGGTGATGCCACAGCCGGTGGTCACGACATGACTGGGGCGCGGCTGGCGTTCGAGGAAGTGGCAAACCGCGACCACCTGTACACGTTCCTGACCGCCCGCCTGACCTATCGACGGCGGACACTCAAACTGCCGACCGGCGGGCAGCGGACGTTCAGCGAATACCTTTACGACTCGCGGCCACTTAAACTGCCGGCCCGCCTCACCACTCTGCGGGTCAGTACAGCGGCGCGGCAGTCGTACCCGGATCGAGTGTTCGCCACCTATTACGGTGCTCCACCGGCGGCCGGCCCTGGCCGACGGGTTTACCTGCTGGGGTTATCCGAACCGCGGTTCGGCGGGCGTGGGGCGTTTCCCATCGTGTGTGGGCGGGTCGCGCTGGTGATGCCCGGCGGTGTGGCCCACGGGAGGGGAGAAACGCCCGCGGCGAAGCCACTCCCCGCGGCAGTGCTAACGCGATTGAGTAAGGCGTTCGCCACGGCCGTGCTGGCGGGCGACCGTTCAGCGGCCGACGAGTTGCTCACCCCAGAATGCCGGAAGCGGTTCGGCCGTGGCGGGCTGGCAAAACTGCTACCTCGCGGTTGGGTGGCAACGGTGCGGCACTTCGGCGACCCCTCCTCCGCTGTAGCCACAATCCGCCGCGAGATGACGGTCGAAGTTGAATCTCCCCCGGATGCCGCGATCGAGCCTGGGTTCTCCATTGTTCCGCCGCACACCATCCGTGGGGTCACGAAGGTCTTCCCGGCACCCGCCGACTCCGACGTTGATCCGATGTGTGTTCTCTACTTTGTCGGCTCCGGGAAGGAAGTTCGCATCGCCCATGCCGAGCCATGCTGAATGGCTACAGCTTGACCACACTCCCCTGGCGAATCGACTCCTCGCACGCCTCGATCATCTTTTGCGCCGTGATGGCATCGGCCATCGTGCTCAGCGGTGGCTGGCCCATCCGCAGGCAGTCGATCAGGAAGTGGCGTACCTCGTTCGTTACGCTCCCCTGGTAGGCGGTGTAGGTCTGGCTGTGGACGAGGCCGGGCTTGATCTCGACGTGGTCGCGGTAGCTGTACCGGGTGCTACCGGCGGTGCCGATCACCTTCACCATCACCGTCCACGGGTCGGCGGCATGGTCGTCGGCGGCGAAGCTGGCGCAGAAGTGGGCGAGCGCGCCGTTGTGCAGCCGCATCTGCACCATCGCGATGTCTTCTTCGGTGTATTCCTTGTAGTGCAGCGTCGCCTTCATCGCGCACAGTTCCACCGGCGCACCGACGAGATAGAGCAGGATGTACGAGTGGTGGGTGAGGATCTGCCGCACTACGCCGGGGTAGCGCTTGGCGACTTCTTCCGGGTGGTGGATGTTGTACATGACATAGGCCGACACGATTTTGCCGAGGTCGCCGCCCTCCACGAGTTGTTTCGTCCGCACCATGCTCTGCTCGTACACGTAGTTGTGCCCCGGCATGCACACCAGCCCTTTTGCGTCGGCCGTCTCCTTCATGGTGCGGATTTCGTCGATCGACACCCCCACCGGCTTCTCGACCAGCACATGCTTGCCGTGATCGAGGGCGAGCTTGGTGTATTCGAGGTGCGTCTCCAAATTGGTGAGCACGAACACGGCATCGATGGCCGGGTCCTTCACCAACTCCTCCGGCGACTTGTAGTTCTTGCAGCCGAACTGCTTGGCCCGCTCGTTGGCGCGGTCTTGGTTGCGGTTCCACAGGCCAACGAGCTTCGCCCCGGGCACCTTTTTCACGGCCGCCGCGTGCAGGATGGAAATGTCGCCGGCGCCGATAAACCCAACGCCGAGGGTGTCTTTGGTGAGTTTCAACATGGCCCGCGCTCCGGTGAGTGCGCGGTGGTGCCCCTTCGACGCCGACCGCGTGGGAGTGGTTTACCCCGCCAGAACGAGCGGGCAAGTTGCAACCGCACCCGACGCCCGGCGGTTCCACGGAATCACCTCACACCTCCACCATCCGCCCGGCCTCGCCAATCTGCACGTTCGGCTGAGCGGCAGCGGCCAGTTCCGCCGTCACTTCAGCCCAGTACCGCGGCTTGATGTGAACGGCATACACCGGAACGGCTGCCGGGAGCAACTTCGCCCCGGCCAGGAACTGCCCCGTGGTTTGGTGCCGCGTCAGGCCCGCCAACTCGGCCATACTGTTCGGGAACGAACACTCCAGAAACACCGCCCGGAGCCGGGGCCAGTTCGCCACGGCGGCTAGCACTTCGGGGATCGGGGCGGTGTCGGTCAGGATTGCCACCGCGGCCGTTTTGTCGTCGATCAGGTAACCGACCGTCGGAATGGTGTGCCGCAGGGGGATCGGCGTGACCGTGTACCGCCCGACGGCGAACGGTAGGTCGGGTGTCACCGGGTGGATCGACACAAACGGAGCCATCGTCGCCGACATGCCGATGAAATCAGGCATCAGACGACCGTTGAAAATGTCCGATCGGAGGGCGTCGAGCGTGGCCGGCAGGCCGTACACCGCCGGGCAGCACCGGCCCAGTTGGTAAACGTTATCGAGAAAGACGGGCAACCCGGCGACGTGGTCGATATGGGCGTGCGTGAGCAAAACGTGGGAGATCGCCGCTTGATCGACGACCGAACCGCCTCCGCCAAGTGGGCCGGCATCGATCGCCAAAACGCCGTCGATCACGAAGCCCGTCAGCGGGTGTCCGGGGGTGCCGGCAGCCGAGGCGGGCAGAATTTGGACGCGCATACACCACCGTCGGCGGATCGGGATTGTGGGAGGTGGTGGGATTACGATACCCTGCGACAACGAGTTGCGGGAGGCGACTTGGACCTCACCCCCGCCGCACCGGTTCACCGCGACCCGGAGGGGAGCGCGTGCCCCTCACCGCCCGGACCCCACCATGCCCCGACCCGGCAAAATCAACCTCGGCCTGATCCTCAGCCTGCTACTGAACGCTGGTCTCGTGGCCGGGGTGGCGTACCTCGTGTTCGGCCCGAAGCCCACGCCGACCAGCACCGGCGGTGGCACGCCTGCTCCGCTTGAACTGCCGGCCGCCGGCGACGTGAGCGCTCTCGGCCGCGTGCAGCCGGCTGGTGGGTTAATTGGCGTGTTCGGCCCACCCGGCGACCGCATCGTGAAGTTCGAGAAGTCGCTCGGCGAGCGGGTGTCGGCTGGCACCAAGTTGGCCACCCTCTCCGGCGAAGACGAACGCGAAGCGCAGGTCAAGGCACTCGAAGCCCAGATCGCCGAGGCGAAAGCCCTGCGGGCGTCCATCGAGGCGAGCAAGGCGGCCAAACTCACCGAACTGGACGCCGAGGTGAACCAGGCGAAGGTGTCGAGCGAGCAAGATGCGGTCGCGCTCGACGCCAAGTTGAAGGCAGTGGACGCCCAACGGAAGCGGGCAAAGGCGACCGCCGACCGGCTGCGATCGGCCCAGGCGTCCGGTGCGAAAGTGGCCGCCCAGGAGTTGGAAGAGGCCGACGCCGCCGTCGCCGCCGCTGACGCCGAGCGGGAGGCCACCCTCGCCCAGCAGCAAAAGCTCAAGGCAGTGCGTGAGGAGGGGCAGAAGTCGGCCGAGGCGAAGCGGAAGACCATCGACGCCGAGACTCAGCGGGCGCTCGCCCAGGTGCCCCTCGCCACGCTCGAAGCCAACCTGAAAGCCGCCAACCAAAAGCTCGACAGCGGCCGGTTGCTCGCCCCCACTGCCGGCAGCGTGGTGCGGTTCCTGAGCAAGCAGGGCGACACCGTCACCACCCAGCCGGTGCTGCAACTGGCCGACACCGGGCGAGTGGTGGTGATCGCCGAAGTGTACGAAACCGACGTTGGCCGAGTGCGGCAGTGGCTCACCGCTGGCAAGCCGGTGAAGGCGGAAGTGGACATGCGGGTGTTGAGCGATGGGCGGAAACTGGCCGGGGTGGTGGCCGACGTGACGAAGGTATCAACGGTCGTGGCGAAGAACGTGCTCACCCCCCTCGGCCCGCGCGAAGACGCCGACCGCCGCGTGGTCGAGGTGGAGGTGGAACTCGACGCCGCCGCCGCCGGCATCGCCAAGGACTACCTCGGCCTGCAAGTGCGGGTGCGGCTGTTCACCCCCGTCAAGTGATCCAACGGCCCCCCATGACCGCCGCCCGCCTCGCCCTGTCGTCCCTTCTGCACCAGCCCGGCCGTACGGCCGTGTCGGTGGTCGGCACCGCCTTCGCCGTGGTGTTGGTGTTCATGCAACTCGGCTTCCTCGGAGCCGTCGAGACGACCGCCACCCAACTCTACGACAAGCTGCAGTTCGACGTCCTCGTGACCAGCGGCGAATACATCGACCTGAGCCGGCCGGGTCGGCTCTCCCGCGACACCCTCGCTCGCCTCACCGCCGTTGAGGGGGTCGCCGACGTCCACCCGCTGAGCATCGGGCAGGCGTACTGGAAGAACCCGACCGACGACCCGGTGAAAGGGAAACGCCGGTGGGCGCTCACCGTGCTCGGCGTGCCGCCAGGCGACCTCGACCGCGTGTTCCGCCCGCCAGGGCAGGGGGGCATCTTCGCCACCGCCGACGAGCAGGCGGCCAAGCAGGCGGCGCTCGGCCGGATCGGCGAGGTACTCTTCGACGAACTCTCGCGAGCCGACTTCGGCAAGCCCGCCCTCATGCCGCCGGGCACCCGCACGGAGATGAACGGCCAGGCCATCACCCTCGCCGGGTACTTCCGCGCCGGCACCGGGTTCAACTACACCGGCCTGCTGCTCACCAACGAGCGGACCTTTGCCGACACCATCGGCTTCCCGCCCGATCAGGTGTCGTTCGGGCTGGTGACCGCCACCCCCGGCCAGAGTCCGGAGGAGTTAAAACAGCGAGTGATGGCGGGGTTGAACGGAGTGTCGGTGAAGGCGTTCACCCGCGACGAGATCGGCCGGAAGGAGCGGGACTACTGGGTGAACCGCACGGCCCTCGGCCAGTTCTTCCTGTTCGGGGTGGTGCTGGCGATCACGGTGGGCGGCATCTTCATCTACCAGATGATGGTGGCCGACATCAAGAAGCACCTGCCCGAATACGCCACGCTCAAGGCGATGGGGTATCAGTTCGGGTACCTGTTTCGGGTGGTGGTGTGGCAGGCGGTGTACCTGAGCATCGCCGGATACGTGCTGGGGCTGGCGGGCGGGCTGCTGCTGTACGAACTGGCCCGTGGGGCGGCCCAACTGCCCATCGGCATGACGTGGGAGCGGGTGGGGGTGGTACTGGCACTGGCGGTGGGCATGTGCGTGGCGTCTGGCCTGCTCGCCGTGCGGAAGGTGAAGACCGCCGACCCGGCGGACCTGTTCTGAGGCTGGGCCGCTCTCTGCGAGAGCGGCGTTGCAACTGGCTCTTTCCGAGAGCCGGCCACCCTACTCAGCGGCGAACAGCCACTCGGCTAGCTCCGCCGGCGGGTCGTAGTGCGGGACGATCGCGTCCGCCCCCAGGTCGAGGAGCATCCGCCGCTTCACCGGGTTCACTCCGCCGCGGCCCGCCTCCACCGTCGCCAGCCCCACCGCCACCCCGCCCACCCGCTTCACCTCCACCGTCTCCGCGTACCCATCCCCAAACCCGATCAGTTCCCGCCCCGACACGCCCAACCCCTCGATCACCGCCCGCTTGCTGAACTCGCCCGACGATCCGTCCGGAGCATACACCCGCTCCTCGAAGAACGGCGTCAGCTTCAGCAGTTCGCTCTCGGCCTTCACCGCCTCGATCGGCGTGCCGCTCGCCAGCACGAGCAACACCCCGCGATCCCGCAGGTTCGTTAGCAGGTCGTGCGTGCCGGGAACGGTCCAGGCGTCCGGCGGGTCGGTGCCGTGCGCCAGGGCGGAGCGGCGGTCGTCGGTGAGGGTGGCGAGCCGGTGGTTGAACTCGGCGAGCAGGTCGGGTCCGGTCGGCGACGGCTTCCCCCGCTCGCCGGCGATGGCCCGGAGCCGCTCCATCTGGAAGATGGACGGCTTGCCGCTCAGCATGAGCATTTCGAGTTCGAGGAAGGCGAACGCGGCCGGGTCGTCGAGCAGTTCGACGCCCATATCGGCCATCACCCGCGCCCACCCCTCGCGAAGGAGTGAGAGGGTGCCGTCGAAATCGAAGACGGCGACGCGGAACCCGCCGCGGGAGAGGTCGGGGTTGGCTAGTTCGACGGACGCGGGGGGCAACAGGGTTCTCCGGTTCGGCTTCTACAGGCGACGCGGTTCGTGTTACACCATGCCGCATGAACCGTGTGGACTGGCTCTGGTGGCTCGTATTCGGCGTGGCATCGTCGGCGTGCTGCACGTCGGCCGGGGCGAAAATCGGGCCGACGTTCGATGAGCCATTCTATGTGGCGAAGGGGCTGGAGTTCTGGCGGACGGGGAGCCACCGGGCCTTGATGCGGGCGGGCACCATGCCGCTGCCGGTGGACGTGCAAACACTACCGGTGTGGGCGTGGGAACGGTGGCGGGGGACGCCGTTCGACCCCGTCGGCGAGTTGCACACTGTGCTGCCGGTGGCACGGGCCGGGAATCTGGTGTTCTGGTGGCTGCTGCTGCTGTACGCCGGGCGACTGGGAAACCTGTGGGGCGGGCCGGTGGCCGGGCGGTGGGCGGTGGCGGTGCTGGCGTGTGAGCCGAACCTGCTCGCCCACGCCAGCCTCGCCACCACCGACATCGCCCTGACGGCCGGCGTGCTGGCGGCGGTCTACCACCTCGCGGCGAACCCGCGGGGGGTGTTGGTGCCGGGGGTGGCGGCCGGGCTGGCGGTGGCGTGCAAAGCGTCGGCGGTGGCGTTCGTGCCACTGGCGTGGCTGCTCGTCGCCCGCGCTCCACTAGGGGTCGCAGCGAAGCAATTCCTCGTCGCCGCTGTCACCCTG
>JALOQR010000417.1 GCA_025459365.1 Fimbriiglobus sp.
GTGGTCGAAGGTGGTGACGGATACGAACCCTTCCTGTGCTTTCTTGAGGACTTGCCCCGACTTGTCAGCGATTCGTTTGGAGGTGTCCCGACCGCTAGGTGAATCGTCTCGTCGGATGCCGCTCACCTCCAACTGGACTGGGGTCGGTCGCCATTGCACCGTGACGAGGTAGTCACCCCCGCTTCCCTTTCGCAGGACTTGGATGATCTCGACGTGTTCGAACTCGGAAATGGCGAGGGCGGCCAGTGCGATCGCACCGTCCTCGGTGAGGTCGTCTTCAGGCACGGTGATCGAGAGCGCTTCCAGGTAGCTCGGGTCGAACAACCCCGTCCACGACACCACCCGTGAACTCTCACGTGTGGGCGTTTGCCCGGCCGCCGTGTGGGCGAAGATCACTTCGAGCTCTTCCACACTGGCCGCCAATCGGACTGGGTCGAGCGAAAGCCGAACGGCCGCAGCTTCTCCGTACCTGAGTTGCAGCACCCGGCCGACACGCGGGTGCCGTGTGGGCAGGCTGCTAAGTTCCAACCGGATCGGGTTCGACATAGGCGACCGTGCGGGCGGGGACTGCTCCCGAGATTATGCCGCCGCCGACGTCCGTGAACAGCCCGCGGCCAACCCCGCTGCTTCGTTGGTCGGAGGGCCACCACGGTGATGCCGTAGCGGTGGGCCGGGGTGAGCAGGGCGTGTCGTTGGGCTATCACTCGGCCTGTGAGGGGGAGAACGCCGGGCCGGTCGCGTCAGAGCCGTTGAAAACAACCACCCCTTTACACACCGCTGCCGGCACGCTATTCCTCCGCTCGACTCTGGGGGAGGGTCTGGAAATGAAGCTGCGGGGGATGTTGTTCGCTGCCCTGGTGGCGGCGGTGGTCGGCTGCGCCAACGCCCGGCATATTCACAAGGACGCCAACGGTGGGGTGATCGCCATGCCCGCCGACACTGCCGCCAACCGCAAGAAGGCGGAGAAACTCATGCTCGAGCACGTCGGGCCGGGTTATCAGGTGGTCGAGGAGAAAGAAGTGGTCACCGGGCAGGTGACAACCAATCACTCCGACACGCAGAACGAACTCGGGGTGCATTCCGCAATCCCCATCCTGCCCGCCAACAAGCAGATCACCACTACCACCACCAGCACCAAAGACGTGACCGAGTGGCACATCATCTATCGTCGTGGCGGAACGCCCAGCCAAGCCACGGCACCACTGCCGAGTGAGCCGATCCGACAGACCGGCGGGAAGCGGTAGTAGGCGGGTGTTTTCTGCCGATTGGGTCGGTTACCATCTCTCCTCATGAGTGATACCGCCCCACCTGTTCTCCCTCGTATCCTCGGCCCGTGGCTGGCGGCTGGCCTGGTGGTCGGCACAGTCATCGGTACCGGTGTGTTCAAGAAGGCGGCGGCAGTGGCCGCTCCGACTGCCGCCCCGGAGTTCGGCCTGGCGATCGGTGTGTGGGTGGGAGTCGGGGTGCTGACCTTACTCGGGGCGCTGGCCTTTGCGGAGGTGGCGGTGCGGTTCCCGCGGGCCGGCGGCAATTATGTGTTTCTGCGGGAAGCCTATGGCCGGCCGATGGCGTTTCTGTCGGGGTGGGTCGATTTCGGCATCAACCGCGGGGCGAGCGTGGCGGCGCTGGCCTCCATGTTCACGGAGTCGCTGGCGAACCTGATCGCGGAGGTACGGCCAGAACTCGCGTCTGGCTTCGGTTACTGGCCGCAGCGGGCGTTCACGGTCGGGCTGATCGCCGTGCTGGCGGTCGTCAACGCTCGCGGTACGCTCCTCGGTGCCCGGTTGCAGTTTGGCGTCACCATTTTGAAAGTGGCGAGCATCGTCGTCATTGCCCTGCTGCCACTGGTGGTGTTGTTGTGGCCGGGTGCTCCGAGCCAGCCAACCACGGCGCACATGGTCAAGCCGTGGCCCGACCACTTCCCGCTCGAACGCTGGGTTGGCCTCGGCTCGGCGGCGGTGGCCGTGCTGTGGGCCTACCACGGCTGGATGAACCTTGGCCCGATGGCCGAAGAGATCACCCGCCCGCAACGGAACATCCCGCTCGCCCTGCTCGCCGGGGTGGGCTGCCTGATCGTGCTGTATGTGTCGGCGAACCTTGCCTACTACACGGCCCTCGGCCCGATCGACATGGTCGATGCCCGTGACGGCACCACCGTTGCCCGCGAGTTCTGCCGGCGGTTGATCGGCCCCGCGGGGGCGATGGCCGCGTCTCTGGCGGTCATGGTGTCGGTGTTCGGGGCGGTGAACGGCAACATCCTCGTCGGCCCGCGGCTTCCCTATGCCATGGCCCAGGATCGCCTCGCCCCCGGCATCTTCGGCCGGCTGCACGCTCGCTTCCGCACCCCCACCTTCGCCACTGCTCTCCTCGCGGGGTGGTCGATCTTCATGGTGCTCGCCCTCGGTGTGCTGCTGCAAACGAACCGAGAATTGTTCCACCTGTGGGAATACAAGAACGACGCCTGGCAGGTAGCGACCGACGAACACACCGGCCAAACCAAGACCGACACACCCTTCGACATGCTGACCGACTTCGTGATCTTCGGGTCGGTGGCGTTCGACACCCTGGCCGTGGCCGCACTGTTCGTACTCCGTCGGAAACACGCCGATCGCACCGCCGCCCTGCCGTACAAGTGCTGGGGCTACCCGGTGGTGCCAGCCCTGTATTGCCTGGCGATGGCGGGGGTGATGTTCAGTATGTTCCTCGACCCGGAGAAGCGGTGGAAGGCGTTCGTAGGTCTGGGGTTCATCGCGGTGGGGGCGGGGGTGTACTGGCTGGCGTTCGGCCGGAAGCGATCACCCTGAGGACGCCGGCAGATGCAAGCCGGCCCGAACGCCCCGCTGACTCACGGTATTGCTGCCATCGTTGATGGCGGGGGGAGTCGGCGCGGTTCCCGGAGGTGGGCTGACCGTCCGCCGCCGCCCGACGTATCATCGGCGCTTTCCCACGAGGGGTGCGGATGCCGGGATGGATCGAACGCCGGCGGGTGATCGTGCCGCTGCTGCTGGCGTGCGCTCTGCTCGTGACCCTGCCGAACCTCGGGGCGGCGAGCCTGTGGGACGACGACGAGGGAGTGAACGCCGGCTGCACCCGCGAGATGGTTGAGGCCGGCGGGTGGGTGGTGCCGACGTTCAACTGGGACCTCCGCACCGCCAAGCCGATCCTGCTCTACTGGGTGATGCGGGCCAGCTTCGCGGTGTTC
>JALOQR010000418.1 GCA_025459365.1 Fimbriiglobus sp.
CTCACATACCTCCGGCGGTCGATACTACTTGCGACCTCCCTCTTGCGCTTTCGGGAAGATTGACTCATGCCCTGGACGTTCACCCGACGGGACGCTTTCCGAACCGCCGCGGCAGTGACCGCCGCTGTCGGCACTTCCAACACGAACGCCCACGCCGGGCCTCTCCGGGATCGTCAGCCGCCAGGGTGGGTGTTTGGGCGGTTCACTGGTGCGCGAGCCGTTGCGGAGGCCTTGCTTGCCAACGCCGCCGCATGTGTGTTTGGCATCCCCGGTGCGCAAGAGAACGAACTGTGGGACGAGTTCAAGGCGTGCGGGGTGCCATATCTGCTTCCGGCCCATGAGTTTGCCGCCGCTTGCATGGCCGACGGGTATGCCCGATCCACTGGCAAGCCGGGCGTGCTGTGCGTGGTGCCCGGCCCTGGCATCACCAACGCCCTCACCGGCCTGGGCGAAGCCTTGCTCGACAGCGTGCCACTGGTAGCGATCGTCGGCGATGTGGCGAACGGCGCGAAGTTCAAGCCGTTTCAAGTTCACTCGCTCGACTCGGTAGGGTTGCTCAAGCCCGTGACCAAGTGCGTGATCCCGGTGGGCAGGGTGGCCGAGATTCCTGGCGCCATTCACGCGGCATTCGCAGCCGCAGTGAGCGGTGAACCAGGGCCGGTGGCAGTCGTCATTCCGTACAACCTGCTGATCGAAGTGGCCGACTTTCGCGTCCCGCCGCCCGGTTCAATCGCCGTGCCGTTCGACCGCAGTGCCTTCGATGTCGCCCTGGGCTTGCTTGCCGACAAGAAGCAACGGGTCGGCATCTACGCCGGCGCTGGTTGCATGGACGCCGCACCGGCGCTTGTGGCAGTTGCCGAAGTGCTCCAGGCACCAGTGGCAACGAGTGTGAGCGGCAAGGGGGTGATCCCGGATTGTCATCCTCTGGCGGTCGGCTGGGGCTATGGCCCACATGCCTCGGAAGTCGCCGAAAAGGCGTTCAGTATTGACCCGTTGCACCCGCTCCGTAGCGGGGTGACAACGCTCCTCGCCATCGGAGTGAAGTTCAGTGAGGTGAGCACCGGATACTACGGAAACCCCAAGATTTCCAGGGTAATTCACGTCGATGCTCACGCCGGTAATCTCGGCCAGGTCGTGCCGGCCGATGTGTGCGTCCACGCCGATGCCGGGGTCTTTCTGAGCAAACTGTTGGAGTATGCCGAGTTGTTGCGACGCTCCGCCAACGGCCATCTGGTGGCCCGGATCAAGAAACTCAAATGCGACTCGGCGAAAGCCGCCGATACGATCCCGGCGACCAAGTGCGGCATCGACCCGCTGCACCTCATCCGCACACTGCGGAAACATCTGCCGGACGACGCGCTACTGTACACCGACGTGAGCGTGAGCGAGCACCTCGCCGCCGAGCACTTCCCAGTTCACCAAACGCGAACCTACTTCAACCCGGTCGACAACCAAAGCATGGGCTGGAGCCTGCCGGCGGCGCTCGGTGGGCAGCGGGCATTCCCCGACCGCACTGTGGCCGTGCTGACCGGCGACGGCTGCCTGATGATGAGCATGGTGGAGTTGAGCACCGCGGCGCGGGCCGGGCTGGCAGTGAAGGTGTTCGTACTCGACGACCGGGCGTACCACTACATGCAGATGCTCCAAGACCCGGCGTACCGTCGCACCACCGCGACGAACCTGGCGAAGCTCGACTACCGCTCGCTGGCGCACGGGTTCGGACTGGGCTACATCGAGGCGACCCGGCCAGATCAACTCGACGGGGCCGTGAAGGCGGCGGTGTGTCACGCCGGCCCGGTGCTGGTGCGGATCGCCACCGACTACGGCGACCGCAAGATCCGCTGGATCGAGGCCGTGCGAGACCGTTACACGAAGGAACTGACGGCCGCGCAGAAGGCCCGCTTCCTCGCCCGCATCGCCGCCCGCGAATTGACCAACGCTGACAAGTCGAGCGATTGACCACTATTCGAAAGCTACAACTTCACCAGCACTCGGAGTGATGCTCCCCCAAAGGACGGCAGGATCGACCGCCATGCGGAACGCTCGCACACTGCCATCCGCCATCGCAACGGGCAGACCAGTCGGGTCGCCCGTGCTTAACTGGCGGGGGTCACAGTCCACAGGCCGTGGGCGAATTTGAAAGGTCACCCCTGGAGTCGCTAATCCGGTGATCGGATCCGCAGCGAGGGTGGTCGGGGGGGAAAGTGTGACGACGCGGGGGTAGTAGTCGACCCTGCCACGTGGTGAATTAGTTGTCGACTGGAATGCGAAGCACGCGGCCCTGTGGTTGGAGTTAGCGTCGACACCAGGCCAGATGAAGTCCCTGTCGACGCCTCGGCAGAGTGAATAACGTTCGCTAAACAGCACCGTCGTGGAGGTGCCGTCGGAGATGTGATTCAGAGTCCGCCCACGAGTCTGGAACACCTGAAAGTTGAAGGCGTAACTCGTACCGATTTCGTTCGGCCTTTCCTTGAGGGTTGGGTCGAACGGCGATCTTAAGCTGGGTACTTTCGGCGGCTCGAACGTCGTCGCACTTGGCCGCGATAGGTGCATGTAGTACGCCTCCTGCTCCATGTAGGGCATGAGTTGGGCGTGTACGCCGAGCAGTACTACCGAGTCGAGGTCGACAATGAACGGCAGTCGCCCCCGCGCGCCCTCATACGAATGGGTGGCGAGGGCGAGTTGCTTGAGGTGATTACCGTCCTGCATTCGGGCTGCGGCTTCACGAACCTTTTGGACCGCGGGCAGCAGAAGACCGATCACGACCGCAATGGTGGCGATGACGACGAGCAACTCGACTAGCGAAAACCCTCGGCGTCGAGCAAGTCCGAAGGACGCGGGACGGTTGGGCATGACATCACCGTAGATCGTAGGGAAGCATCACACCGAGAGCGGATATTGGATTAACCCGGTGGCAGGGGGCCGACACTCTCGAACACGGGACTTTCCTCCTTCTTCTCCGGCACGATTACCTCCTTGATCGGCCCCTCCTTTTCGTAGCCGCCGTTGTTCGGCTTCACAATGACCGGACGGAATTCCCACGTGCCAGCCGCCGGTTGGATGCCGCTGTCGTACTCCCCGTCAGTGTTCACCATGATGTCGCTCGTCTGCTGCCAGTTGGTGTCGCCTTTCTTGCGATGGCCGGGACCGTATCGTGTTGGGATGATACCGTATTGACGGTACGGGATGGGT
>JALOQR010000419.1 GCA_025459365.1 Fimbriiglobus sp.
CGGGTCGAACGCGGTGACGAGCCGGCGGGTGTTCGGGGCGGGGTTCGACGCGGCGGTGGCTCGACAGGACGCCGGCGGGGCGGTAACGTGGTACGGGCAGGATCAGGTGGGGTCGGTACGGCAGGTCTTTGACAACACGGGCAACGCGACCGGCTCGCGGACGTACTCGGCCTTCGGGCAAGTGACGGTGTCGGGCGGGAGTGGGCTGGACCGCTACGGGTGGTCGGGCACGACCACCGACGCCCTCACCGGGCTGGTGGGCGACGACGCCCGCCAGTACGACCCCGGCTTGGGGCGGTGGACGAGCGACGACCCCCTCGGGTTCGCCGCCGGCGATGCCAACGTGTCCCGGTACGTGGGCAACGGTCCGACGAACGCGACCGACCCGAGCGGGCTGGACTGGGTAAAATCGCTCCTCGGGCCGTCCGAGTATCGCGACCCCGTGAACCCGAACCGCACCCGGAACGACGCCTGGCACGCGTGGGTCAACCCGTGGATCGTGCAGAAGGGTATCGCTCGGCTGAGCGGAATGGCGATGTATGGGCTTGAGGACGTGTCGCGGGCGAACGGCTACGACGGGTTAGCTACGACCTTCCGGGTGGTCGGCGACCTGACGACCATTCCCGAGGGCATCGCCGATCTCGCGAACATCAACCCGTTCAGCAAGACGGCCATGGCGTGGTCGATGGCCGAGCGGTTCGGGGCCATCTACGACACCCTGAGAGGCGGCGGGAGCAACGTCGCCGAGTCGGTCCTCGTGGGCGGGTTCGTGTTCACGGGGGAGATGACCGGGGTGGTTGGCCTGATGGAAACCATTGCTGGCGATGACATGTTGACGCGGGAGAAGTACACGTCTGACGAGCGCTGGTCCAAGGGGGTCGTCTCTGGCGTACAGTTCGCGATGAACTTCATCCCCGGACCGAAGGGGGCGAAGGGGTGCGGCGTCAAGGGCGGCGGGCCGAGAGCACCCAAGCTGCCGGTGACCAAGAAGCCGTTCATGCCACCGCTGCCGGAAAACCTCGGGCGGTTGGAAAACCGTAGCAATATGGTGCCCGAGCGTGGCCCGCAAGGCCCCCTCGGCCGCCCGCCCGAGTGCCCGACCCTTCCCGCGGAAACGCGGATGATGGAGGTGCCCCGCGGCCCCGAGCCGGTCGTGGTGGAACCCCCGCGGCCCGGCCCGGCCATCACCGTCCGCCCCGGCGAACCGCCTGCTGCCCCAAGAGCCGGTGGTCTTCGGGGCATCACAACCGAGGGTGAGTTCGCCCGCAATGGTGCGGCCCTCACTGCGGCCGAGCGGGCAGAGGTGGAAGCCTACGCCCGCTCTCTGGGGGTGCCCGAGGACCGGCTCTGGATTTTCTCTCCGCGACCGAACGGCGGCCCCGGCACCGCTTACGGAGCCACGGCGGATGTTGTCGGCGTCGGCCCTAACGTCTTGCCCGCTTCCCCCGAGGTAGTCGCTGGACTTCAACTCACCGGGCCGAACGCCCCACTGCTCCGTGCTCACAGCGAGCTAAGCGCCCGTGCCACGCTCGCTCACGAAGTCGTCGGTCACCGAGGAGCGGAGTTGGCCGGGAGGGGTTTCAACAACTCGACCCCGCTGGGGCACGCGCTGGACGAGGCACAAGCGCACTTCAGGGCGGCCCTCCACGCGCCTGGGCTGTCTGACCTGGAGCGGTCGAAGCTGTGGATCGCCGGGTTCGAGCGTTTACAGTCGCAGGGCCTCCGGTTCAAAGATGTCAAAGGCATGCTCTACTTGGAAGAGTCTGGCCAGTGGGGGAATTGGACGTTACGGCCGCCCGGAACCCAGCTAGAGCCGCCAAAGCTCGGAAGGTAGAGCGGCCTTGGCCATCAGAGTGAAACCAAGACTTGGAGCGTCGAATGCTTTCCAAACCGAACCAGAACCCGGTCCTGCCCGAACTGGTGCGGTTCGCGGGGCAGTACGCTGGCAATGGATTAACGATAGAAGTACGCCCGCTCGATCAGGCTGGCGGGCTTCAACTCCTCTGGCGCTGGGCCACGGGAGTGTCAGACGCGGGTGTTCTCGGCTCACTCGACGACCGGCTCGGGTTGGGCTACCTATGCAACTCCCAGCCCTGGCTTGGAGCCTCCTGCCTGCGGCTGTTTGAGCAAGACGGCATAACCTTGGCCGGGGAGGAAGCCAGCCTTCGGTTCAAATGGGTAACTCCGACCCTTGAGGGCACCCAAGAGGCCGAGTTTGTCTCGCTATCGTTCGCCGGATCGGCCTTGACCTTCCGCTACGAGGTCCACGGTTACAAGCTGATGAAGCGAGAGTGGGAGTTGACGAAGGTGGGGTGATCGTACCAGAAGTGGTCGCCTTCGGCGGGTCTGCATGAAGGACGCCGGGGTGTCGGTGGTCCACCCGGGGGCGGGTGGGACCCGCGCCCCCGAGGTTCGCACGTCGAGTTCCCTTCGGTGAAACTTTGCAACGGCGGGCGGGTCACGCCCGCTTGAGCACCTCGTACACGGTCTGCCGGGACAGCCGCAACTCCCGGGCGATCACCGCCACCTTCTTCCTCTCGGCCTTCATGGAGAGGATCATCCTCTCCACCGTGGGCGTCACCTTCTGGGGGATGCCCTTCGGCCGCCCGCCCTTGTTCACCGGCGGCGGGGTGCCGCCCGCCTTAATGATCGCCTCGATCTTGGCCTGCTTGGCGGCCCGCCCGGTCGCCGTTATTCGTCGCTGTCCTCGGGTGGGGCCGGCGGGGTCAGCGGGCGGATGCGGACGTTCACCCGGTCCGCCGTTCGCCGTGCCACCAGCACGAACGGCGGGGTCAGTCCCGGGTTGACCGCCAGCAGGTGCCGCAGGGTCGCGATCGTCGGCTCAGGGCCGATGTGCCCCGGCCGAAGGTAAACGATGCCGACCACCGGAGCACCCTGGGCGATGGCCAAGGTGCCGAAGTCGGCGTCGTGGGTCCGCACCACCCGCCCCTCGGCCACCCCCTGCGTCAGGATGAGGGCGTCCGACCCGCCGCTCAGTTGGGCGTCGGTCACGTCCACCACGGCCAGCCCCTCCGCCCGCGGGAAGGCGACCACGTCGGCGTGGATGTTCTGGTCGGCCAGGATGGGGAAGTCGCGGAGGTTTATGCCACCCCCGTCGTCAGGTACACGTCGTTCTTCAGGGTGCCGGCGGCGAACAGGACGGCCTGCCGCACGT
>JALOQR010000127.1 GCA_025459365.1 Fimbriiglobus sp.
AGACGGTGGGTGGGCGCAGAACGACCTGCGGTTCAGCGACGCTTATGCCACCGGGTCAGCACTCTTCGCGCTGCACACCGCCGGCGGAGTGAACTCGAAGGACCCGGCGTTCGTTCGCGGCCTGCGGTTCTTGCTCGGCACCCAACTCGATGACGGCACGTGGCACGTTCGCACTCGTAGTCGCCCGGTGCAGGTCTACTTCGAGAGCGGCTTCCCGCACGGCAAGGATCAGTTCATCTCGTGCGCCGCCACCGGCTGGGCGACAGCGGCGCTGGCCCTGGCGTGCGAGCCGAAGTGAGAGCAGACATTTCCGCGGCGGTGTCCGCCCTCCAGCGGTACTCCACAAGTAGTCCCGTTCTGGAGATCCCACCGATGCTCGCTCTGCGAAAACTGCTCGCCACCACCGTCGCCCTCTGTGGCACCTTCGCCCTCGCCCAACCACCACAGAAGCCGGCCGACCCGCCGAAGGAAGGGCAGAAACAACCCGAACGCCCCGGCACCGGTCGCGGCGCTCCGGGTGGCCCCGGTGGATTCGGCGGTCGCGGTGGATTCATTCCGCCGAAGCCGGGGACTGTGCTGCCGCCGATGCTGGTCGAGCAACTGAAGTTGACCGACGACCAGAAGAAGCAACTCGATGAACTGCAGAAGGACATCGACAGCAAACTGGCGAAGCTACTCACCGAGGATCAGCGAAAGCAACTCAAGGAGATGGCCAACCGCGGGCCGATGGGGCCGGGCGGTGGCCCTGGTGGTCGCGGTGGCCCTGGTGGTCCTGGTGGCCGTGGTCCTGGCGGCGACCGCTAAAGCCTCAACAACTCACAAGCCCCCACTCGGCCGACTTCGTTCACTCTGGCCGGGTGGGGGTTGCTTCATTCTCTCATCAGCGTTTGCAAACTTTCGCGCTCGGCGTCCGTCAGGATCGCGTCGGGCAGCCACACCCGCCGGGCGGCAGTACGAGCGGCGGATGGCTGACCGAGTCTTTGGTAGACCTCCGCGAGGTACAAGTTCGCTCGCGGGTCGCTCGGCCGCTTTCGCTCCGCTGCTTGTAACTCGCGGGCGGCCTTGGCCAGAGTCGCCTCGGTCAGGTTGCCTTCGTCTGTCGTCCATTGCCGCACCATGAGCACCAGGGCGATACCGCGGTGGAGGTGTTCGGCAAACGAGTCGTCGGCCCCGGCCGCAATCTCCATCAGCCGGGTGTGGGCGTGAACAAGGTGCCGACCCGATTCGCCGCCCGTGCCGCTCGCCTGCCGGGTAAACCGCTCGAACTCAGTGCGTGCGTCGGCTGGTTGGCCGGTGCGGTGGAGCAACTCCGCCAGATAGGCTCGGATCATCACCGCGTCCGGGCGGGCGGCAAGGTGGGCTTGTAGATGAGGAACGGCGGAGGGTTCGTCTCCGCGGTCGATGCACGCGGCAGCCTGGGCGAGATGGTCGATCGGCTCGGTGGGTGGAGCGGCCCTCGCCACCGGTTGGGGTCCATTGGCGATGAGCACTTCTCGCTCGACTGCCGAGG
Organism: Fimbriiglobus sp.; assembly: GCA_025459365.1. Classification (GTDB taxonomy): domain Bacteria; phylum Planctomycetota; class Planctomycetia; order Gemmatales; family Gemmataceae; genus JALHQU01. Next base: position 1,511 of record JALOQR010000127.1, read on the forward strand.
GCAATCGCTCGTCTGGCGGTGTGGCACAGCCGGTCAGCCACAGCCCGCAGGCCCCCAGGAACAGCCGTCGCATGTCGCACCTCGCCGGTGTGAAGAGATGGCGAACGTGCGGGGTTCATCGAACAGACGGGGGCAGGGCAATCAGGCGAAGAGCGGTGGTCGGGAAAAGCTGGCGGTAAACTGGGTGGTGTGTGGCGGTGATGCCGAACGCGAGGGGCAACATGATTCAAGCACACCCCGACGGAGCCACGCTGGCCGTGCGAGCTCAGCCGAACGCCAAGAAATCCGCCGTGCTCGGGCGCCATGGCGAGGCAATAAAGATTGCCATCACTGCCCCTCCGGAAGACGGCCGGGCGAACGCCGCCCTCACGGAATACCTCAAAACTTGGCTCGGGGTGAAACGCTCACAGGTGGTATTGCTGTCGGGCGAGAAGAGTCGTGACAAGGTGTTCCTCATCCGCGGGTTGACTCCGGCCGAGTTGACTGAACGAGTCGGGTAGTGCGGTTTCCGGTGGGCGTTCGTGTCCTACGCTTTTCGGACGCCATCCCAGGGAACGTCTGCCATGGCCCGGTTGTGCTCACAGTGTGGGGAGATTCACTTCGAGACGAGCGGCAGCCCGCTGCCCCTCCAGTGCCGGAAGTGTAACGCCGACCTCAACGGGGTGTCCGGCCTGATGCCGTCGTTCCAACACGACGAGGTCGAGGCGTCGCGTGGAACTCCGCGACAGACAATCAAGCAGTTGTTCAAGCGATGGAGCGGCGTCCGTGGGTTTGGCGGAATTGTCGCCGGGTGCGTCGTGTTGCTCACCGCCGCCGCCATGCTCTTCCTCGGGTACGACTGGCACACGCGGGTGAAAGAGGTGACGGCCACCGTTCACCCGAGTACCGATGCCCCCAAGTGGGCAAAACGGGATCGCCTCTCGGCGACTTACGTCGTCGGGACGAAAAAGTATCCGCAGTATCCCGGCCTTCGCCGCGAGGGCGACACGTTCCCCGTCTACTACCTGCCTGAAGACCCCGCGACCGGCTACGAAACAAAGCCGTTCCTGTGGCTCTTGATCGGTGGAGGAGTGGCCCTGATTGGGGTGGGTGTATTGACGTTCGGTTTCTTTCGGTTTGGCATTAGTCGGGCTCAGATCGCCGACTTCGAGCAGACGATGGCCCAGGCCAGCTAACCCGCTCGACGACCTCGCGGACCAACTGCAACTTGGGTTCCCAGGCGAAGTCGGTTGCGATTCTTCGCCGGCCGGCTTCGCCCAGTTTCGTTCTGAGATCGCGGTCGGTTGCCAGGTTGGCCAACGTTGTCCGCAGTTCGGCCACGTCTCCGCACCGCACCACGAATCCGTCGATCCCGTCTCGCACGAGGTCGGCCGGCCCCCCCGTTCGGTAGACCACCACCGGCTTGCCGTTGGCCCAAGCCTCCAGCAGTACCAATCCGAACGAGTCAGTACGACTTGGCAGACAGAAGGCGTCAATCCCGGCGAAGAAGTCTCGCTTCTGTGTGTCACTCAGGACACCGAGGCGGGAGACTGCGGCCCGGTGGGGGAACGTCTGCCAGTATCGCGTGAAGTTCGGCATGGCTGGGCCGGCGAGTGCCAAGCGGATCGACGGATCAAACGCTTTCAGCAGATCGACCGTTCCCTTCTCGATGCTGTTGTTCGCCAGATGCCCGACGACGAATGTGTCGTCCGCCACACCCCAACTGGCCCGTGCCTTCGCCCGGTCGCCGCCGGTGCATTCCACCACATCAACGCCCAGCCCTTGCAAAACAAGTTTTGCAGAAGGCACGCCGAGTCTCGCCGCCAGCTCGTACTCGCTCGGGGTTTGCACGAACACCGCATCGGCTTGCCGCAGCAGCCACACGAGCGGCGGGGAGGTGTATTGCTTTCGTGTGCGGTCGTGTGGGTCGAGTGGGTCGCCAAGGTGCAGGAACGGGGTCAAGAGGAACGGCACGTCACGCCGGCGGGCGAGACGTAGCCCACACAGGAGCGGGAAGCCGTAGGGGAATGCGCTGCCGTGAACAGCATTGAGCGGGCCATCGAATCGGTGAACGCCCCGCCACATGGCGGGCAGAACGGGGTTGCTCGGGGACGTGAGAAGTTGCCACGGGCGGATGGGTAGCATCGAAAGTGCTTTCAGAACGTATCGGCGGAGGGGGAAGGTGACTGGACGGAAGCGGTGGACCACGAACCGGGACTGTGAGTGTGTGTGTGTCGGTGTGACCGCTCTCTCCAGGTTGCGGTTCCTCGACCACATCTCTGCCAATTCCACCGCCGTACTCGTCCAGACTGTTACCGTGTCGCCACAGGCCGCGAAGTACTCGCTCAGGCGTGCGAAGTATGCCTCCGCCCCGCCGATGGCTGGGGGGTAGCGGTGAATGAAGTGGGCGACGTGTAGCGGCATGGGGCAGGTTGATATACCATGCGGGTGGTTCGCCTTCACCCCCGATCCAACGGAGTGACCAGTTCCGAGATGATCCGCACCTCCAAGCTCGCCGATTCAGTCAAGCCGTCCGCCACCCTCGCCGCCGGCGCCAAGGCGAAGAAACTCAAGGCCGAAGGGGTGGATGTTACCGATTTCAGCCTGGGTGAACCTGATTTCGATACGCCCAAGCACATCCAGGCGGCGGCCGTCGAGGCGATGGCCAAGGGGCACACCCACTACACCCCGGCTGGCGGCACGGCCGAGTTGAAGGCAGCCATCGCCAGATGGTACTCCCGCAACTACGGGCTGGAGGTGAAGGGCGAGAACGTGATTGTGAGCAACGGGGCCAAGCACAGCATTCACACAGCGCTCGCTGCGGCTGTCGGGCCGGGTGACGAAGTCATCATCCCGACGCCGTACTGGGTGAGCTACTCCGACCTCGTGACTATGACCGGAGCGGCGGCCGTGCTGGTGCCGACCACGCTGGAAAGCGGGTTCAAGCTCACCCCGGCCCAGTTGAAGGTCGCCATCACGCCGAAGACCAAGGTGCTGATGCTCAACTCGCCGTGCAACCCGACCGGCACGGTCTACACGAAGGCCGAACTCGAAGCCCTCGCCGACACATTCCTGGAGAGCAGCGACGGCGCAATCCTGAGCGACGAGATTTACGAGCAACTGGTCTACGGCGACGCCAAGCCGACTTGCGTGGCCACCCTCCGCCCGCAGTTGAAAGACCGCACCATCACCATCAGCGGGGCGAGCAAGAGCTACGCCATGACCGGCTGGCGAATCGGCTGGGCGATCGCCCCGGCGACGTTCATCAAGGGAATGGACACCATCCAGAGCCAGGAAACGAGCTGCCCGAGTAGCGTGAGCCAGTACGCCATGATTACGGCGCTCGACTCGCCCGAGTCGCCCAAGTGCGTGGCCGAGATGCGAACCGAGTTCGCCGCCCGCCGCGAACTCACCCTCAAGTTGCTCAAGGCGATGCCGGGAGTGAAGGTCCACGAGCCAGACGGGGCGTTCTACGCTTTCTTCGATATCTCCGCCTATTTCGGCAAAACCTTTGCCGGCAAGAAAGTGACAAACTCCACCGACTTCTGCACAGTGCTGCTTGAACAGGCCCATGTGAATCTGGTGACGGGCGAGGCCTTCGGGGCCGAGGGGTTCGTGCGGATGAGCTTCGCGTGCAGCCGGGCCAACATCGAGAAGGGGCTTGGCAAACTGGCCGAGTGGCTGAAACAGGGTCAGTAGTTGGCGAACCGGGGTCCGTCAGGATTCGGTTCGCCACTCACAGCCGGGTTTTCGCGAGCCTGGTTAGCCACCGACCAACGCGCCTGCATGGATCGCGGCTTGCGGAGATCACATATGCCCATTTTGTACCTGACCGAAGCCGACGTCCGCGGTTTGCTGACGATGGACCTCGCTCTCAATGCGGTTGAGACGGCCTTCCGCAAGTGGGCGTGCGAGGAGGCGCAGAATGTCTCTCGCCAGCGGTGCCAGACCGATTACGTCATGCTGCACGTTTTGCCGGCGGCGGCCAAAACGATGAACGCCATCGGTCTGAAGGCCTACACCACCGGACGCTTCGGGGCGAGGTTCCACGTTTACCTCTTCGACCCGAAGAACGGTGACCTGTCGGCCATCCTCGAGGCCGATCACCTCGGGGCCGTCCGCACCGGGGCGGCCACTGGCGTCGCCACGCAGTTGCTTGCTCGCCCAGAGGCTACCACCGTGGGGCTGTTCGGCACTGGCAAACAGGCCCGCACGCAACTCGAAGCGGTGTGTAAGGTGCGGCGGATCCGCCGGGCGGTGGTTGTTGGGCGTGATGCGGCACGGTTAGTGGCATTTTGCGACGAGATGAGCAGCGTGTGTGGTACGGAGGTGACGCCGGCTGCGTCGCCGGAACAGGCAGGTGGTCAGGAGGTCGTCATCACCGCCACAAGTAGCCGTGAGCCGGTGCTGTTCGGCCAGTGGCTTTCGGCCGGAGCTCACGTCAACTTGATCGGGTCAAACTTCCCGAGCAAGGCTGAGGCCGATGTGGAGGTGTTTCGTCGGGCGACGCTTGTGAGTGCAGATAGCAAAGAACAGGCTCGTACCGAGGCCGGCGACTTCCTCCCGGCCATTGATGCCGGAGCGCTGCACCTGTCCGACGTCAAGGATCTCGCCCCGTTGCTGGTCGGCCGCTATCCCGGTCGGCAATCGGCGACCGACATCACTGTGTTCAAGTCGCTCGGGTTGGGGCTGGAAGACGTGGCTGTGGCGGCGAGAGTCGTTGCTCTGGCGAGGCAACACGGCGTGGGGAAACACCTCTTGGAGCACGGAACCGAGTGACCGGGTGGGATTGATCGCACACCTGGTCATTCGGTTCCCACTTCCAGTTAGCCTGCCTTTACCGTGACCCGGAAACGTAGCCGGCGATTGAGCATCGCCTTCTTCCCGTTGGTTCGGGTCGGCTCGGGGCTGCTCAAGGTGTAGGCCCCGCACTTCGGGCACGGCCGGCTTTCAATCGCCTGCCGCTCGTATTCCGACCAGTTGCCGACCAGGTTCCAGCGGTGCCCGCAGCTCTCGCAGCAGACCGTCCAGGCGTTCACGGCAGTTCCCCACAGTTCCGTTGTTTGGAATCGTTCGGCGTCAGTACCGCGGTCGGTGGAGAGGTGAGCCAAATCCGCGGAACCCGCGGCCGACCCACACGTCCCACGTCGCCACCGGCACTCCACCGTCGGTGGCCGTCACCCGCCGCACCCGTTCGATCCGATCGAACACCCCATGCGGCAGTTCCGTCCCGACGTACACGAACGTCTTGCCGCGGAACGCTTGCGCGTCGGCCACCGGGTTCGGTCGCCAGAGGTCGTATTGGCTGAACCGATCTCCGACCGCCGGGGCGAAGGTGTATACAGTCGGCTGACCGGCGCAATAGAAGGCCAATTCCCCTGGTACATTCCAGGCCATCGCCACGAGTTCAGCAGGCTCGCCCAGTTCGTTTCGCACTTCATCGACGGCTTTCGCTAAAGTGCGCCACCCCGCGAGTCGGGCGGTGGGATCGAGACGGCGAACAGGTGTGGGGTGGTTTTCGGTCGGCTGCGCCAACATTGCCGCCAGTTGCGGACGAACCAAGCCCGGCCAACGGACGACGACCGATCCAAGCAGACCGAGTGAGATCAAGCAGACCATCCCCATTCGCCAGCGGTGAGTCGTTTCGCTCAGCCACATCGCGATCAGCACTGCCCCGCCGATGTAAGCTGGGGCCGGCCAGTTCACTTCACCTGTGGTTCGCACAGTCATCAGCAGGAAGACACCGAAGACCGGCACCGAGAGACACCACAGACATGTCGAGGCGGAAGACGCTCGCCCGGGCCGAACCCGCCACGCCGCGACCACCCAGAGCACGAACCACCCGCCGAGCAACAACGCAAATTGTCCACCGACGAACGCCAGTGGGCTGTACCACGGAGCCGGGTCTCCGCCGTTGCCGGCGTGGCCGAACAAATGCCGTACGCTCACCCAATCGTGGGCCGCGTTCCACGCCAACAGTGGCAATAGCCCGATTGGTGAAACAACGAAGAATGCCCAAACCCGCCGTGTCCGCCACTCGGGGTGCACCACAAGCAACAATGCCACACACGCCGGGAACAGCAGCATGGTCGGTTTTGCCAACGTCCCGACCGTCACCAGCCACCCGGCCAAGGTCCACCGCTTTCGTAAGGTCGCCACCGTCGCCCACGCCCAGCATGCCAAAAATGGGCCATCGATGGTGCTCACCACCCCCACCGCTGTTGTGAGTGGGAGTGTGGTTGCTGACAGCAGCACGCCGAATGCGATTTGCTCATTCTTGGTGGCGTCGAGGCACAGCCGCCAAAGCCCGAGTAGCAGCAACCCGCAGCAGGTCACGGCCACGCTTCGTACGCCGAAGGGAGTGTCGCCGAACAGGGTACACCCAGCGCGGATCAGCCAGGCGATCAGTGGACCTTTGCTGTAGTAGCCGTAGTCGAGCCGCCGCGACCAGTCCCAGTAGTGAGCTTCATCCGGGGCGAGGTCGTGTGGGCACCACCACCCGACATAGGCGGCGTTGAAGAGTGTGAAACAGACCACCACTGCCGCGCCGAACACGCCCCACGAGACGGGAACATGGTGAACGGTCGCCGGGTCAGGCGGTGCGGAGGAGTCGCGGAAGAGCGGCATTCAGCATGGCTTGTAAGAGTTGCTGGCCGGCTGGTCAAGGTGAAGCAAGTGGAGCAAAAAACCGCCCGGCCCGGCGACCATCCCCCGTGCTTCGGAGGGGATGGCGGCCGGGCCGGGAAGGGAGTCAGAGCCGGTCAACTACCGGCAGTTCGGCCCCCGTCAGGAGCCGCCGACGAACGGCGAGAAAACCACCCCGCCGACATTCTGGATGGCTCCGCCCACAGTTTGAATGGCGTTCAGCACTGGCCGCGGTTGCTGGTACTGCACCGGCTGGTAGGTCGGCTGCGAGTACGGAACGGTCTGGAACTGCGGTTGCACGGTCTGGAACTGTGGCTGAGGGGCTGACAGGAAAACTGGGGCCGCCCCGTGGTACTCTGTCGTCACCGCCACTTCGGTCGCGGCATGTTTGGTCAGATACACTGCCAATTGTTCCGGCGTGATCGTGCCACCATGCTTCAGGACCATCGCCTTGCCGGTGCGGTCGCTCAACACCACTCCTTGCGTCAGACCAAACGCCCCGGCCAACTGCTGGCCTTCCTCCGACGTTGTGTCGATACGCACGGCAATGTAGTTGTTTCGGATCGACTTCAGAGCGTCGGTACCCAGTCCTTTACCGTTCGTCAGTTGACCCAGATCCCCGGCCGCCAGGAACACGGCAACCGGCTTGTGCTTCTCTCCGGCCAATGCAATTGCCTTCCCATAGCTCTCGGACCAGTCCGACAGACCGACCAGCGACCCGGACACAAACAGTCCGGAGACGACTGCAGCGGTCAATGAGGTGGTGAACATCGTGTTGCGGACTCCGTGAAGCACACCTCGGGATGACCCGCACCTAACGCTTGATGCGGGAGAGCGACAATTTTGGACATTTACGCAGCATCGTCAACCATACTGCCGGCAAAAATGGCGAAATCCGTCCTCTTTCTGTGATCAAGTGATTTGCGGGTTGCAAGCGGATTCTTCTGGGCCGGCTGGCGTTTGAGGGGAGTGGGATATTCTGGAGATCTGGCGTATTTGAATCGATCGGGCGATGAGACCGGAGTTTCCCTGCGGGGAGTTGACCCCCGTAGGCTCACGGTGACGGCTGGTAGTGCATATCAGTCGATTCGAGTTGGCGGTCTTCGGTTCACGGGGAATCGAGAAAAAAGGGCACATCTGGACAAATGCGAGATTGGGCTGCCATCGGCTGCGACGTTGTTCACTCACAGATGCGGAGCGATGGCGGGCAGGCCTCTTTCGAGGGACCAGTTTTAGGCCCATGAGGCTGACCTGGAGAACGAATCGCAGGGTTGCAAGGGTGCCCCTAACCCGGACACCGTATCGTGGTCCATCGTTGGTCGCTCGTCATGGTCGGCCCGGCAGTTGCACTGACTCATTCCATGCGGTGGCGTGGTTGCCACCGCACCCATCCGGAGGAAACACCATGCTCGCGTTTCTGAGTTGGATCGTGACTGGGCTGATTGTCGGCCTGATCGCACGCGCTATTGTGCCCGGCCGTCAAGGCATGGGATGGATCATGACCATCCTGCTCGGCATCGCGGGTGCGATCGTGGGTGGCCTGATCTCTTCAGCCATCTGGCGTGATACGTGGGCCGCCGACCCGGACATCAGCACGATGTGGCCAGGGTGGATCATGTCGGTGATCGGGGGCATTATTGTCCTTGGCCTGTACGTGTTCGTCACCCGCCGTACCAGTTCGTCGACCGGCCTCTAACGGGATGTCGCCGCCCTCCCCGCGTGGTGAGGTGAGTCTTCGCTGCCGGGGAGGGTCCGGACCCTTCTGATCGCCGACATTGCCTGTCAGACACTTTCGGAACATTCGAGGCGGGAACTGTGGGTCGGGGGTTACCAACCCTCACAGCAGTCCGTGCCCTGGGTGATTCATGTCGGTTTGGAAGGTTGGGATCATCGGTGGCGGTCCTGGCGGGTTGATGACCTCCTTTGCCCTGGAAAAGTGGGCGAACGATCCACTCCGTGTCACCCTGTTCGAAGCGTCGGACCGGCTTGGCGGGAAGATCCTCACCCCCCGTTTTGATCGCCTTCGGGCCACCTATGAAGCCGGCGCCGCTGAGTTCTACGACTACTCCCACCACGACGACGACGACCCGCTCAAGGACCTGGTGCAGGAACTCGGCCTCCCGATCACCCGCATGGAGGGGGCGTCGGCGGTGGTTCGGGGGCGGACGGTCGCCAACCTCGACGACCTCCGGGAACACTTCGGCAGTCCGGCGGCCGATGCCTTGCTCGCCTTCGACCGTCTGGCAAAAGATGCTATCACCCCGCAAGAGTTCTACGAAGCCAACCCCGAAGGGCTGAGCGACCCGCTCGTGCAACCGGGGTTTGACCGACTGTTGGCTGGAATCGCCTCCCCATCCGCTTGCCGGTACCTCGAACAATTCATCCATTCCGATCTGGCCGCTGAACCGCACCAGACAAGCGTTGCTTACGGCCTGCACAACTACCTCATGAACGACCCGGCCTACATGGAACTGTACGGCATCGCCGGGGGGAACGAGCAACTCCCGCGAGAGTTGGCCCGTCGCCTCGCCGCGGATGTGCGGCTGAACCATCGGGTGCTTTCGGTCGGCCGCACTACGTCGGGGACACTGTCGGTGACGACCGACCACCGCGGCCAACTGGCCGAACAGTCGTTCGACGCGGTGGTAGTCGCCCTACCGCACGATGCCTTCGCGAATGTGGCATTCGCTGGGGAACAACTGGCCGCGGTGATGGCCGACCACCACGCCGAGTATGATCACCCCGCCCACTACCTGCGGGTGACGGTGGCCTTCCGCGAGAAGTTCTGGCAGGGGCGGCTCGCAGGATCGTTCTGCATGCTCGACGCCTTTGGTGGGTGCTGCCTCTACGACGAGTCGAGCCGCAACCCTGGCAGTTCGCAGGCGGTGCTCGGTTGGCTGATCGGCGGAGACGCGGCGAAGACGATGAGTGGCCGTTCCGACGATGAACTGATCCACGACGTACTCGACACCCTGCCGACTCACCTGGCCCATGGCCGCTATCTGGAGATGGAGGGGCGTGTTCACCGATGGGTGGGGGCAGTGAATGCTCTGCCCGGCGGCCTTCACGCTCGCACCCTCGATCGCCGTCACCGACCCGACCCGGCCAAACACCCGCACCTGTTCGTCGTTGGCGATTACCTGTTTGATTCCACACTGAACGGCGTGCTCGATTCGGCCGAGTACGTCGCCCGCTGGATCGCCTCGCTCATGGCCGACTGCCCCCGAGTGCCCGCATGACGGATCGTTCGCCCTTGCTCCCATCCCCTGCTCGCCCGACCACCTGGCCGGAAGGCACGGCGTTCTACACCGTGGCCTTTGTCGTGGATCGCTCGCCTGATCAGATGCTGATCGGCGAACTTCCCCCGCCGCTCCACCGCAGGGCCGTGGCGATCCCGCCGGGAATGACGAAATCGCCGGAACTGGAGTTGTTGAGCATTCCCTGCGACAACCCGGACGACGAAGAGTGGGTGATCCGGGCGAAGGAGTGGGTGAGCGCGACCGGTACGGCCGGGGTGCAGAC
>JALOQR010000420.1 GCA_025459365.1 Fimbriiglobus sp.
CTGATTGCCGCCGTACGTTCCGTCGCCCGCCCGGCCGACTGGCTTCGCCCGCTCTATGCCGCGCTTGTGGGCGGGTTGCCCCTGGCCGGTGTACTCGGCGTTGCACTCGGAGCGGTGGTGTGGATGCACACCCGGAGCATTCTGGAAAAATACGGTGCGGCGGAATCGCTCCCGACCGCGCTGGCAGCGGCGGTCCTGCTCGAACTCGGGCCGGTGGGAGCGGGGATGATCGTGGCCGCTCGCACGGGTGCCACACTCGGCGCGGAACTGGCGAGCATGACGGTGAACGAACAGGTCGACGCGCTGCAATTGCTCGGAGTGTCGACGATGCGGCGGTTGGTCGGCCCGCGAGTGTTGGCGTGTGTTTTGGCGGTGCCGTTGCTATATGTCGTGGTTTCGGCGCTGGCTTTTGCGAGCGGGTACACAGCAGAGGCCATCGGCGGTGGGATGTCGTGGGCGAAGTACCGGACGCAAGCCTTGCAGGAGTTGTGGCTGAATCAGGTGACGCCCGCAGGGCTGAAAACGTTCGTATTCGGCGGGTTGATCGGGGCGACAGGTTGCTTCGTCGGGTTGTCGGCAAGGGGCGGGTCCGAGGGCGTCGGGAAGGCGGCCACCGACAGCGTGGTGGCTTGTTTGCTGTTGGTGCTTCTGGCCGACGTGCTGCTCGTGGGGCTTATCCGGGCGGTACTGTAATCACAGCGTCTCGACTCTCGCCCCGGTATTGTTCGCCGCCGTTACGGTCACCTCGGTCGCACTCGAAAATCGCTCCCTTGCCTTCGCCGCCAGGTGTTCTGCCTCTTCAGCATCCCGGCACATGGCGAACACCGTCGGCCCCCAACTCGACTGCCCGACGCCCACCGCCCCCATCTCGATCAACTCATCGATCACGCACGCCACCTCTGCCCCGGCATACGGCCCGCCCTGGTCGTCGTGGAACGGCTCTCCGGCCAGCCGGTTGAACTCCTGAATACTCGCGGCGAAGGTGTCGAAGTCTCCCGCTTCGATCGACGGGACGACGAGATCGTAGGCGAGTGCTCGCAGCCGGTCGGTCAGTGATAACGCCCTGTCAGCGGGCCGGGTGCGGGCGAAGGCGGTGCGCTCGCGATCGCCGAACCACGCCGGCGGTACTGGCGGCCGCACAAGAACGACACGCCACCATTCGGGGAAATAGAATCGGACTGCCAGGTTCGCGCGAGACCCTTCAGCGTCCTTGCCCTCATCCAGTATCAGGCCGCCTTCCCGGAATCCAATAACTCCGATTCCTGACCGTTCCCCACGTCGTACGCGGGCAGCGAGACTCCAGGCGACTTCTTCTGATGAATCCCGTAACCATTCCGAAGAGTGTCGGGCTGCCGTCACCGCCATCCCCAGTGCTGTGCCGACACCCAGACCGGTGTGTTCGGGCGGGCCGTCGGCGTTCATCGACCATCCGGGGTAGGTCCAAGTAATCGACTCCAGCCGCTCCAGGTATCGCCTCGTCCGCTCCCCCAAGGAACCGTTCCCGTGGTTGTGGTGGCTGCGATGCGCCGTCACCGTCACGCACGGGTTGTCGATCATCAGCCCCAGGCCGCCGAACTTCCGCACCGGGCGGCCGTCGGGGTAGTGCGTGAGGCCGTCCACCGGCACATGGAACAGGCCGAAGTGCAAGCGGCACGGGGCGACCACGCGGACGCTCATCGCCCCTCCCGGAACTTCGCCCACTCGCGTTCCAACATCCCCATCGCATCATGTTCCGCTTCGCCGCCGGTCTTGTCCACGATCACCCGCAGCTTCCTGAACTCGGCCGCAATCTCATCAGCCGGCAGGAGGTGGAACCGCGTCGCGAGGATGGCCGCTTCGATGACCGCATGCTTCGCCCGGTTGAACCCGCCCCACGGCCGCAGTTCATGCCGCTGCACCACGTCGGCGGTGAGGTGAATCCGTTCGCGGGTGGTGTCGATGGTCGTCACCCGGAACTCGAACGCTCGGCATGCCTCCCGCAGCACGAACCCGGCGACGGCCGTCGCCGGGTTCGTCGGTGGTACGTCTCGCAACTTCCCGACCGCGGCGAAGGCGATCAACCGGGCATCGTCGGTGAGGTGAAACACCCCCTCTCCATGTCGTTGCAGGTTGCGAAACGTGTTCGACGTGGGGAACGGCCGTAGCAGGAACGACGCGAAGTCGCCGAACACCGTCGGCCCCATCGGCGCGAGGTGCGGCTGCCCGTCGGCGTCAGTGGTGGTGACCAGACCTTCAACGATCATCGTAACGCCCTGAGCATGCCCGCCGCCTTGTGCAGCGTCTCTTCGTACTCGGTGGCCGGGTCGCTGTCGGCCACGATGCCCCCGCCGACGGGGAATTGCAGCCATCCGCGGCCGGCGGTGAGTGTGCGGATCAGGATGTTCGTGTCCATCGCCCCGTCGAATCCGATCCACCCGATGCTCCCGCAGTACGGCCCGCGGGCGGTCGGCTCCAGTTCGGCGATGATCTCCATCGCCCGCACCTTTGGAGCGCCGGTCACGCTTCCGCCGGGGAAGCTCGCCCGCAACAGGTCGAACGCCGTCAGGCCCGGTCGTAGCTTCCCTCGCACCTCGCTCACCAGATGATGAACGTGCCGGAACGACTCCACCTCGCACACCTTCGGCACCGTCACCGAGCCGAACTCGCACACGCGGCCGAGGTCGTTCCGCAGGAGGTCGACGATCATCACGTTCTCGGCGCGGTCCTTCGGGTTCGTCGTCAGGTCGTGCAGCAACTCCGCGTCTTCCGCTGGCGTTTTCCCCCGCGGGCGGGTCCCCTTGATGGGGCGGGTACTCACCTCACCGTCGGCGGACAGTTGCAGGAACCGCTCGGGCGACGACGACAGGATTTGGAAATCGCCCAGGTCGAGGTAGCAGCCGAACGGGGAAGGGGAGGTCTGCCGCAGTCGGCCGTACAACTCCAGCGGGTGTTCGGTGAGCGGGGCGAGCAGGCGCTGCGACAGGTTCACCTGAAATACATCCCCGGCGTGGACGTATTCGACCGCCCGGCGAACGGCATCGATGTAGCCGTCGCGGGAGAAGTTCGAGGTGACGCCGGGGTGGTGGGGAAGCGGAAATTGCGGTGAGAGCGAGGCGCCGATCGCGCCTATACCCGGAACGCTCCGCGTTCCGACCTCTCCCGCAAGGGG
>JALOQR010000421.1 GCA_025459365.1 Fimbriiglobus sp.
GCCAAACTGGTGAGTGCATAGGTGGCGGGGTACATGCCGAGAACGTCGGCGGCGGTGTGCGAGAAGGGAGCATAAGCCGCCGTGAGGGCCATGTGGGTGAGGATCAGCCCGATGGCCGTCATCACCGCGTGTTGCTCGGTTTGCGGAAGGCGGGTGAACTTGGCCGCCTTGTAGGCCCACAGAGCACCGCCGCACCCACCCCACATCACGGCGAACGCCAGCCACACTGCCCACGCCGGGCCGTTCAAAAGTACCGCTGCCACTGCCGCTACCTGAGCGGCCAGGATGCTACCGGCGAACCACAGCTTGGCCTGCCACACATACCCGGTGTAGCGTTGGGGCGTTTTGTACAGTTCCCGCCGCACCCACTCGAACAACGCCGGCGGCCGAGCCGACACCGACTCTCCCCGCTCGCATCGCTCCAGGTCGTCGGCCAGATCGGCCGCCGTGCGGTAGCGGTCGGCCGGGTCTTTCTCCAGGCACTTCAGGCAAACGGCTTCGAGGTCGCGATTGACATCGGCGACCACGTCGCGCGGCGGGGGCGGCGGCTCGGAGGTAATCCGCTTCACTACTTCGGCCATTTGGCGGCCTGCGAACGGCGGGCGGCCGGCGAGGAGGAAGTAGAGGATACCGCCGAGGGCATACACATCGGCGGCGGTGGTCAGTCGGCGTTCCCCGCGAGCCTGCTCCGGGGCCATGTATTGCGGGGTGCCAATGACCGCCCCGGTTTGCGTGACATCGGAAACAGAATCGGTACGGGTGGCCAGGCCGAAATCCGAAACGTGCGGTTCGCCGTCCGCGTCGAGCAAAATGTTGCTCGGCTTCAGATCGCGGTGCAAAATCCCATGTTGATGGGCGTGGTGAACGGCCCGCGCCACCTTGGCCATCAACCGGGCGACCGCCTTGGGCTTGCCTCCCAGGGCCGGTTGGTGGGCGGTCAATTCTCCGCCGTCCACCCACTGCATCGCGAAGTATGGGCCGCCCTTCACCTCTCCGCTGCCGTACACCTTGATGAGGTTCGGATGGTTCAACCCGGCCACCGCCTCCGCCTCAAACAAAAAGCGGAACATCTCTCGTTCATCGCCGGTCATCCGGCGAATCACCTTCAGCGCCTCGGGCCGGTTCAGCCGCCGGTTTCTCGCCTTGTACACCCGGCCCATGCCCCCCTCGGCGACCAGCGTGACCTGATCGTACTCGCCCCACTCGCGGGGGAGATCCTCGTCCGCCAGCAGTTCGTCCGAGGGAGGTAACTCGTGCACTTGCGTGACGAACAGGTGATCGGCCGACACCAGTTGAGTCCGCGTGGAATTGTCGTCGAGACTCGGTTCCCGCGACGGCGGAACCTTCGGATGGTGCATGAGCGAACCCTGCTCGGGCCAGACAGGGGAGAACCCAAAACAACACGATGGCGAGTGAGGAGATCCTCTGCTGGGAGGGTAGCACGCAAGTCACGCGGCGGCGAAACTCAGGCCACCAATTCTCGCACCAGTGTGGCCCACGCCGCACGCTCGGCCGAGGGGGCAACTCGTGGCCGCACCCGGTCGCACGCCGCCCGCAGTTCGCCCAGAAATTTCAGGTCGAGTTCGCAGCGCAACAGCAACGCCCGCAAGGCTGCCGCGTCGCCCACCGGGAAGTATCCGGGGTAGTCTTCGCCGAGCAACCCGACCACCCCGCCCGTCGGTGTGCTCACTACCGGCACCCGGCACGCCACCGCCTCCGACACCGCACTTGGCCCGCCTTCGGATCTCGACGTCATCACCAGCAACCGGCACCCCGCCATGATCCGCACCGCCTCCGCCCGCGGCAATTCCCCGCGCCACTCGTAGCGGGGGTTCGTCGCCTGTTCCCGCCTCGCCCTTTCGGCGTACTCCGTTTCCAACACCCCGCCGAGTTGCACCACGTGCAACCGAGAGCTCGCCGGAAGCTCACGCACCGCCTCGGCTGCGAGCAGGGGATCTTTCACCGCCCGTAGGTGGCCGAGCACGCAGACCTCGAAGCAGTCGGTTCGTGGGGTCGGCAGATCTGGCGGCGGGGCAAAACTCTGGACAATCACTCGCACCTTGTGCCGATGTTCCGCCGGTACCCTCGCGGCCATCTGGTCTTGCAGGGCGATGATGCGATCGGCCACGCGGAGCGTCTCGTGCAGCACGCCCGCGGTGGAGCCGTCCTGGTTCACGTCGGTGCCGGTGAGAGCAACACAGACCGGGCGGCCGGGGAAGCGACGGCGAAACTCGGCGACAGCGGGGGCCGACTTCACCGCGTGGAGAGCAAGGAGGAGCTCGCCGTCGGCGGCGGCATTCCACCATGTCACCCGGTGCCCGAGTCGTCGCAAAATGCCTGCCCACCGTAGAGCAGTGACGCGGTTACCCGTCTGCGAACCCCGCGGGGCCGGGCACGCAATGCTGATCGTCGCCATCTCGACCTCACCCGAACTGGCCGACGCCCAGCGAACCGCCGGCCTCGACCCACCACCGATGATAGGCGAAGGGCGTTACCCAGCGAGTGAACGGTTCAGCCGCCGGAGGCGTTCGAGGTGAATGGCCGGGGGGGAACTGTCGCCGTGGGCGGGCAACACCCCGGCGAGGTCGAGTGTCAACGCCGACGCGATGGCCGCCGGCACCTGCTGCGGAAACGAGTTGAAGATGTCTGGCGGGGGGATCTGGAAGGCGGTGTAGCTGTTGAACAGGTCGCCGCTGAATAGCCACTTCCGCCGTGGGCAGTAGAACCCGCAGTGCCCGGCGGTGTGGCCAGGGAGATGAACCACTCGCAACCCGCCCCACACGGGCAGTTCATCGCCGGAGTCGAGCAGGCGGTCTGGGGTGAATCGGCGATACCGGAGCAACGGCCGGCCAATGCTTTCCAGGATGTCGGCCACCTGGCCGGGTCCGCGGTTCCTCGCCTTCCCGAGGTAGTGGTCGGCGTCGAGCCGCGGGCCGGCGATCCAGGCGTTGAACTGCCTGGCGAACGGCACGGCGTTCAGGGCGTGGTCCAGATGGCCGTGGGTGAGCAGGATGCCGCGGACGGGCAGGCGGTCCCACCCCTGCCGGTGGAGCGCCCGCCGCAGCAGGCGTTGGGCACTGACGAATCCGGTATCGATCAGGTACAGTTCGCCCCCGTCCTTCAGCACGTAGAAGGTGACCACCGGG
>JALOQR010000422.1 GCA_025459365.1 Fimbriiglobus sp.
GGCGGCGAGAAGGGTTCGGCGGCTCATAGGCGGGTCCGTTCGCAACGTGCCAGCGGGCGGGAGGGTCGGCCGATGCTCATTAAACCGGAGGGAGTGTCAGGAGTTTCGGTCGGAGAAGAACGGGACGCAAGAAAAATCGCTTCGGCACTGGCCCTCGTTCCCTGGCATGGAGCGGAGTGGTGTAACATCTGCCAGGATCATGGTTTACCGCGACCCGGAGGGGAACGGGGCGGTCCGGGGTCGGTGTCGGTGGCCGGGGGGGGTATGTGTGTGGCAGGTGGCAGTGTGGCAGAGAGGGGGGGGCCACCTCCCAGCGAACCGGTGACCGTTCCCACCTTGAAGACCACTTTCCGCCGACGGACAATTCCCCCCGCCCACAGAGATTCCCCATGTCCCGCCACCGCGACGACTACGACTACGACCCCGACGACGACATCGACCGCGACCCGGACGAACGCTACCGCCGGCGGGTCGATCGCTACGGCCCGGAGGAAGACGAAGAGGAAGAAAAGGAGGAGCAACAAACGGTGGAGGCGCTGCGGGCCGCCCGGCGAAAGTGCCTCGGGCCGGGCATTCTGATGATCGTGTCTGGAGTTGCCACCCTGCTCGGCGCGGCGGCGTTCGTGGTGGTGTCGGTCACTGGGGTCGGTGGTGGGGCAGCGGCCCGTGGGGTGATCGCGTTCGGCATCTGCGCCGGGTTGCCCAGCCTCGCCCTGCTGGCGTTCAGCGTCCTACAGATCCTCGGCGGTGTGTTCCTACTCCGCCAGCGGGCGCGCGGGTTGGTGATCGGCGGGGGCATCCTCGGCGGGCTGGCCGTGGCCTGCGGAGTCGCCCTCGGCTTTCTCGGCAACTTCCCGCCGAGTCTGTGGATGGTGCTCGGCCCTGGGTTGCTCGGCATCCCTGCGGCTGTCTGGATGTTCGTCGTTCTCGCTGATCCGGACGTTGATCGGGCCTTCGACCGCACCCACTGACAGCCCCAGCCACTCTGGTTTGGCCTTCGCCAGCACCCGACAGGCGAACCCCACCCCGATCGCCTCCGCCGCGATCACCGGCAGGTTCGCCACCAACCCCACCCCGGCGACCCACTCGCGGGGCTTGGCGTCGGGTAGGCTTACCCCGAAGTAGAGCACGACGGCGTGCAGCAAAACGGTGAGGGCTGCCGTCCCCCCGCCGACCAGCACCCCCGCCGCGAACGCCGGCAACACCCGAAAGAGTGGGCGAAACGTGGCCCCGGCGAGGAACGCCGGCAGGGTGAGGACGGCGAAATTCACCCCGAGGGCGTCCGGCCCGCCGTGACCGAGCAGGAAAGTTTGCAGGGTCAACCCGACCGCCACCGCCAACCCCGCCCGCCACCGCAAAATCACCCCGACCAAGCCGTTCAACAGCAGGTGGACCGACGCCCCTCCAAGCGGCAGGTGGACCGACGACGCCACGAAAAAGGCAGCGGTGAGTACGCCAATGCGGGGCACGTCCCGCTCGCTCACCTTCCACAGCGAAAGAAGCACCACAACCGCGAGGTGGACGAACCCGCTTAGCACCCACTCAGGGGCGAGCAGGCCGGGGCCGATGTGGACGGCGAACGGCGGCATTCCGGGGGATTCCTTCGACCGCGAGGCGGCGGTGTGATGTTACGAACTCGCGTAGCACGATCGAGCAGTTGCCAGTTGGGTACCGTGGGGATGAGTGAACGCCCGATCCGCTGGGGATTCGCGCACCGATGTGACTCACGCCAACAACACCCGCCGTGTTGCGTCCCGACGACCAGAGCGGTTAAGGCAGGATCATTCCCCTGGCCTATTTCATGACCACCGCCCCACCCCTGCCGCCGTCCCGTCCCCCCGCCTGGGCGAAGTGGTGGCTGCGGGCTGCAGCCATTTACAACCTTTTCTGGGGAGGGCTGGTCATCCTCTTCCCGAACCTGCTCTTCGACCTGACTGGGGCGGACCGGCCGAACTATCCTGAAATCTGGCAGTGCGTCGGAATGATCGTCGGCGTGTACGGGGTTGGATACTGGGCGGCGGCGACCGATGCCTGGCGACACTGGCCGGTGGTACTGGTCGGGTTTCTGGGCAAGGTGTTCGGCCCGGTCGGGTTTGCCGTTGCCCTGGTGAAAGGGACGTTCCCACCCGCTTTCGGCCTGACCATCCTGACCAACGACCTGATCTGGTGGGTGCCGTTCGCTCTCATGCTGTGGGGGGCGTATCGGCACGCTCGCACGCCGGGGGGCGGGGCGTGAGTGGGTCGGTGTTTCAAGTAATCGCCCTGGCCCACCTGGCCGCCACGCTGTTCATGGTCGGCGTGATTTGGTTCGTGCAGGTGGTGCACTACCCACTCATGGCCGGTCAGACTCCGGAGTACGCCCGCGAACACCAACGGCGGACGGGGTGGGTGCTGGGCCCGGTGATGCTGGTGGAACTGGGCACGGCGGTTGCCCTCGCGGGAATCGCCCCGACGTGGGCAAGCGTCGGCGGGTTGGTGCTGCTGGTGGCCGTGTGGGCGTCCACCTGGGGCGTGCAGGTGCCGTGCCACCGAAAGTTGTTGAACAAACCAGACCCCACCGCCCTCCACCGACTGGTGGCCACAAACTGGGTGCGAACGGCATTGTGGACCACCCGCGGCGGGCTGGCGGTGGTGCTCATCCTGTGAGGGTGCAAGCCGTGAACGACCTGAACCACGAGCGGTACATGCGGCGGGCGATCGAACTCACCGCCCACTGCCCGGCCCTACCGTTCGGAGCGGTACTCGTTCACCGACCAACCGGGCGAGTGGTGGCGGAAGGGTGGAACCGCTCGGGCGAGAACCCCACCTGGCACGGGGAGATCGACGCCCTGAACCGCTGGGCAGCCACCGCCGACGGCACCGACCCGGCCGAGTTGGTGCTCTACACCACCGCCGAGCCGTGCCCGATGTGCCAGGGGGCGGTGCTGTTCGCCGGGGTGGGCGCGGTCGTGTTTGGGGTGTCGATCGGCTTTCTCGCCGCGACTGGCTGGGATCAGATCGAGATTCCCGCCGCCGAAGTGATCCGGCGGTCCCCCGGCCTGCAGTGCGAAGTAATCGGCGGTGTGCTGGAGGAGGAATGCCGCGAGTTGTTCCTCGCGGTCGGGCGTGCCGCACCGGGCCGATGAAATCGCCCGGTATTGCGCG
>JALOQR010000128.1 GCA_025459365.1 Fimbriiglobus sp.
GTAGGCGGTCGTAGGTCCGCCACAACGCGAGATAGGCCTCCTGCTCGGGGCTATCGAACCGGCGAACAGTCTCTCGATGTCGGGTGGAACTCGCCATACACGAATTGTAGCTGTGTGGACGATAGTTGTCCACACAAGTATTGCCCCGATGGCCGCCGGTCCGCTTGCAACAGGTCGTCCCGGTCGGGCGAGCCTCTTGATTTCAGTCGCCACTTTGTGAGGCGGGCTGTCGGCCTGAACAGCGGAATCCGAGCGAGCCTCGGCGGGTGAGTGGTCGCAAACCCTATTTGGTCTTGGGTTTGCGGCAGAAATTCTCCAGAGGATTCTGTGGTTCTTGTGGCTGTGTTGCTTCGGACGGAGCATCGGTTCGACCACCCGAGGCGAGGGGAAAATCGATCCCTTTTCGGTGGCCCTGGCGGAGGGGGGGTATGTGTGTGGCAGGTGGCAGTGTGGCAGAGAGGGGGGGTAGCCCTGATAGGCCCACCACGCACCGTACTCGTTCGTTCTTTGCAAACCCTTCGGCTTCGGGTACGTTGAACCGAGCGAACCTCTGCGGAGCGCTCCCATGTCGCAAGATGATGCCACGCCGATCGGACAGCCGGAAACCGATCCCCTCGCCTCCCCGGCCGAAGACGTTGGCGTGTTCTGGCACACTTACTCGCCGCGGTTCGAGATGCCGATCTCGTATGTCGTCTCCGGGTTGGTGATTGCGTTGCTCGCACTGCTCGCGGCACTCGTGCTGTGGATCCAGGCTCAGCCAGCAGGCGACTACAAAGAAGGGCCGAAACTCGGACTAACCGACGGAGACGATGCGTTCGGTGAGGGCGAGGCGGGGCAGGGGGGCGTGGCCGACCCGACTGTGCTTGGCCAGAACGCCCCCACCCGTGACGACGCAAAGGAGATCCTCCCAGATATCGATACCACTCTCCCGCAGGTGAAGGAGGACCTGGCCAAGTCGTTTAACCTCGAAGACCCCACCTCGATCATTCCGCTCAACGACACCAAGATGGCTCCGTATGCCGCGCTCGACAAAGCTCTCCGCGACCAAATCCTCGGCATTGGTCAGAAGAAGGGCGACGGTACGACGGGGAAGGGCGGGGAAGGGGGCAATCCGAACGGAGCCGGCACCGGCACGGGGGCCGACAGCACGCGGGCGCGGACCATGCGGTGGGTGATTGCCTTCCGCACAGCCAGTGGGCGAGACTACCTCGACCAACTTCAGTCGCTCGGGGCGAAGATCATCGTACCGACGGCCGACGGCAAAGGGGCACTGTACTTCCGCGACCTGAGCGGCAATCCGCCGGTCGGCAAGCCAATCACCGACCCAGACTGGCAAGAACTCTCCGGTCTGGTCCAGTTCAGCGATTACACCGCCCGCACCCGGCAAGACGTGGGGCAGGCACTTGGTATGGGCAACCTGCCGAAAGGATTCTGGGCATACTTCCCGAAGACGCTCGAACAGGAACTGGCGAAGAAGGAGGTCGGCTTCCAGCAACGGCGGTCGGAAGACATCGAGGAGACGAAGTTCGAGTGCGTAATGAAGAATGGGAAATACGAACTCGTCGTTACCCGCCAAACGCTAAAGAAGTGAATGCTTTTCGGTGAGTCGGTCGAGTACCTTGTGGTCCGCTCATCGTCGGGCGAGTGCCGCTTTCAGTGCCTCGGCTATCTGCTCGCGGGAGTATGGCTTGGCAAGGATGACGATATCTGCCAGGGCGGGAGGTGGGGCTTTCGCCGCGCCCGAGACAAGCAGAACGGGAATATTTCCACGTATCCGTCGTAGCGCTTCTGCCAGCGATTCACCTGGCGAGCTGTGCACCTCGGCATTGGTCATTACCAGATCGAAGGCGGCTGGATCTGCGGCGAACGCTGCCAAGGCGCGGGCGGTGTCGGTGAATCCAATGGGAATGTAGTTCAACTCGTGCAATACACGGGTGAGCAGATCAATGAGGGCTGGGTCGTTGTCGACACATAGCACCCGCTCGCCCGACCCGACGGGTGGCGGGGTCGCAGGTCGGGGTTGCTCACCCGACCCGGCGGTCGGAAAGTACACGTCGAAGGTTGTGCCCCGTCCTACCTCCGAGTCGAGCGTCACAAGTCCCTTGATTTCAGCGACGATGCTGTGGACAACCGCTAGCCCAAGTCCAGTGCCGCGACCGAGCGGCTTGGTGGTGAAGAAAGGCTCGAAGACCCTCCGCACCACCTCGGGGGGCATACCCGAGCCGGTATCGGCCACTCTCAAGTGGGCGTATCGGCCGGGAGCTGCAGGCGGGTGATCAGCACAGAAATCCGCTGCCAGATAAACTTCTTCCACCGCGAGTGTCAGTTCGCCCCCATCGGGCATGGCGTGCGCTGCGTTGGTACACAAATTGAGAATCACCTGTTGCAACTGACTCGGGTCGATCACCACTTTTGGGCCGGGTTCGGCCAGATGAGTCTGCAACAGGATCGACTTGGGCAGTGTGGCGGAGAGAAGTGTGATCATGTCGCGGACGATGGTTGTAACCATCACCGGGTCTCGCGACGATTTCGGACGCGAGTAGGTCAGGATTTGCCACACCAGATCACGGGCACGGAGGGCAATGCCCACTACTTGCCCTGCATGGGAGCGGGCCTCTTCCAGGCTATTCGAGGCAGTGGCCAGTTCGGCAAATCCGAGAACGCCAGTGAGTAGGTTGTTGAAGTCGTGGGCGATTCCACGGGCAAGTTTGCCGAGTGCCTCCAT
Organism: Fimbriiglobus sp.; assembly: GCA_025459365.1. GTDB lineage: Bacteria > Planctomycetota > Planctomycetia > Gemmatales > Gemmataceae > JALHQU01. The sequence goes on from JALOQR010000128.1 coordinate 2,726, forward strand.
CTTCTGCGCCTGGGTCACCTGCTCGCGGGTTCGACGGTCGTATTCTTCTGTCCGCCGCAGTTTGGTTAGGTCACGTTCGGTGATTAGCAAATGCCGCACTGTCGCTTCGGCATCCCGCACAGGCGTGATCGTGAACTCGCCAACGAACGCTCCTCTGGGGTACTGCAACTCTCGCTCAAAATGAAGGGGTCGATCAGTGCTAGCGGCCTCTTCCCGCCGAGCGGATAGCCATTTGACGGTCTCGGCATCAAAGCCGAACTCCTTCGCCTCGATTTCCCGTGCGTCCCGACCAATCAGCATGTTGGACGTGGAGGTGACTCCGATCTTTGGCAACCTCTCGTCGAATGCTCGATTCGTACTCGTATACACCCATCCGCCTTCAGTTGTACGGGTAAGGTAAATCAGGCAGTCAGAGATGGTGTTGCAAATCAGGTCAACTTGTTTTCGGCACTCTTGCAATTCGCATTCAACTTCCGCTCGCCGTACTCGCTCATCTGCTTGTCGCACGACACGGAGTACCAGCATTGCCAGTCGTGCCAAGCATTGCCGGGGAAGACAGTCGTCTGCTCCGGCTTCGATCAATCTGATAACCTCTGCCTCTTCTGTTCCCTCTGTCACCACGACCACAGGCAAATTTGGGCGAACTCGTTTGACCAAGGCCACTACTTCGAATGGTCCAAACCCCGGTCTGTGAGTGGTCGCAATGACCGCTTTCCACGATTCGGCCGTCAGGCAGTCGTTCAGGTCTTTGATAGTCGTCACACGTTTGGTCGCAACGGCTAAGCTGCCCTGTCGGAGGTAGAGGGGAATTATCTGATCATCGTCCGTGTCAGCCTCGACCACAAGCACGGGTAGTAGATCAGTCATGGTCTTGCCGACAGGTGACAGTTGACTGGTCCAACACGGGGTGTGAGGCTTACTGCGAGTAGAAACTGGACAGAAACGACGAGTCGGGGGCGGAGAGGCTCGTCTGTTGGTAAGTCCTCGTCCTTGGCGAGTCGGCAATAACAGCCCTTAGCCAACAGGATAGACGACATGTTGTCGGTCGATCCAGCATAAAGACGCAAGGAATTGCGACACGCCTCCTGAGCACCACACAATATCCCATCGGCCAAAGCCGGCCCGCCATGTCATCCAAGCTGGTGGCCCTCCATCGCTCGCCGACCCGAGGGTGGGGAAAACGTGTGTAAACGGTAAGGACGGAAACACCGTCGCAATTATCTCATGAGAACTAAATTCTCTATTTGTTGGCTCGGCAGCACTGATCAATATCGAGCAGCGTCCAGCTTCACGTTTTTCGCTGCAGGATCTGGAAAACCGGCGTCTGCACGATTGGGAGCGTTCGTGGGAGGAGGGGGCATGAATTGAGTACTGGGAGCGGTCTATCATGGCTGATGATGGACTGGGACCGATGTGATTAGCTTTGTCATCCTTTGCCCGCCCAGGCATGACCGCGTTTGCCGAACGGTACCTTGCCCACCTGGCCCATCGTCTCCGAGGTGCTTGAATGAGGTTGCACCCCGACGCCAAAGCGTTTGTGACCCGTATCCTGGCTGACCCGACCGATATCGTCATCCGTACCGTGTTCGCTGACTGGCTCGATGATCAGGGGGGCACGGCAAACGAGAACTGGGCGAGGTATATCCGTTTGCGGGCCGACGCCGCTGTGTCGCACGGTACCGACCGCGACCTGTTCCGGGAGGAGGCAGACCAACTCGCCCCGCACCTGAAGGCCCGCCTCACCGTGCCGGCTACCCGTCTCGCCCCGCACTTTCACCATTACCTAGACCTGCTCCCGGCCGACCGCTACATCGTCACACTTGACGGGTTCGACTTACCGCCCGAGCCGAACGCACGGTTGAGCGACGTGAATGCCCGTGCCGCTCGCTCGCTGGTGCTCGCCGAAGTTGGTGGTGTGTTCGCGGTGGCGACCGATCTACCCTTGCCTGGCTTGGCCCGTGTGCTCGGCCAGAGACTGAACGGACGAGCAATCCTGTTCCCGGCGTTTAGTGTCGAGATGGATGCCGCTCTCGCCCGCACTTTCCCACCACCACCACTGCCGGCACCGACGAGCCTGCCGCTCGACGTGCTCAACCGCAAACTCGCCAGCGCTGCCGCCGCGCGTCTTGTTGGTGAGGCCCGGCACGACCATGCCACGCAGATCGAGGTAGTGGCCCAGCCAAGCGGGTACGAGGTGCGATTTGTGGTCGGCGGGCGGACGCTGCGTAAAGAGACGCTACCGCCTGAGATCGGTGAACTGTTGGTGAAAGAGTTTTTCTCCGCTGACGCGTATAACCGCCTACATGCTCGCGCCCGACCGCGAAACACGTCTTTCGGGGCGGGAGTCCAGGTCGATCTTTAGCGATACGCGGTCGGCCCTATACTGCAACTATCTGTGTGTACACTTCAAACCTTGCTGACCCAGAACTGATAGCGCGAACCTGGTGCATGCGCAAAGGCTCCACTTCGCTTCTGCACTCCGCCTGCATGGAGGTACCGTTTGACCCTGTCTGATTTGGACATGGAGGTGCCGTTTGACCCTGTCTGATTTGGACAAAGCTGTCCCGTACGCTTCGATTGACGCATCCAGCGGTAGCCGCGAGTTGCTCAAGCTCGCCTTCCCACTGGTCGTGTCTCAGAGTTTCATGACGGTGCAGGTGTTCATTGACAGCCTACTGCTGAGTTGGCACGATTCCAGAGAGATGGTTGCTACTCTGCCAGCGATGCTGTGGTTCTGGCAACTGTTCGGCCTGCTTCAGGTAACCGCCGGCTATCGTGTTTGGTGAGGTGGGGGTGAGCAAGCTCGGCCTACAGGGTATCGCTGGGGTGCCCGAGGGTGGCATTGCCGCCGCCGGGTGGTGAACGGTGGATGGGGTCATGGTTGTCGGCGGTCGTGGCGATGGCCCTGATCCTGCGCAAGAAGTACCGTACCGAGTTTGCCAGCCTGAGCAGTTGTCGGTTCGATCGTCCGCTGTTTGTTCGGCTGGTGAGGTTCGGCGGACCTGCCGGTCTGCAGGGGTTCCTCGATGTGCTGGTCTTTAATCTCTTCGTACTGCTGGTTGGGCAGTCGGGCGAAGCAGCGACCGGGGCAAAGACGCCCGCGATTCGCCTGAACATGGTCGAATTCCTCCCGATGATGGGTATGGGGCAGGCGTTGTGCATCTTCGTCGGGCAGCGTCTCGGGGCCAATCAGCCAGGGGTGCCAGAAAGGACGACGTACACCGGTTTCCGCTGGATGTTTGGATACATGGCGGCGGTGGCGGGGGTCTACGTGTTCCTGCCGCAGACACTCGTAGCCTTGTTCCAGGAGGACTGCGAGATTGGTAACTTCGAGGCAGTGGCAGAGTTGGTGCCGGGGATGCGAGCGTGTGTCGCAATGTACTTGCTGGCCGAAGCGGGTAACTTGGCGTTTGCATTTGCGTTGCGTGGGGCTGGCGATACGAGATTCCTCTCGCGAGTAACCTTCGCCCTCGGTTGGCCAGAGATGGTGATTCCGACGGCCATTGTCGTTTGGCTCGGGCCGAGCCTGTACTGGGCGTGGTGGTTTGCAACTGCCTACATCTTTGTCATGACACTCTGTTTCTACCTTCGGTTCCGCACGGGTCACTGGAAGGCGATCCGCGTGAACCAAGCGTGACGGATCCCACATCGTTCGTTCACGCGGGTCGTTCGCCTACGATATCCTCATGTTCGAGTTCTTCGACCATACCGCCGATCTGGGTCTCAGGGTGACCGCCCCGGACTTGAATGCCCTCTTCACGGAGGCCGCGCTTGGGCTGTTCTCGATGATGACCGACGACCTCTCGGACATCCGACATTCCCTTTCCGTACCGTTCGACATCGTTGGCACCGACCGGGATTATCTTCTCTTTGACTGGCTTCGAGAGTTGCTGATGTTCGCCGATGCACACCGTGTGCTCTTTGGCCGGTTCGACGTGAGTGTGAAGGAATCCGGCCTCTCGGCTACAGCCCACGGCGAGCCGCTCGACCCGGCCCGACATCGATTGGCCCGCGAAGTGAAGGCTATCACCTATCACGGGCTGAAAGTCGAACAAACTCCCAGCGGCTGGATGGCCGAAGTCGTCATGGATATTTAACTCACGCCACATAACACATCAGACCCGAGAACGCGAGATGGCATCCAGCCTTACCCCGGATCAACTTCAAGAGCCGGTCACGAACCACATGCGGCGAGACTTCGTTCGGCTGGGTCACCACTTCACGGTGGCTCAAGCACTCGGCCATCTGAGGCGAGAGCAACCGCCCGGCCGCATCATCTACTTTTATGTGACTGATGCCGACGATCGACTGGTGGGGGTGTTGCCAAGCCGCCGACTCTTGCTCGGCGCCGATGATCAAAAGCTCACTGAGCTGATGGTGACCAAAGTCATTGCCATCCCGCACACTGCCACCGTCCTCGAAGCCTGCGAGTTCTTCACCCTTCATAAGCTCCTCGCCTTTCCTGTACTCGACGCCGACCGCCGCCTCGTCGGTCTGGTGGACGTTGATTTGTACACCTCCGAATTGACCGACCTCGACCGCCGCGAAGGGAACGACGACCTGTTCCAGCTCATCGGGGTTCACCTGACCGACGGACGGAACGGTAGCCCGCTGACCTCGTTCCGCCAGCGGTTCCCGTGGCTGGTGGCGAACATCGTCGGTGGAGTGGTGGCCGCCTTCCTTACTGGGATGTTCGAGGTAGAACTTCAGAAGTTGGTGGCGCTTGCACTGTTCATTCCGGTGGTGCTGGCGCTCGCCGAGAGTGTGAGTATTCAGTCGGTGAGTCTGACCCTGCAAGCGCTTCACGCGGGCCGACCGCGATGGGTCGAACTACTACCGAAGCTCGGTCGCGAACTACTCACTGGCAGTATGCTTGGTGGGGCGTGTGGCCTGGTGGTGGCGGTGGTTGCCCTTCTCTGGATCGGGCAAGGGGTAGTCGCCGGGATAGTGTTCGGCGGGATCGCCGCCGGTGTGACCGCTGCGGCGTTAATCGGTGCCGGCATCCCGAACGTGCTCCGGCTCATGCAACGGGATCCAAAGGTGGCGGCTGGCCCCATTTCACTGGCCGCAACAGATATGGTGACACTACTGGCGTACTTCGGGCTGGCCCGGCTGCTGCTCTCTGGAAGTTGAGCGAACCCGTCGGTCGGATGCCGAGTCTGTTCGACTTCATCTGAGAGGTGCTGTGATGAAAGCCGCCTTTTCCGGCCCGCTTGAGAAAGTCGATAACTGTTGCTACCGCATCCCAAAGGGCTACCGCTCAGACATGCGGGTAGACGGGCTGATTTTTGCCAACGACAAGCTGATGGAGAGCATTCGCTCGGATCAGGCACCCGAACAAGTGGCGAATGTGGCCACGCTCCCCGGCATCCAGGGGGCAAGCCTGGCCATGCCCGATATCCATTGGGGGTACGGATTCTGTATTGGTGGAGTGTGCGCCACCGACCCGGCCGACGGTGGCGTTATCTCTCCTGGAGGAGTTGGGTACGATATCAATTGTGGGGTTCGGCTGTGCAAAACGAACCTCTTCCTCGACGACGTGAAGCCCCACCTGAGAGAACTGGTAAAGGAACTCTTCCACACCATCCCTGCGGGTGTCGGACGAACCGGTAAGTACAAGTTCGACGAGAAGGAAGTCCGGGAGTTGATGGGACGTGGGGCGAGCTATGCTGTCGGGCGGGATCTTGGTGTTCCGGCCGACCTCGGTCACATCGAGGCCAATGGCCGTATCGACGATAGCGACCCGGACGAGGTAAGCAAGCACGCCGTCAAACGTGGCAGCGAGCAGTGTGGCACACTCGGCAGCGGCAACCACTTTCTCGAAGTGCAGGTGGTCGATCAGATCGCCGATGACGATGTGGCGAAAGCGTTCGGGCTGGAATTGAACCAGGTCTGCGTCATGATCCACAGCGGTAGCCGCGGGCTGGGCTATCAGGTGTGCGATGATGCCCTGGCCAGCTTCCGCAACGCCCCGGCCAAGTATGGCATCACCCTGCCTGATCGTCAGCTCGCCTGTGCCCCGGTCGATTCGCCGGAGGGAAAGAAGTACATCGCCGCCATGCGGGCGGCCGCCAACTTTGGCTTTTGCAACCGCCAGCTGCTGATGCACCAGGCCCGCGAAGTATTTGCTGTCGTATTCGGCCGCAGTTGGGAAGACCTCGGCATGGAACTGCTGTACGACGTCGCGCACAACATCGCGAAGCTCGAAGAGCACACTGTGGACGGGGTAAGGAAGAAGCTGTGGGTCCACCGCAAAGGGGCAACGCGGGCATTCCCGGCTGGGCACCCTGAATTGCCGCAAGCCTACAAGGCCACGGGTCAACCGGTGATTATCCCTGGAGACATGGGGCGGGCGAGTTGGGTGCTCGTCGGCGGGGCAGCGAGTATGGAACGGACGTTCGGCAGCACCTGCCACGGGGCCGGTCGGGCGATGAGCCGCACCGCTGCAAAGACGGACGCCGTCGGCCGGCGGATCGATAAGGAACTGGAGGCTCGTGGGGTGATCGCGATGGCGAGTAGCCGCCAGGGTCTCGCGGAGGAACAACCGAAGGCTTACAAGAACGTGGACGATGTGGTGAGCGTCGTCCACAACGCCGGCCTCAGCGGTGTGGTAGGCGGCTCTGGGCATCGAGTTGATGGTAGTCTCTCGGGCAATTGAGGTGATGCCGACACAGGGCTGGCACAAAGGGACGGTGGTGGAGATGTTGCTGACACGACATCTTGAGGTGCTCGCTGGCTATTTCGGGGACGCTGCCAACGACGAGGTAAGGGATGGAGGTGGTATCGGCAACTGGCGAAATAACGTTGGGAGTTTGCCGGGAGCCACGGCGATGGCCCAATTCCAGGTCGCTGATCCACCGACGCTGACTCACTGGCTGGAGGAGGTTATTGATACCGTACACGTGCGGCGTGCAGGCCGCGGCGTCAGTAGTCCGTCAGGTTCTGCGGGGTGAACGACATCCGTAGCGCGTTCACCACGACCAAGACATCGATTAACTCTTGCGTCACCGCTCCAGCCACCGGTGGTAGCCAGCCTAAGGCTGCGATGCCCATCGCTGCGATGCTGAGTGCCATTCCGCCAACCGCGCTTTGCAGAGCGATCCGGCGGAGCCGCCGGCTAATGTGCAACAATTCATCTACCCGCTTGAGTGTGCCGTCGAGTATCACTGCCCCCGCTGCCTCTGCGGTCACGTCGCTGTTCTGGCCAAACGCTAGCCCGGTTGTGGCGGCCGTCAGCGCTGGTGCGTCATTGATACCATCGCCTACAAACACCGTGTTCGCCTTGGCCGTTTCTTGCCGCACCAGCGCCACCTTCTGCTCGGGCGACTGCTCGGCATAAATTTCAGTGATGCCGACCTCCTCGGCTAGATACCTCACCTCGCTCTCGCGATCGCCCGAGACGAGCAGTATGCGGGTGAATCCATGCCGTCGGCCGAGGTGGGCAATGAACGCCGACCCGTCGTCCCGCGGGCGGTCCCGAAACCGCCCGACTGCCGCCAGTTGCCCGTCCACCAGCACGACGCACTCCAGCCCGCCGGCCACCGGGGGGAGGAGTTTCGCCATTTCCGGAGGTAATTTCGGTCTCCCGGTGACGCGGATTGTCTTTTCCTCCACCACACCGGTCAACCCCTGACCTGGTCGCTCCGACACTTCCTTCGCTTCTGGGAGTTGTAGTTTGTGCTGTTCGGCCGCTTCAACAACAGCCGTGGCGAGTGGGTGCCGGGAATAACGTTCGAGGCTGGCGGTCCACCGCAACACATCGGCGGGCGGGTCATTGCTAAGGGGCAGCCATTCGGTGACTGCCGGGCGACCGTAGGTCAGCGTCCCGGTCTTGTCGAAAATGGCAACGGTGCAATTGGGTAGTGTCTCGAGCACCGTGGGATCCTTTACCACGATACTGCGGCGAGCCGCGACCGAGATGGCCCCGATGATCGCCACGGGGATGGCGATGAGTAGGGGGCAAGGTGTCGCCACTACTAGAACGGCCAGGAACCGCGTCGGGTTGCCGCTGAGTGCCCACGCTACCACCGCTACTGCCAGGGCAACCGGCGTGTACCAAGCCCCAAGTTGATCGCCCAGGCGTCGAAGTCGCGGTCGCCGCTGCTCCGACTCCCGCATCACCCGCATGATCTTGGCATGCCGCGAGTCTTCGGCCCGTGACTCAGCTAAGATCGACAGGGCCGCGTCACCATTGATCGCACCAGAGAGTACCAGTGAGCCGGGAGCTTTGGGGAGCAGGAATGGCTCGCCCGTGAGGTAGGACTCGTCCATAGTGCCGTGGCCATCGGTGACCACACCATCCACCGGGCAGGTCTCGTGTGGGAAGACGACCACAGTGTCGCCGACGGCAACGGAATCGAGCGGTACATCGGCGATGTGACCATTGGTCTTGCGGTGAGCAACGGTCGGAAGCCGACGTGCCAGGGCGGCCAGGGCGGAAGAGGCACGACGGACGGCGAACGATTCGAGGGCTTGGCCACCAGACAGCATGAGTACCACCAGGGCGCCGGCGAGATAATCCCCAAGTATGGTTGCGGTAACGATCGACAAACCGGCGAGCAAGTCGGCCCCAAACTCGCCACGGAACACGTTTCCGAGCAAACCAACAACAAGCACACTGCCGCCGCTGATCAGTACCAACAGCAAGGGTAAGTCTGCAACGCGGAACAACCACCAACTCAATTCAGGTTGGAACCACCGCAAGAGCATTGCGACGGCGATGCCGACGAGCGTGACAACAGCAATGAACACCGACCAGCGCAGGGAGTTCGGTTCGGAGGCTGTGTTATTCATGAGCAGTATCCTACCGAAGTGACCGGAGCGGTCACTTGCGGAAGGCTGGCGAACCTTGTACAGCCTTCCGTACCTCCTCGACGGCCGCCATAAACTTCGCGTCACTGGTGCCCCCATACTTTTTCTTGAGGGCCATTTCGCTCAGTCCTTCCGGAAACGGCGCAATGTCGGGCATGTAGTCGTCCGGCACGAACTGTTTGGCAATGTCGGCGATGCGTTTCGGTTGTTGGGTCACGGCGTTCGCCAGTTCGATCCCGGCGAGGTCCGCTGCGAGGTCCGCGAAACTGAACCCGCTCGCCCCCTTCATATCGGTCAACTCTTTCGACATGCCGGCAAACTCGGCTGCTGCCCCCCCGAACATCTCGGTGAGTGCCGCCGAGATAGCAAAGTGCTGACAGAGGTCACGCCGCCCGCGGAGGGTCGGCCGGCCGAGGGCTTCCAACCGTTCCTTCCTCGCGTCGTCAGATTCAACCGCCGTCACCACTTTTTTCACGACCGGCTTGTCTCGCAGAATGGTGCTGTCGTCGAGGGCGATACCCAGTCCGAGCAAGAAAGCACGGGCCTGCCGCTTGTCTTCCAACACGGACGCCGCCGCTGCTGCCGCCTTGACGTACTCTGCAGTCAGTTCGTCCCCTTTCGGCCGGGCTTTCTCGTCAGCAGCGAGTTGCTTCGCCCGCTTCGTCACTGCTTTCACCACCGATCGTACCGCCTCATCTTCAGCGGTGAGTTTCATCTCCAGTTCGATCGGCTTGGTGTCATTTTTCGGTGTTGGTGGCATCGGCTCGACCACGGGAATTTCGGCGTCGCCGGTCAAGATTCCGGCCAGATCACGGGCCTGGGTGTCCTCCGATTTGACCGCATCGTGGATAGCAGCGATGGACTTGTAGAGCACCACGAGACGAGCGCGTGCTTTCGAGCTGAACTGCTCGGGTTTCGGCCCTCGCCCGGCAGCCAATTCCTCCGCCCACAGATGCATGACGATCAGGTTGTGTGGGTCGAACTGCACCGCCCACCCGGTCTTCACTGCCTTACCGTCGCCTGGTTTCACCCGCATCACCGACCCACCGTCCGCTGATCGCACCGCCCCGACCCACTGCCCGAGTTGGTGCGTTAGGATCTCCTCCCGTTCTGCCGCCGACTTGGGAAAACCCTCCCGCACCAAAAGATGAGTCGCTGTCGGGGCGGTAAGGACTTCCTCCGGTTTCAGAGCACGGCTCAGGAATCCGACAGCCCGACCGTCGCTGACCGCTACCTTTTCGAACTGACCAAGTGCTACGGTCAGGTTCTCCGGCTTCTTGTCTGATTCCCACTCTTTGAGATCCTTCACTTCAAACCGTACCCCCACTTGTTCGTCTAGTACCTTGGCTGCGGCGGCGAACCGTTCCCGTGCCACTCGGTCTTTTTCCTCTTTCACAAGTGGGCTAGCAGTGTCGGTGAAGAGCGTGACTGGCAGTCTGAGCGGTTTCCAGACTGGCGGGTCAGCGGGTACATCATCGGGTTTGGGAAGCACTCCGGCCAACTCTACTCCGCTGAACGACACCACTCCCTTGCTATCCTCGACAAACAGGTATGGGGTGTACGGATCGAGCTTGAAAGCGACTTCTTTGCCATTGAGCTTTGCACGGAGTACCGGCTCACGTCCAACCCGTACTGCGGTCGTACGGCCTGCCGGCAGGATCACCTTGATGTCTGGCACCCCCTTGTGTTCGAGGGTGAAGGTGAGGTCGGTGTTGCTCGTGTTCAAGAACGAGACGACGGCGGCCTGGGAACTGATTGTCAAGGCGAGAACGCAGACAATAGCGAGTGAAAAGCGCATGTTGCCTGTTCCGGAGAGGGCATTCATCCTCCGAATTTAGCAGGCTTTTCCGACAATTCACAAAAAATCTGGCTGCTCGGAACTTATGACCTGTGTCCAGAGGACTTACGCACACGTACCCGAACCAAAACACCATTGACGAAAGATGGCTTGCTTTAGGCCGAAGGACCGATCGGCGGCGGGTTCTGCGGAGCTTGTGGCAATGGCAGAGGTTTGCGACCCAGGCTAAGCAACACGGCGATACCGGCGGCAGTCGCGTCGATGGGTTTCGGACTCATGGTCGGTTCCGGTGAGGTGTCGACGGATCAACGAAGGAACGTCAGGAGTATTTGCTACTTGCACCGAGTCGTTGGGACTTTTCATTTCCTAGAGTAAGTCTGTTGGAAAGCACTGAATCCGGCGGTATTTCTTCCATAGTTCACACCCGCACCTGCACCCCCGCCATGATCCAAATTCCCGCCTTGCGATTCGGCAAACCCTATCAAAGCCTGGACAAGGCCCAGCTCATCCACCACGTCACGGGCGAACCGGTGGCCGAGGTGAGCCAGGTAACCGGTAGTCAGATCAGCCGTGATGTCGGGCTTACGCCCCGGTTGCACAAGGAACTCACCGCCATCCCGGTGCGGGACCTACTTGACATTTACAAGAAAGCGGCCGATCACTTCGTGAATAGCGCCCTGCCGTGCGGCGACACTGAATTGACCTTCGACGACTATATTCGCAACCTGTCGGCCACCACTGGTAGCCCCATGGTGTTCTGCCGGCGGAACGCTCTCAAGGTTCACTACGTCCTTGAACACGTCGATGAGGTTCTTGGGGGGCTGATGCGCGGGGCGGATTTGGAACTGTTGGACAATGGGTACACGCTCAAGGGCGGTCGGATGCAGGCGTTCTTTCCAACCACCGACGTGTTCGGAGCGACGCTACCGAGTAATTCACCCGGAGTTCATTCCCTCTGGGTGCCGACCATCGCCCTCAAGATGCCGCTATTGCTCAAGCCTGGCCGTGAAGAACCGTGGACACCGTTCCGGGTGATCCAGGCGTTTATCAAGGCGGGTCTGCCGGCGCAGTTCCTGGCTTTCTTGCCAACCGACCACGCCGGCTCATCGGACATCCTTCGGTTGTGCGGGCGCAGTATGGCGTTTGGCGACGACCGCACCATGGCCCCGTACAAGAATGACCCGCGGGTAGAAATCCATGGCACTGGGTACAGCAAGTTTCTTTTCGGCGAGGACGAGGCCGATCGGTACGAACGCTACATCGATCTGATGCTTGAGGGCATTGCCGGCAACGGTGGGCGTGCATGCGTGAATGCCAGTGCGGTGTGGACGCCAAAGAACGCCGATGCCATCGCTGACACGCTCGCCCGCAAACTCGGGCCGGTGGTGCCCCGCCCGTGGGATGACCCACACTGTGAAATCAGCGCGTTCGCCAAACCCGAGGTGGCCGAGGCTATCAACAACATGGTGGAAGAGGGTCTCAAGACGCCCGGCGCGGAGGACGTCACCGCCAGGTATCGTTCCGGTCCGAGGCTGGTGAAAGAGGGCCGCATCGCCTACCTTTTGCCCACCATTGTCCGTTGCGACAGCCCCGATCACCCGCTCGCCAACAAGGAATTCCTTTTCCCCTACGCCAGCGTCATCGAATGCCCGCAGGCAGACATTCTGCACGGTATCGGGTATACTCTGGCGGCCAGCGTGTTCACCGAGGACGCCAGATTTATTGCCGATGTGATGGCCTGCCCGCATATCGAACGGCTGAACGTCGGCCCCCTGCCGACCAACCGCTTGACCTGGGACCAGCCACACGAAGGCAACCTGTTCACCCACCTGTACAAGCAGCGGGCACTCAACATTGCTCCCAGCCAGCCTGTCGCCGTTTGAGTTCCATCCGCTCGGCCGGGTGATTTTTGGGTCTGGTTCGCTCTCCCGCCTTGGGGAGGCGGCCCGACCCTTGGGCTCCCGCGCTTTGCTCGTCACCGACCCCGGGCTAAACCACGTTGGCCACCCTCAGCGTGCGACTGAGGTACTGAGTTCGGCCGGCGTGGAAGTGTTCAAGTTCGACGGTGTTCGGGAGAACCCGACCGAGCACGAGGTCTGGCACGGCGTTGAGGTGGCGCGAGAGCACCGCATTGATCTGATCGTGGCCGTCGGCGGCGGATCGGCGATGGACTGCGCCAAGGGGATCAACTTCCTCCTCACCAACGGCGGGAGGATGGCCGACTACCGTGGTCACGATAAGGCCACCAAGCCAATGCTACCGAGCGTCGGGGTCCCAACCACCGCCGGTACCGGCAGTGAGGCCCAGAGTTATGCACTCATTACCGATGCCTCCAGCCATATGAAGATGGCCTGTGGCGACAGGAAAGCTGCATTCCGGGTCTGCATCCTCGACCCGGAGTTGACCGTTTCGCAACCGATGGCCGTAACGGCAGTGACGGGCATCGATGCCATCGCCCACGCTGTCGAAAGTTATGTCTGTACCAAGGCAAACCCTTACTCGCGGATGTGCTCGCGGTCAGCGTGGGAGTACCTCGCTCCCAACTTTGAGACGGTGCTGAAGGAACCGACGAACCTGACCGCCCGGGCGGCGATGCAACTTGGTGCCCATTTTGCAGGTATGGCCATTGAGGCTGCCATGCTGGGTGTGTGCCACAGTTGCGCCAATCCGCTAACCGCCCACTATGGGATCACACACGGGGTCGCCGTTGGACTCATGCTGCCCCATGTCGTGCGATTCAACGCCAAGGTCTGCGGTGACCGCTACGCCGAACTGGCTGGCACCTCTGAGCGGCTGGCGGATCGACTCGCCGGGTTGGCGGGCGCGGCCGGGTTGCCCAGGTCGCTCCGCGAGGTCGGTGTGAGTGGTGGCATCCTCGGCCTGCTCGCTCACGAAGCCAACCAGCAGTGGACCGCCCGCTTCAACCCGCGCCCCGTGGGCGAAGACGATATCCTCGGGATCTATCAGGCTGCGTGGTAGCCACCCGCCGAAGAGTGCGATGCAAGTCCGCTGACACGGGTTGAACCAGCCCGCTCAGGCAGGCCGCTCGCCAAGAAAGAGGCTCCCGTCATGCTCCGTGCCCTGCTCGCTGCCTCACTCCTCGCATTCATCGGCGTTGGTGCCGCTGTGCCGCAGCCCCCGGCCCCCGCTGCCGGCGAATGGCCTGTGTTCCGCGGCACCCCCCAGAGCACCGGCGTCGCTGTCGCCGAACTCCCCGACGAACTGGTTGAACGGTGGGTGTTCACGTGCGACAAAGCCGATGCCATCGAAAGTGCCCCGGCTGTCGCCGACGGGGTGGTGTACGTCGCCTCTGCCGACAAACATCTGTACGCCGTTGACCTGAAGACTGGGACGGGGAAGTGGAAGGTGAAGCTGAAGGTGATGAAGGCGTCGCCGGCGGTGAAGGGGAATCGAGTGTACGTTGGCGATGTGGAGGGGAACGTGTACGCCATCGACGCCAACACGGGCAATAAGGTGTGGCAATACACCCCGGAGAGCGGCGGTGAGATCGTCAGCGGGTGCAACTTCTACGGCGACAACATCCTTGTGGCCGCCCAGGGTATGCCGGTGACCTGCCTTAACCCGAAGGGAGAAAAGGTCTGGGAGTTCGCCATTGACGGCGGATCGAACGGCTGCCCGACCGTGAGCGGGGATACCGTTTTCGCGAGCGGGTGCGACAGTAAATTCCACGCCATCGACGCCAAGAACGGCAAGGAACAATGGTCGATCGATATCCCCGGCCAGGCGGCGGCGACAACGGCGGTGGCGGATGATGTTGCCTATGTTGGTACGGTCACGAACCAGGTGGTGGCCGTTGACCTGAAGGCGAAGAAGGTGTTGTGGGAGTTCGAGGCGAAGGTGAAAGCCCAGCCGTTCTACTCGTCGGCGGCAGTGACGGAGGAGTTGGTCATTCTCGGTAGCCGCGACAAGAAAGTGTACGCCCTGGACCGCAAGACCGGCGAACCGAAGTGGCCGCCATTCGTCACCGAGGGAATTGTTGATCCATCTCCGGTTGTGGCCGGCGGGCGGGTGTATGTCGGGTGTCTGTCGCAGACAGCCGAGTTCTACGTACTAGATGTCAAGACTGGTAAGAAGAAGCAGGAGTTGACCCTCGACGGGACCGCCTGCGGTTCGCCTGCGGTCGCCGGCGACTGCCTGCTCGTCGGCACCGAAAAAGGCAAGCTGTACTGCCTTGGCAAGAAGTAGTTCGGTTAGTCGACGTACAAGAACTCGTTCGCGTTCAGCAGCGCCCGGCAGACGGCGTTCAACCCGTGGTCGGCCGCCAGTTTCACCGCTGCCAACTGTTCGTTGTCACTCGGCTCCCGCTGGAAGGCGAGCCGGAATGCCAGCCGCACCTGCCTCTCTGGCCCCTTCGCCTCACCACGCAGCCGCTCCGCGAAGAAGTCCGCTTGCCGGGTGAGGAACGGGCTGTTCAACAGGTTTAAGGCCTGGAGCGGGGTGGTGGAACTGTTGCGCCTCGCCGTCACCTGCCCGGCGTCGGGGCAGTCGAACCCGCCGAACGTGTCGTCGAGTTGCATCCGCGGCTTCTGTTGATAGATCATGCGGCGGAACTCAGCCGGGCCGAACTCCTTCTTCGGAGTGTACACCTTCACGTAGTTCGTGTTGGCCTCGAACAGGTCGAATCCCGGTCCTCCAGCCGTGAGGTCGAGCTTGCCGCTCACGGCCAACACCGAATCGCGAATCACCTCGGCTTCGAGGCGTCGCGGTGGAAACCGCCATAGGAGCAGGGAGCTGGCGTCCTTCGTTAAGCCGTCGGAGTGGGAGGTGGACGACTGGCGATAGGTGGTGGACGTGACGATCAGCCGGTGCAGGCGTTTCAGGCTCCACTTGTTTGCCATCAACTCCGCCGCCAACCAGTCGAGCAACTCCGGGTGGCTTGGCCGGCTGCCGTTGAAGCCGAAGTCGCCGGGTGTAACCACCATGCCGGTGCCGAAGTGGTGCTGCCAGACACGGTTGACAATCACG
Organism: Fimbriiglobus sp.; assembly: GCA_025459365.1. Classification (GTDB taxonomy): domain Bacteria; phylum Planctomycetota; class Planctomycetia; order Gemmatales; family Gemmataceae; genus JALHQU01. The sequence continues at coordinate 18,321 of JALOQR010000128.1, forward strand.
CGGGCAGTCAGTGGGTTTGCTGGATCGGTCAGCCACTTCGCCACCGCCACGCGGCGCTCGGCGTCGGTCGCCTTCTCAGAGATGACCAACTTCGGCGACACCTCGGAGAGCACGCCGGGCGAGACCGCCTCTCGCTTCTCCATCGGATCGCCGCGGTGCAGCCGGTGGACAACCTCGGGCGCAGTGAATCGGCCGACGTAAGCGGTGCTGCCTTTCTCCAGGCGGGTCAGCTTCGCCCGCAGTTCGTTGGCCCTCTTCGTAAGCGTGTCCCACTCGGCCCGCTCGGCCTTGCCCAACCCATGCGGCGGGTTAGGGGTGGCATCGGCCGCCGCCCGGTCGTCAGACGACGCCACCACCTGCCAGGCCTTGCCGTCGAGACTGACGTCGATGCGGTAGCGGGTGGCGAGGCGGTCCGTGAACTTCCCCTCGCGGTCGCGGCCCCACTGCACCCGGTCGATTGTTGCTGCTGTGGCCAACTCGATCGTCACCCGTCCGCGGCCGGCAGTGTTGGAGATCCAACTCCGGCCGTTGCCGTACCGTCCGTCGTTCAGGTGTTCCAAGCGGTGAATGTCGCTCCCAGGGTAGTCGCCGGCCGAAGTGGCTTTCGCTCCGGTCGATGTGAGCGCCAGGTTCGTCGGCTTCTCGCCGGTGGTCAACACCTCGAATTCATCGAGACATGGCTCAACGCTGTTGGTAGCGAAGATGACCATCCGCACGAACTTTGCCGTTACAGGGTTGAACCGTTCAACGTTCCCCTTTGGGCTGACGGCCGCCCGTCGTGGCTCAGTGGCGGCCGGATCGGCGAGCGGTTCGAGCTTTGCCAGCTCGGTCTCAACTGTGGTCAGTTCGGCGCGGAGGGCGTCGGCTGTTTTCACCCGGTCGGTGGCATTGGGGGCCTTTAGTTCGCGTTCACCATGCTGAACTCCAGCGAACGCGGCCTTGAAGCGGTAGTAGTCGAGTTCCGTGATCGGGTCGAACTTGTGGGCGTGGCAGCGGGCACACCCCACCGTCAGACCGAGGAAAGTGCTGCCTATCGTGCTCACGACATCGTGCAATTCGTCCGCTCGTTGGTTGGCGGTGAGCACCGGGTCGGGGCTTTTCACCGCGTCCCACGGGCCGGCAACGAGGAACCCGGTGGCGGCGTCAGCCCCGACGGTATCGCCGGCCAGTTGCTCGAATACGAAGCGGTCGTACGGTTTGTCGTCGTTCAATGCCCGGATGACCCAGTCGCGGTAGGGCCAGGCGTTCGCTCGCACGGTATTGGTCTCGAACCCGTGGCTTTCGGCGAACCGCACTGCATCGAGCCAGTGCCGCGCCCACCGCTCGCCAAACTGCGGAGAGGCGAGATATTGGTCCACCCGCTTCTCGTAAGCGTCGGGCGAGGTGTCCTGGAGAAACGCGTCCACTTCCTCGGGTGTTGGCGGCAGGCCGAGGAGGTCGAACTTCAACCGACGAAGGAGGGTACGTCGATCGGCCGGGGCCGACAGATTCAACCCCGCCTTCTCCAACCGGGCGACAATGAAAGCATCCAGCGGGTTACGATTCGCAACTTTGAGCTCGGAACCAGGTACCGTCGGTCTCTTGACCGGCGTGAGCGCCCACCAGTCGCGGCCGGCTCTCGTCTTGGAGGTGTAGGCCAGGGGGTCGATCGGATCGGTGCCCCACTTGGCCCCGCCCGCGATCCACGCCTTCAGTGTCGCCTTCTCGTCGGCGGACAGCGGTTTCTTCGGCGGCATTTCGTCGCCCGCGACTCGCTTCCAGAGTTCGCTCTCGTCCGGATTGCCCGGCTCCAGCACTCGAGCCGCGGATTTCTTATGGCTCAGGTCGAGCTTCCCTTTCGCTTCGCCTTCCCCGTGGCAGTCGATGCAACCGGCCAGAATCGGTGCCACCGCCCGGTCGAAGTCCGGCGGGGCTGCGGTAAGTGGTGCTGCCAGAAGCAGCGACGTAAGATAGGTGCGGACCATCGGGCACCGGCAGGAGAAGGGGGCCGTGGCGGGGAGTTGAGTGTACCAGATCGATCGCGGCGTGGTAGCCTGTGGTTGCCCCAGCGCCGCATCGGATTGTACGAACGGCGAAGGCCAATCAACGAGTACGAAACGTTCCTCTCCATGTCGCGGAGTACCGCCATGCCCCCACCATTCGCCGTCGCCAGCCTGCGCGACTTCTACGCATTCGAGCAACACGTCAAGACTTGCCGTGCCCACCGTGGATTGGGGATGGTGCCGCAGTGGTACGAGGTGCCGGTGTTCTACTTCTCCAACCCTACGGCGGTGCTGGGCGACGGTGATCCGGTGTTCGCCCCGGCAGGGAGTGAAGCGCTGGACTACGAACTGGAACTCGCCGTCTGGATCGCCGGGGAGAATGCGCTGGGCGAACCCGTGCCGATGTCGCGCGCACCGGATCGCATCTTCGGCTACGGGCTGCTGAACGACTGGTCGGCG
>JALOQR010000423.1 GCA_025459365.1 Fimbriiglobus sp.
CCTGATCGCCAAGACGGCACACAAGAACGGCACCACGCTACGGGAGGAAGCAGTCAAACTCGCCCCGAAACTGCTCGACGGCACCGGCGTGCTCACCGGCGAGAAGTTCGACCAGGTGGTGCGGCCAGAGACGATGACCGGCCCCGCAGTGGAGGGGTGATTGACCGCTGCCGCAAGTGCGACCATGAGGTCGCCGCCGGCTGCCTGCCGGCGGCGACGTGCGGCCTGTACTTCGTCAGCCTGATGGGGCTGGCGACGGGACTGCTCGTCGGGCTGGTATCACTCGCACGGCGGGTTCTCTCGCACGGCGGGTTCTCGCCCCGACCCCGCCGGCAGACGCCCCGGCGGCGGAAACGCCCTGGTGGGTATGGGTGACGCTCGTGATGCTGACTCCGGTGGTTTTTCTGCTCGTAATCGGAGTGGCATGGGCGCTGGATTCGATCTTCCGAACGGTCGAGCACTTCCGCATGCGGTGGGTGAGGTGCCCAAAGTGCGAGGCAAAGGATTGGTCGAAGGGGTTCACCCGCGGGTTCGGACTGTGATGCGGTCGCCTCCCCGCTACTTCCCGTGCCGGATCGCCCGCCCGCCGAGTGCCTCCGGCTGGTGCTTGCCATCGGCGACGGCTGGCACCCCGTTCACGAACACCCACTTCACCCCGGCGGCGTACTGGTGCGGTTTGTCGTAGGTTGCCGTGTCGCGGAATGCTTTCGGGTCGAACACCACCACGTCGGCGAAGTAGCCAGCCTTCAAGTAGCCCCGCTCAGGCAGCTTGAGGATGTCGGCCGGCAGCCCGGTGCTGCTGCGGATCGCTTGTTCCAGGCTCACCACCTTGTCTTCGATGGCGTACAGGCCGATCTTCCGGGGGAAGGTGCCGTAGCTCCGCGGGTGTGGTACCGTGTCGCCGGGCGTCTGCACCCCGCCGTCGGAGGCGGTCGCCACCCAGGGTTGTTTCATGTACACCCGCACGTCTTCTTCGCTCATGCCGAAGTTGACGATCTGCGCCCCGCCGTTCTTCTCGATCTCCAGCACGATGTCGATCGGCTCCTTCTTCTCCGCCTCGGCGATGGCGCTGATGGTCTTGCCGTTCCACGCCTTGTTCGGGGCGTAGCGGGCGATCTGGATCGTCTTGCCGCCGGCCCGGCCGTTGAGCGACTTCTCGATGTCGGCCTTCAGCTTCGGCCCGGTTACGGGATCGTCGAACCGGGCGGCGTACTCCTTCGCCCCGCCCTCGCGGTAGCGGCTCGGCACCACCGTCGCCTTCAGGCTCGTACTGCTGGCGATGTACGGGTACTGGTCGGCCGTCACCACCTGCCCCTTCTTGCGGGCCGCCTCGATCACCCCCACCGCCTTCACGCTGGTGCCGTGAGCCGCCTTCCCGCTCGCCTTGATGTGCGAGATGTGGACCGGGCAGCCACCCTCCCGACCAATGCGGATGGCCTCCTCGATGGCCACCAGCAGACCGGTGCCTTCGTCGCGGATGTGGCTGGCGTAGATGCCCTGGTGCTTGCCCGCCGCCTTCGCCAGCCCGATGATCTCTTCCGTTTCGGAGTAGGTGCCGGGGTTGTAGATCAACCCGGTACTTAGCCCCCACGCCCCGTCCTTCATGGCCTGATCGACCAGTGCTTCCATCTTCGCTTGCTCGGCGGAGGTCGGCTTGCGGTTCTCGTTCCCCATCGCCTGCTCGCGGATGTTGTTGTGCGTGGCGAGGTGAATGACGTTGGTGCCGATGCCCTGTTCGTCGAGTTTCTTGAAGTACGCCGCTACGTCCACCGGCCCGCTCCCACAGTTACCGGTGACGACCGTTGTGCAGCCCTGGGTGATGTAGTTCTTGTTCGCCTTCGTGGTGGTGTTCTGCACCCCGGAATCGCAGTGGGTGTGCAAGTCGATGAAGCCGGGGCACACCACAAGGCCGGTCGCGTCGATCTCCCTCGCCCCCTCCACTTTGCCGACCTGGCCGACGGCCTTGATGCGGTCGCCGACGATGTGAACGTCTCCGACCATGGGTTTCTCCCCGCGGCCGTCGTGGATGGTGGCGTGGCGGATCACCACGTTGGTGTCGGGCGGCGCGGCGAGCGAAAAGGCGAGAACGAGCGGGAGCATGGGGGCACCGGAATCTGAAGGGTGAGCCGCGAGCCGACGGCGAGATTGTTTCGCGTCAATGCGGCAGGTCAGCGCCGCTTGCGCCGCGGACGGTCGTCGTCGTCGGTGTCGTCGTCATCATCCCGGCGGCGTTTTTTGTCGTCCTTTTTGCTCGACAGCGCCTCGGCCGCCGAGCCGGGCACCACAAACCCGGCGAACGGGTTGAACTCCTCATCCGGGGCCGGATCGAAGGTCGGTTCGGGGGCGAACACCGGGGCCACCTCCATCGGCGGCGGCGGAGGTGGGGGTGGCGAAACCGGGCGTGCGACCGGCCGGGCGAGTTTCGGCACGTCTGGGGGCGGCGGTGGTGGTGGCGGGGGCGGCAGCACCACCACCACCGGTTCTGGGGGCGGAGGCGGAGGGAGAACCGGCACCGGCGGGGGCGGCGGCGGCGGGCTGATTGCCTCGGGCGGCAGGGTGGGCACGGTCAGGGGCGGCGGCGGGACGACCGGCGTGGGCAGTTGGCTGAAGGTAGACGGCGTCTCGATGATGCCGATGAGCAGTTCGGGGACGCGGAGGGTGATGGCGCACTTCGGGCACTTGGTCCGCTTGCCGAGGGCGGTCTCGGGGGCCATCGTCTTCGTCCCGCACGCGGGACACAGCACCGGGATCGACACGGAGAGTCTCCGAAGGGTCGGGTTCTATCCATCGGTGTATGAGCGCATGCCGCCCTTCACCGCCGCTTCCGTGGGCGGTCGTCGTCATCATCGTCGTCATCGTCATCGCGACGGGTATTCTTCTTCGGTTTAGGGATTTCGTCGTCCGAGTCGTCGTCGCGATCCCGCTTCGCCGGTCGGCCGAGGTCTTCCACGGGGGCCAGTGAATCATCGGGCGGCAGGTCGGCCACTGACTCCGGCTCGTCGGCCTTCGGTGCGGCCGTCACCCGCTTCGCCTTCGCCACCGGTTCGCCCCGCCGTTTCTGCGGGCGGTCGTCGTCGTCGTCCCTGTCATCCCGTTTCTTCCCCTTCACCGGCTTCGGCCCCGGCCCGCCGAGGATCCCGCGATCGCGGATCGATGCCTGAATGCCGCGGCGCAGCCCGGCGTAGGTGCCCCACACGGAGAAGAACACGAGCAACCCGAGGATGGCCACGACGGCCACGGCGGCGGCCATGCTCAGTGTGCCGGTGCGGTCGAGCATTGCCCCGCCAACGAACGCTCCGACGGCCAGCAGCGGCGTCAGGATGAACCCGACAGCATACCAGATGTACAGCCC
>JALOQR010000008.1 GCA_025459365.1 Fimbriiglobus sp.
GTGAGCCGGCCGAACCGTTTCGCCTCCACCGCCGTTTTCAGGGCCATGTTGGCGTCGCCGAACCGGCTTGGGAAGATGGTGCAGAGCTTCACCCCGTGTCGGTCGCACGCCGAAATGATCCGTTCACACCGCTCGCCGGTGATTTCCAGGGGCTTTTCGACCACAACGTGCTTGCCCGCCGCGGCCGCTAATTCGGCCGGCTCGGCGTGCGCTCCGCTCGGCGTGGTGATCACAACGGCATCGACGCCAGGCGCTTTCAGGGCTTCGTCCAGTGTGCCGAACACGGGGCAGGGCGGGGTACCGGTTTCCTTCAACAGAGCGTCTGCGTTGGCTGGGGTCCTAGAGACGAGGGCGGCGATTCGTGTGCCGGGGATTTCGGCCAAGGCACGGGCGTGGAATCGGGCAATCATGCCGCAACCGACCAGGGCAAAACCGAGAGACATGGGAGGCGTCCGGGGGACAGGGGAAGTGATTGTATGTTGCCGAGAACCGATCCCTGCCCAGCTCTTGTCCGGGGGTCGGTCCACTTTTCGGCGTCGAATGCGCCTTGACAATCTCCGGATCGTCCCCCCCCACTCTGCCACACTGCCACCTGCCACACACATACCCCCCCTCCGCCACCGAGACCCAAAAGTGGCGAATTTCAGCCGTTTTCGCCATTTTGCCGCAGTGAGTTGCCTGGAAGGGGGTCGTGGGAGGATGTCTTTGGATTTCCGATTCTTCCTTCCGTGCCGCCCGCACTTCGCCCGCAAACCCGCTGCGTTCGTTGCATATCCCCCAAATCCTCACATAACCTGAACACGTCGGCCCAACGCTGCCGGGCCGGTCCCCCCTTGAGGTGCCTCTATGTTCCTTCGCTCCGCCCGCGGCCTGATGCTCGCCGCCGGGTTGGTCGCCCTGATTGCCGCGTCGGTTAGCCACAGCCAGCCCGCCACGCCGGCCGCTCCTGAGCCGCCGAAGTTCCCCGATTTCGCCGTTGTCACCAAGGGGGCAAAGGTGCAAGAGGGGCTGTTCACCCTGTACCAGAAGGACGAAACGCTACTGGCCGAGATCCAGCCCACCCAGTTCGACAAGCCGTTTCTGATGCCTATTGCGGTTGCCAAGGGGGGCGGGGTGGGCGGCACCACCCTGAACTTCGATCAGCAATGGGTGATCAGCTTCCGCCGGGTGGGCGACAAGGTGTTCGTGGTGCGGAAGAACGTGAAGTACACCGCCCGGCCGGGCACACCGGAGGCGAAGGCCCTCGACACCACCTACACCGACAGCGTGCTGGCCGCCCTGCCGGTGAAGTCCATCAACCCGATGAAGGGCGCGGTGCTGATCGATCTGAACCAGATCTTCTTCACCGACTTCGCCGACCTCGGGGCCGGGTTCATCGACCGCGACCGCACCACCTGGTACAAGGTGAAGGCGTTCAAGAAAAACGTTGAGCTACAGGTGGCGGCGACGGTGGTTGGTGCGAACACCCGCCGGGTGGCCCCGAGCGGCGGGGACGCCGTCATCGACCGCCGCGGGGCGACGGTCGTGATTCACTACGGCCTCGTGGAGTTGCCCGACCCCGGTTACCAGCCGCGCAAGGCAGACGACCGCGTCGGCCACTTCACCACCGTGCAGAAGGACTTCAGCAAGGATGGGCCAGACTCCGCCTTCGTCCGATACGTCAACCGCTGGCGGCTGGAAAGGGCCGACGGCAGCCCGTGGAAGGAGGGCGGCAAACTGGTGCCGCCGAAGAAGAAGATCGTGTTCTGGATTGAGAACAGCGTGCCCGACGAGTACCGCACCGCCGTGCGGGAGGGGATTCTGGAGTGGAACAAGGCGTTCGAGAAGATCGGCTTCCGCGATGCCGTGGAGGTACGGCAGCAGGAAGGCGAGGAGTTCGACCCGGAGGACGTCACCTACGCCACCTTCCGCTGGATCACTAGCGAGGTGCCCTATGCCATCGGGCCGAGCCGAGCCAACCCGTACACCGGTGAAATCCTCGACGCCGACATCCTGTTCGACGCCAGCATGGTGCGGACCTACAAGGGCGAATCCCGCCTGTTCCGCGACCCGACCGGCAAGCCGTTCGACCCAGCCAGCCCGGCCCAGGCGAACCGCCGCGGGTGGACCCTGCCGAGCGCCCCGCTCGACCGCCTGCGGGAGAACCTGGGGTGGAACGACCGGGCGGAGAAGTTCGACCCCGACCAGCACCGTCAGCGACAACTGGCCGCCGTGCAGCACGGGTACTGTCAGTGCGCCGCCCAGAAGACGAGCGAACTCGGGCTGGCCGTGCTCAGCCTGGCCGCCGCCGGTGGGCTGACGCTCAAAGAGGGCGAGAAGATCCCGGAGGAGTTGTTGCTCCAGGCGATCAAGGAAACGGTCATGCACGAGGTTGGGCATACCCTCGGCCTGCGGCACAACTTCAAGGCCAGCACCGTGCTCAAGGCTGAGCAATTGCACGACACCGCCATCACCAGCAAGCAGGGGTTGGTCGGCAGTGTGATGGACTACAACCCGGCGAACATCGCCCCGAAGGGGACCAAGCAGGGGCATTACTTCACACCCACCCTCGGCGCTTACGACTACTGGGCGATCGAGTACGCCTACACCCCGAACGGCAGCGACGCCGACCTGGCGAAGGTGGCGAGCCGGTGCGCCGACCCGAAGCTCATCTACGCCACCGACGAAGACCTCATGGGCACGAACGATCCACTCGTGAACCAGTGGGACATGGGGGCCGACCCGCTCCAGTACGCCAAGGACCGAGCCAAACTGGCCGCCGACCTCATCCCGGCGGTGGCCGAGAAGATGGTGGACAAAGGAGAAGGATACCAGCGGGCGCGGGCGGCATTCGCCACCCTCTTCCGGGTGTACGGCGACTCGGCCTTCACCGCCACGCGGTTCATCGGCGGCACCGCTTTCCACCGCGACCACAAGGACGACCCGAACGCCCGCGAGGCCTTCGTGCCGGTGCCCCCGGCGAAGCAGCGGGAAGCCCTGGCTTTCCTCAAAGAGAGCATCCTCACCGACAAGCCGTTCGACTTCCCGCCGGAACTGCTGCGGAAACTCGGGGCGGATCGTTGGGTCCACTGGGGGAATGAGGGTGCGATGCAAGCGACCGAGTTCCCGGTCATCAGCCGGGCGCTCGGCATTCACCAAACCGTACTGGACGAACTGCTCGCCGGCGGCACTCTCACCAATGTGCAGAACTCCGCCCGGCTGCTAAAGGCAGACGATAAGCCGTTGCAGGTCGCCGAGATCTTCCGGGCGTTGTCGGACGCGTGCTTCGCCGATCTGCCGTCCGCCGATGGTAAGGCGTCGGCGGTCAAGTCGTCCGTCGTCCGCCGCAACCTGCAGCGGGAGTACGTCGCCCGCTTGGCGGGGATGGTGGTCGGCCGACCGACTGGCAGCGGGCTGTTCCTCCTGTTCGGCGGTGGGGGCAGTGCTCCGCCGGACGCCAAGAGCCTCGCCCGGTTGCACCTGAAGGAGGCGATCAAGCGTGTCGATCTCGCCACGGCGGTCGAAAAGGACGACACCGCGAAAGCACACTTCGACGAGATGAAGGAACAGATCGAGAAGGTGCTGAAAGCAACGGTGACGAGCGACGGACCTTGAGCAAAAGCGCTTCGCCGTGATCGGAAGGGGAGAGCGTAGGACTCGCTTTCCCCATCCAATCACGGCGAACGGGTTACACGCAGACTTCGATCATGAGAAACAGGTCTGGTTCTTTCTTGTACAACTCGCTCGCCTTACGGAGCGTTTCGACGCGGTTCGAGTGCCACGGGTTTTCCAGTTGCGGCATTGTGTCCGTGTAGGGGAAGTTCTCCAGCAGGTCTTGGCGGAGTAGCATGGCCCGCACCTTGCGAATCCGTTCGTCGCCGACCACCTCGCACGTGAGGAAGATCGCGTACTTCACGCTCGCCACCGGCACCCCGGCATCCCGCTTGACGTGCCCGGCCGAGAAGTGCTCGGCCACCGCGTTCAGCACGAAGTTCAGCACATACCAGCGGTCGGCCTTCGGGATGAGCAGAAGTGGTTGATCGACCGTACACGCCTTGCTCGCCTTCTCCACCATGTCGATGGCAATGCGGTTCAGGAACACCTCTTGAATGGATCGCTCCATGACGGTGCGGATCTTCAGGTAACCATCGGCGAAGATGTTCATCGAGATGATGACGCGGTCGAAGAACTCCTTGGAGTCCCAAATTTTTTGGGCCTTGTACCGCCCCCAGTAGCGGCCGAACAGGAAGGCCGCCACGGTGGTGACGGCCGACACCACCACGGTGACGATGATCTTCTGCGCGGAGTCGGAGGCGATCTTGGCGATGGCGTCGGTCGTCTCGTCGGCGAAGAGCATGGGCGGATCTCACGGAGAAAAGGCGAGCGGCCCGCGTGAGCGGGCTGGTGCTCACGCAGAAAAGGCGAGCGGCCCGAGGTATTCGATGACGAACACGAGGGTGCTGTCCGGCGGGATGTCGCGGCCGGCCCCCCGCTTGCCGTAGGCCATTTCCGGTGGGATCACCAGCCGGCGGACCCCGCCCGGCTTCATGCCCGGGACACCCTCCGTCCACCCCTTGATGACCTGGTTCAGGCCGAACGAGATCGGCTCCTTGCGGTCGAAGCTGCTGTCGAACTTCTTCCCGTTCGTCAGCCAGCCGGTGTAGTTCACCTTCACCGTCGCCCCGGCCTTCGCCTCATCGCCCTTGCCTTCCTTCACATCCCACACCTTCATCCCGCTGTCCAGTTTCTTCCACTCCTTCGCATCCAGGCTGGGGAAGTCGAACAGCTTCTCCTCCGTCTTGTCCGCCGGTTTCTTGTCGTCTTTCTTGTCGTCGGCCATCAGGGTGCAGCCGACGAGGGCAGTCACCGCGAGTGCGGCGAGCAGGTTCCAGCGCATGAGGAACTCCGTGAGAGATAGGGTGGCCGACCCTCTCCGAGAGTCGGTTCAGGGTGGGTCACTTGCGGAAGTCGGTCAGTTCGATCTCGAACACGAGGGTGCTGTTCGGTGGGATGTCGCGGCCGGCCCCACGGCTGCCGTAGGCCATTTCCGGCGGGATGTGCAGCAACCGCTTGCCGCCCTTCTTCATCCCCGGCACGCCGACTGTCCAGCCCTTGATGACCTGGTGCAGGCCGAAGGAGATCGTCTGCCCACGCTTGCGGCTGCTATCGAACACCGTGCCGTTGAGGAGCCAACCGGTGTAATGAACAGTCACGGTCGCCCCGGCCGGGCACTCGTCGCCGGTCCCCTCCACCACGTCCCACACTTTCATGCCGTCGGGGCGTGCAGTCCAGCCGGGGTTGTTCAGGTCGGGGAGTGCGAATGGATCGGTCGCCATGTTCGGTCCTTGGGAGGGTCAGATCGGTCACTTCGCGCGGATGACGCGGAGCAGTTTCACTTCGAACACCAGGTCGGCGTTCGGCGGGATGTTCGCTCCCGGTGGCGGGCTGGCACCGTAGGCGTGCTGGGCGGGGATGTACAGCCGACGAATTCCGCCGACCTTCATTCCGGGGATCCCGTACGTCCACCCCTTGATCACCCCGCTGAGGGGAAAGTCGATGGGCCGCCCATGCTTACTGCTGCTGTCGAAACTCACTCCGTCGGTCCGCCATCCGGTGTAATGCACCATGACCTTGTCGGACATGACGGCGGTGATGTCTTCCGTTCCCGCCACCACGTCCCACACCTTCAGCCCTGGGACGGCGGGAAGCCCGGCATCTTTCCACTCGGCGGCGTTCAGCGGGGGGAGTTCACGAGTCATACCGACGTTGTCGAGCGGGACAGACCCGAGTTGGGCCGTGCCGCCTGTGGGTGGAGGCCCGTCGGGCGAAGGGTTGGCTGCGGGGGCAGCAGCCGACGACGGGGGCGCCCCACCGGCGTTCAGCGCGATGACCGCCCCGACGAGAAGGAGGAGCAGGGCAAACGCCCCGACCGGCACCATCACCTTCAGGATTTGTTCCCGCTCCATCCCGGCGCTCCCATGGGTTCGAGTGACAGTCAGTGTACGGCCGGTTGACCGCCGGACCACTCGCCGCTGCCACCTACAATGCCGGCACCCTCCGAGGCCACGCTATGCGTTCGCTCGCACTCGCTCTGTTCGCCACTGTCTCGCTGCTGGCGGCCGACCCACCGAAGGCCGACGACAAGAAGGCCAAACTGATCACCGAAGTGGAAGCTAAGGTGAAGGAGGTGGACGAGTCGAAGGCATCGAACGCGGAAAAGGCGAAGGAGTACGCCGCGGCCGGCCAGGCGTTCCTTCAACTCCGGCAACCGGGCCGTGCGGTCGAGGTGTTCACCAAGTCGATCGCCGCAGACGACAACCCGGCGGTGAAGGACCGCCGCGGCGACGCCTACTTATGGGCCGGTCAGTTCGCCGAGGCGGTGGCCGACTACGACGCGTTTCTGAAGACCAACCCGCGGTTCGCTCCGGAGCACTGGCGGCGGGGTATCGCTCTGTACTACGCCGGAAAGCATGCCGACGGTGTGGCGCAATTTGAGGTCCACAAGACGGCCAACCCGCAGGACGTCGAGAACGCCGCCTGGCACTACCTGTGCAACGTGAAGGTCGTGGGCAAGGACAAGGCGCGAAAAGAACTGATCGACGTCACACGCGATCGCCGCGTGCCGATGGCCGAGATCCAGAAACTGTTCGCCGGCACGCTTAAGCCGGAGGACGTGCTCGCGGCCGGCGAGAAAGCGCAGGGAGCGGAGAAGGTTTCCGGCCAGTTCTATGCCCACCTCTACGTCGGGCTGTGGTACGAGGCCGAAGGCGACGCAGCGAAGGCGAAAGAACACCTGACCACGGCCGTCGAGAAGTACGAGGTGCCCGACTACATGTGGGATGTGGGCAACGCCCACCTGAAAATGCTGAAGGCCAAGAAGTAACGCGAGGGCGGGCCGCCGGGATACGTTGCACCTGGCGGCTCGCCTGCTGGTTCTCTCACCCGCCCGGGCGTGCCCCATTCGCCATGTGTTCGTTGATCTCGTCGATCAGCCTGGGGAGTTGGCCGATGTGACGAATCGCGGCATCGCACCCGGCATCCTCATAACGGTTCAACACGGCTTCTCTGCGTTCCTCGCGTTCAGCGTCGGTCAACTCTGCCAATTCGCTCTCGCTCCGCCCCATCTCGTTGCTGCTGTCGATCACTCCCACGCTCCACACACCCGCGTTGCGGCCGTCTTCGATGTCGATGGCCGTGTCGCCCACCTTCACCACGGCCGCCGGGGGGTACACCCCGAGTGCCTCCATGCACCGGAAGATCATCCACGGGGCGGGGCGTCCCGCAGGCACTTCGTCGGCGCAAATGACGAAGTCGGGGGCATACCCCTGCTCGCGGGCAGCAGCGTACACCACATCTGCCGCTTCGCGGAAGTAGCCCGTGGTGCCGGCCACCTGGATGCCCCGCTTCCGCAGTTCGGCCACGCACTCGATCACGCCGGGGATCAAGGCGGAGTACTTCCCCGCAGCCGCCACTTGCATCGGCGTTACCCGCCGGTACAGGTCGTTGATGTCGCCTTCAGTCCAGTCGCGGTTGTGAGCCTGCCGCCACCGTTCACCGATCGCGGGCATTTGCAGCATTGCCCGGATGTGGTCCTTCTTGTGCAGACCCATTGGCCCGCGGGCTTCGGCGACGGACACATTCACTCCCGCTTCGCCGAAGGCAGCGACGAACGCCCCGGAGGGGGCCATACAGCCGAAGTCGATGACGGTGCCGGCCCAGTCGAGCACGACCAGCTTGATTTCAGGAGATGCAGACAAGACAGGACTCCAGATGCGGACGGAAGTCGGCGAGCGACGGGGTGGGGCAACCGACCACCTTCGCCGCGTCGTCTCGTTTGCGGAGAGCGATGGCGGCTGCGAAGTGTGGGTTCGCCTCGAATGCGGCCATTTCGGTGGGTGTCATCGGCCCACCTTGCAACCGCAGGCTCGTCACCGATGGTGCGGAGAGTGTCTCGAAGTAGCCCGGCTCCGCGGTGCAGAGATACCGCTTGGCAGCGACATGCAAGCGGATCGGTTCCGTGACGGCCGGTGGAAAAAACCGGGCCAGGAATCGCACGCCGAGGGCTTCATGCTGGTCGTCGATGCCGTGATCGGCGCAGTCGTCTCCCTTCCCGTGGAGCAGGTGGCCGATGTCGTGCAGGAGTGCGGCTGCCACTTCCGCGGGTGCTGAGCCAGCGTTGTGGGCGAGGGCAGCGGCCTGGAGTGCATGTTCGAGTTGGCTGACTGCCTCGCCGCCGTACAACGTGTGCCCGCGGGTATGAAACAAATCGGTCAGGGAGTCGAGGAACTGAGTCGGTGTCATGAGAGGCCGAGGCCGGGGAGATGCTGACATAGTAAACGCGAGCGGCGGCAGGACTAGCCCGCCGCCGCCACGTTCACCTTGACTTCACACGTCGGCTCAGGCACCGACGAAGATACCGTTGCTGTACCCGTCGCCGAAGGCGTTCACGCTCAAGATGCTGGTGAACGGGAAGATCTCCGCGACGTTGGCGATGGGCCGGTTGCCAGCACCACCGCCGAGGAGTACTTCGGCCTTGCCGTCGCCGTCGAAGTCGCTGGCGGCCACCCGTACGCCGGTCGTCGAACTGATGGGGGGAGCGCCCGGGGTGGTCGGGTCGTTGGCGAAGAAGGACGCCAGGACGGTCAGGCCGTTGGAGTCGAACACCTGCACGGCCGGGCCGCCGCCCGAACCAGCTCCAGCGACGATGTCGGCCTTGCTATCGCCGTTGAAGTCACCCGCGGCGACGAAGACCCCGCCCGTGAAGCCTGGAGAGAACGCCAGGAAGTCGCGGATCAACGCAGCGTTCGACCCGTTGAACACCCGGACGTTCGGCGGGCCCGCCATCGGCCCGGTGATCACATCGGCGACGCCGTCGGCATTCACGTCGCCAGCGGCCACGTTCACCCCACTGCTCATGCTTGGGGCGTAGGCGAAGAAGCTCTGCAACTCTTCCAAGCTTCGGCCATCGAACACCTTGACGTGTGGGCCGCCTCCCGAACCCGCACCCGTGACGATGTCCGCGGCCTGATCGGAGTTGAACAGACCCACGGCTACCGTCACGCCGCCGCGGAATCCGGGATCGTAGGCGAAGAAGTTGCGGACGAGCCGACCCGTCGGGCCGTCGTAGACCTGCACCGCCGGCCCGCCACCAGGCCCGGCCCCGACGACGACATCCGATTGGCCGTCTCCAGTGACATCGCCGACGGCGACGCGCACCCCGCCCGTGAATCCACCGAGCGGAGCCAGGGTAAACCGCAAGCTACCGTCGAGGTTGTAGACGTTGACCAGGGCCGGAACGCCCGCGTCGGTGCCGACAGCGAACAGGTTGCTCGGCACCGGCGGTGGGGAAGGCGGTAGCCCACCGCTGCCCCCGCCCACCCCGTTGAGCAGAACGTTTTCGAATTCCCAGAACCCAACCGCGCTCTGATCCGACCGGCTAGTGATGCGGGTCTGTGGTGGGCCAAAGATTGGGTTTGAGGTTTGCGTCGTGGACGACGGGCCGTTGGTAAGCACGTTGATCGTGTCACCCGGCAGACTACTGGGAGCGCCACCATCGACGAGCAGGTTGGTGCGGGTCGTGGCGGCGGCGGTCACGGTGTCTCCGGTGCCGACCTCGTTGCCCGTCCGGATCAGGGTGGTGGAGAAGGTGCTGGCCCCGCCCGGTTGGAAGGCGAACAGGACCGATCGCAGTGCCCCGAGGGCGGTGTTGGAGATGGTCACCCCGAAGTCGTTGGCGACGATGATATCGGACCCATTGGTCGAGGTTGCCTCGCCATACTGAGCCAGACCGATCGTGCTCACCCCGAGGACGCTTACCACATCGCGAGTGTTCGTGCCGTTCCCGTCGCCGTTGAGCGAGAACGCGCCGTTGATGTTGTTGAAGCGGGTAGTGGTGCCGGCTCCGTTTCCGAGGGTCAACTGGCCACTCACGGGGCCAGTCGGGGCGTAGACGAGGCCAGCAGCGGGGTTGGAGGCGGCTCCCCACGAGAGGTTGGTGAGGTCGATCCAGCCGAGGTTGTTGAGCCCACCACCGCCGTCCACGTTGACGTTCGCAACTCCTACGTAGGCGGCCGGGATCGGCAGGCCACTCACCACCCCATTCAGGGCAGCCGTCTGAAGGATGCCGAGATTGTCGGTGCCGAAGGTGCTCAAAGAGAGGGCGGTGAGGGAGTCTGTGCCGCCCTGGCCATACGCTCCGAACAGTTGCACCCCGGTGGTCGTCGCACGCAGGTTGTTCGCCGTTAGCCCCTGACCGGCAACGGTGAACGTGTCGTTCCCGGCCGTTCCGAGGGCGTTCACGGTGTTGTTCGCGCCGGTGGCGTTCACCAGCACCAGCGGTAGGACGTTGGCATCCAGCCAGGTCAGTGAATCGCCGCCGCCGATGTTCATGGTGAGCAAGCCGTTCGCCGTCAGTCCGGTGTACCCCATCCGTCCGCCAGGGCCGAACAGATTGTCGCCGGGGTTGTTGCCGATGGTGGTCGGGGTGACGGTGGTCACTCGGCCACCAGGGCCAGCCGGGGCGTCGATCACCAGGATGTCGCCCGAGTCTCCACCCATACCGACAGTCAGGGTGTAGGTGACGAACTGGGTATTGCTACCGGCAAATGGACCTTCCGACCCGACTCGCACAATGTCGGCCCCACCCTGGGCATCGACGAACACATTGGTCATGTTCACGAAGCGGGTGAAGAAGCCGTCGCGGACGACCTGCGACCACCCTGGGGCGAGTGGATCCCGCATGACATACACGACATCGCCGGCGGCACTCGCACCCCACCCGAGCGAGCCGTTCCCGGCCGACGCCAGGAGCAGGTTGGTGACCCCTGTCCCGGCGGTGACGGTGAGGCCACCGGCCACCATCCTCCGAGCCGGGGCATCGACCCCAACCGCCTGGCCAGCCGGCATCGACACCACCGCCTGGTTGAAGCCGCCGCCGCTGGCATCCAAGAACACGTCCGACGTGACGCCCGAGTTCAGGAAGAAGTTGTTGTTCCCCGCCCCGGCATCGGCCACGATCCGTGCCGGGAGCGTGCCAAAGGCGAAAGTGAGGTTGTCGTTCCCGCTGCCGGTGAACAGGGTGAGCGTGCCGTTCTGCAGGCCGGCGTAGGTGAACGATCCGCACGAATTCAGCAGGTTGTCGCCCACACCCGCCCCAATCGTCGTGGCATCCACGAGGACTTGGAGGTTGCGGGCATCGCCGCGAGCATCGAGGATCAGGGTGTCACCGACGTCACCCCCCAGATCAACCGTGACCGGGTAGTTGATGTGCCGGAGCGTGGTGCCGGTGGCGGCGGCGTTCGCGAACCAAACAGTATCGGCCCCACCCTGGGTGAATACCCGGATGCGGTCGAACTGACCGAACAGGAACCGCCCGAGGAAGTTTGGCCCGTCGCTCACGAGCACGGCGTTCGGGTCGTTCGGGTCGGCCACGATGTTGATGCTGTTTGCACCGTTGTCGCCGATGATGTCGAGGGTGAGGGTCTGAGTGAGGGTCTGGCGGACATCGTTGACCGACCACACACCGCGGCCGAAGGTGCCCGCGACCAGCCGCACCGGTTGGTCGTTCGGATTATCCACCGGGGCGACGTTGGGGTTCACCGGCCGCGTGACCACCTCCAGGTCGGTCACCACCGTGTTGGGCAGGCCGTTCCCGTACTCCGACCAAATCACCTGCGTGTTGCACTGTGACAGGGAGCGTCGGAACACCCCGCCACGCCCACCGGCGAGCAGCACCACGTCCTTGCTCAGCCCTGGTTCGCCGACATTCGCCGTACCTGGGTTCGGGTCGAATACGGCGAGGGCGTAAATGGAGGTGGTCAGCCCGACACCGCTGGGGGAGCCGGTCGTCGGGTCCGGGGCGGACACTAGCCCGTTCGACAGGTCGACGAAGGTACGGAATCCGTCGGTTGTCTCGTAGACTCGCCCACCCTGGGCGACGAACGCGTGCCGGTAGTCGTCCGGGTCGAGGACGATACTCGTCACCGCCCCGGTACCGGGGGCGCGGTTGTTGAATGTCGGCCCGAACTCGTCTCGAATCCACAACTGGCCGGTGTCGGTGCCGACGTACATCACCTGGTTGAAGTTCACCTGCCCGTTGACGTTACCCGGCCGCTTACCTCCGTACTGCATGGCCGACACGCGGCCGGTCATGCCAGCCGGGGTGACATCGTTCACCACGAAGCCAGTCGGGGTGGCCGGGCCGAACGGGTCGGAGTCTTCGTAAACCCGGGTCAGGCCGAACGCCGAGCGGCGCTGGTCGTTATTGTTCAGGGCGATGATGATGCGGTTGCGGGAGTCCTGGGTGGCCGACGGAGTCGTTGCCGTTCTGGGAGCAATGTCGTTGGGATGCAGCCCGCTCAAGAAATCGAGGGAGGTGAGTGAGTTCGCGAAGTTCAGGTTCGAGATGCCGATCACCGTGCCAGAGCTGTTGTACACCCGCCGGACGACGTTGCTGAAGTCGCTGCTGGCGAAGTAGCGGATGGTGGTCGAAGCCGCGGCGTTGATGGTGCCGTCGGGGTTAAAGACCAGTCCGCTGACGTTGTCGGAGGCCGTCGAGTACGAGTATTCCTGATCGATCAGGCTGTTGCGGACGGCGTTCGAAGTGAAGGCGTTGAAGGCCTGCACGTTGGCCTTCGTCTGCTCCAACATCCCGGTGTCCTGGGTCGAGCCGAACGCCAAGTTGTTGAGCGAGTCGTACCCCACCGACCAGAACTGCCCGATGGCCAGGTTGCCGCTCGCGTTCTGCCACGTGTTCGGGAAGTTGCCGCCGGTGGGGAGGGCGTCGTTTCGCGTCCAGGTCCGTTTGTAAACGCCCGTGCCGGTGGCCACCCAGAGGTTGCCCGCGGCGTCGAACACCATCTCGCGGGTGTCGCCACCGGGGGCCGACGGGTCATTTCCGAGCGGGCCTGCGGCGCCCGCGTCGGTCATGCTGGTCCACTGCTTGGAGGAGCCGGGGGTGAAGAGTGGCACCTGCTTCCGGTTACCCTGCCAGAAGCTACCGGTGAACGAGATTGGGTACGTGTCACCGAACGCGCCAATTGGGGCACCGCCCGGTTGGTTGTTGGGCGTGAACCGGAACTGGCTCATATCCCCGCCCATGTACAGGATGTTCTGGGCGGTCGTGGGTTGATGGAACGCCGGGTTGGAGGGTGCGGCGAGGACATCCGCAAACCCCGTCGAACTGAAATTCAGGCCCGGCGCCCGAACGCCGTTTTGGTTCTCCCCGTACTGCCCGCTTTCGCCGGGGCTGGTATCCACCACTCGTTGCCAGAACATCCGCGTGGTGTCGTACCCGGCCGTGGCCTGCGGAACAGGGGTATCGGTCCCGTAGGTGGTCAACAGGACGGAGGTCGGGGAGATGTACCGAACGGAGAAATAGCGGAAGTTGTCGTAGTAGTCGTAGATTGGGTCGCCGGGGGGCGGGTCGGGAACTTCCGGGGCAGCAAACACGTTCTGGATGCGGATCACATCGCCCGTTTTCAATCGGTGTTCGCTCGGCATGCTCAGGAGAATGCCGCTGGTGGCCGCATCATCCGACAACCCGACGCCCCCTTGCGGGGCCATCAGTTGCCGCGGGTTGTCCATCCGAGTCCAGGTACCGCCCTGGTTGGTGGACCAGGTGATGCTCGACTGCACCGTGGCCCGGCCTGGCCATGCGAACTCGGCACCAAGGCCCGGCAGCGAGGTCTGCGCTCCGAGGGGCGGGAAGGTGTTCGTCACGCTGACGTACACCTGGTTGTCGTTCAGGTTGGTGGTGAACTTGAACGAGTCGCGGACGCTGATCTGGATGTTGGTCGTGTTCGCCCCGATCTGCATCTGGGCCTGCGTGACCGCCCCCCAGGTGAGGCCGAAGTCGTCCGACCGCCACACTTGCGCCCCGAGGCCACCGAACGGGCCTGTGGCCAGGTAGAACTGATTATCCCGCCCAGGGTTCTCGGCGAGATCGAACACGTACCCGGTGAACGCGCGAGCCGTGCCGGGGGTGTTGAAGTTGTCGATCGAGGAGGTGAAGACCTGAAGGAAGGTGGCGCCGTTGTCGGTGCTGCGGAACAACCCCTGGTCGGTGCCGACGAGCCAGATGTTTCCGCGGAGGGCGACCTTCGTGACGTTCTTGTTCGCCAGCACCCCGCCGACGATCCGCCACGCAGGGGTACTGAATCCGCCGGTGGTGGTATCGATCCAGGCGTTCTCGGTGTAAAGCACCCCCACCAGGTCGCCGCGGACCACGCCGGTCGGCAGCAACTCGCCGCCGTCGGCGGTCCCGCCGATGCCGACCAACATCCGGTTGGCGTTCAACGGGTCGTAGGCAATGTCGGACACGCTGAGCGAAGACACCTGATCCGAGACTGGCGTCCAGGTGGGGTTGGTGGAGGTGGCGTTGGTGGTCCGCCAGATCCCACCGTTCGGAGTGCCGGCGTACATCAGGTCTGGCCCGGTCGGGTGTGGGGCCAGTGCTTGCACTGCCCCGATGACCGGGTTACCAACGTTGGTGGTCGGGTCGTTCGGATTCGGGCTAGCGACGTTCCGCACCTGCCCGTTGCTCACCACGTTCGGCCCGATTTCAGTCCAGTTGACCGTCTGGCTGAGCGCGGCGGTGACAGCCGGGACTTCCCGACCTTCCAGCCGTTCGAGCAACGGGGTCCAGCGGGTCTTGGGAGCGGTGACCGTGATCCGAGGAGCAGAAGGCATGGTGGGAGTCTGTAAAGGGTCGCGATCCGGGGTGGATCGGGTGGTACGGGGGAGTGCAGTCCGCGGGCAGCCGGCAGCCGCCCTGGCGCTCGGTACGGTATCAGTTCCATCGGCCGACGGGATCGGCCACTATGGGGGGGCCGGGCGACTGGTGAAGGCTGGAGGCCACCGCCGGTCGCCTGACCGTCAGAACTGGGTCGGGGCAAGAATTCGGATCACACAGTTCAACTCCTTCAACCGGAACAGCCGATACAAGTTCCGCACGGTGCCCGTCGGTCCCGCCGGGGACAGTCCGTCGGGCGGTCGGCTCAGGAGGGTCGTCTCATGCTGTCCCGCCCGTTGGGGGCGATTCTGGCGGTGGTCGTCGGGGTGACTACCGCGTCCGCCCAAACCGCCCTTCTCCCCGACCTGCCGCCGACCGAGGTCCCTTCCCTAGACGGTGGAGGGGGTGGGGTAGTTGGGGAATATTCCCCAATGGCGGGAGAAGTCGAGCCGTATCGCTGGTGGGTGTCCGGCGAGTACCTGCTCGGGTTCACCCGCTCGACCACCTTACCGACGGTGGCTTCAGTCGGGCCGTTCCCGTCTGGCGGTATCCTCGGCCTGAGCGGGTCGCGGCCGTTGGGGGGCGACACCGTCGATTTCGGCGGGGTTTCGGGCGCCCGGTTCCACGGTGGGGTGTGGCTCGACAGTTGTCGTGCCTACGCCCTCGACTGGGGCATCTTCTTCCTGCCTCGTCAGGAGCAGACCAATCGGTTTGCCCCTGGCCCAGGTGAGGACCTTGGTCGCCCATTCTTCGATACACTCCTCAACCGCGAAAACTCACGCCGCATTGTTACTCCCGGTGTGTTCGCCGGAGAGGTGACCTCGGCCTACCGCTCCTTGTTCTGGGGAGCCGAGTTGGGGGCCCGCCTCCGGGTCGTCGAGACTCCGACGTTGAGCCTCGAGCAGTTGTTCCACTTCCGATACTACGCCCTGGAAGAGTCGTTCGAGATCGAAGACTCCTCGACAGCCCTGGCTGGTGGGGTAGTGGCCTTCAACGGTGGATTGTTCGCCGCCCCGGCTCGGGTACGTGTGAACGACTTCTTCTCCGTCCAGAACCGTTTCTACGGTGGGTCGGGCGGGCTTCGGTTGCAGTGGACTCCTGGTCGGTGGGAAGTTCAGTTGGATGCCCGGCTGGCGGTCGGGGCGATGCAGCAGAACATCACCATCGAAGGTACCACTCGCCTCGAAAACGTGGGGGCGGGGGCGATCGTTCGTCCGGGCTTCTACTCCGCTTCTCAGACACCGGTGAAGTTCACTGAGTATCGCTTCTCGCTGGCTCCGGACGTCGCCGCCCGGATTGGTTACCGGGTGACCGACCGGATGATGGTGACCGCTGGCTACCAGTTCGTGTACATCACGAACGTGGCCCGGCCGAGTGATCAACTCGATCGCCGTCTGAACCCGGCCAACATCCCATCGAGCCAAACGTTCGGGGCCGCTGCCGCAGGCCCACCGGCTCTGCCGAGGATCACCTCTTCCGACTACTGGATGCATGGCCTGAACGTGGGGCTGATGCTGACCTTCTAGGCGCAAGCCGGAAACGACCGCGGCGGGGTCGGCCTCTCATGGGTTTGTAACCCGTGGAAGACCGATCCCGCCGCCGACCGTTACGCATTTTTTCGCGCCTGTTACTTCAGCACGACCTTGCTCCCGAACTTCGCCTTCAGGTGCTTCTTCATTTCCCCGCTGAGTTCGTTGGTTCGGAGTTCCAGCCGTTCCAATTCGTTGCTGAATTCGGCGTTGAGCAAGGCTCGCCCGCTCGTGTCGGACAGCCGGTTTCGGGACAGGTTTAGCACCCGTAGCCCGGCCAGCCACGGAGCTCGTGCGACTACCTGACCGCCCGAGGCCGAGATCCCGTTATCGCTCAGGTTCAGCTCGCGTAAGTCGCCCAGGGTCCGGGCGGCGGCCAGCACACGAACTCCCGCCAGTCCAAGAGCGTTCTGACTCAAATCGAGGCTACGGAGTCGGGTAAGGTGGGGAGACGACACCAATGCAGCAGTTGTCTCTGGGTCCATTCGGTCGGCCGCGAGGGCAAGGCGAGTGAGGTTGGCGACCAGGGGGGAGGCAAACAAATTCCGTAGTTCGATGAGGATGGGGCATCGTCCGCATGTACACATCCGGGATAGGCCCAGTTCACCGATTTTCGCCAGTTGAGGAGTGCGGAGCAACCCCTCGACCGATCCCGACCCCTGAGTGAATTCCAGCGCCCGCACCGTGGGAGCGAGGCGGAATAGAGATTCCGCGATCTGCCCGAATCGTTGGGCGACCACTGTGACCCTATGCAAGAATCCGCGGCGGAAATGCCACTCCGAGACCGCCGGCAGGGTTCGAAGCTCGCCAGCCCATGCCTCCAGGTGTCGCCGTAGCAGAGCCGATTCGCGGGAACGCAGGGCCGCTCGTCGGTCGTCATCCGGCCCGCACCGCTCCAACTCGCACTGCACGCGAATGAATTCCGCTCGCTCGGGCTGGCCCTGCTCGTCCAGCCAGTCGGCATAGACCAACCGGGGCAGGTCGTCGTCTGGGGCAGCAACGATAGCGGCGAGGAAGGCGGCGTGGTCGTGCATCGCGGGGTTCCTTCCGTTCCCCTTCAGTTTACGCTCTCGCCCGGCTCCTACAACAGCCGGCATGGAACTGAACCGAGTGCCAATCACTGACACATTCGCCGAGGCGTTCCCAATGTCGGCCTCCCGGCTAATCGTGACAGCCGCCACGGCCGACTGGGCACGCATCGCGGCTGCGGCTGCAACCGGATACGCGGCCAGTGTCATTGGCTGCGACGCCGAAGCCGGGGTCGAGCGGGAACTCACCCCGCACGATACTCCCGATGGTCGGCCGGGAGTGTCGATGCTGTTCTTTGCGTTCAGCCGCGATGCTCTACAGAAAGCCCTGGTGAACCGCGTGGCGCAGTGTGTGCTCACCTGTGCGACCACCGCGGCCTTCAATGGTTTGGCCGGTGATGCGGGCAAGTCGATCCGGGTCGGCGGCCAACTACGGTACTTCGGCGACGGATGGCAGATCAGCAAACAACTCCACGGCGTGCGGTACTGGCGAATCCCGACGATGGATGGTGAATTCCTCTGCGAAGATTCTTTCGGCACCACGAAAGGCGTCGCCGGCGGCAACCTGATTTTCCTCGGAGACACGCAGTCGAACACTCTTGCGGCGGCGGAGCGAGCGGTGGCCGTCATCCGTCGCCGGTCCAACGTCATTCTGCCGTTTCCCGGCGGGGTCGTGCGATCGGGTAGCAAAGTCGGCAGCAAGTACAAGGCGTTGCGGGCGAGTACCAACCACGCCTACTGTCCGACCCTTCGCGGGGTGGTCGAGAGTGAACTGCCGGAGGGCGTGAACGCGGTTTACGAGATCGTGATCGACGGCTTGACCCTGGCCGACGTGGAGGCGGCCATGTGGGCGGGAATGGCCGCTGCCGTGGAAGGCCCGGGGCTGAAGAGGATCACCGCCGGCAACTATGGTGGCAAGCTCGGCCCGCATCACATTCACTTGCGGAAGCTCTGGGAGGGCCGGTGATGGGTTTCAAGCTCACCCTTCGCTCGCCGTCGCCGATCCCGCTCGAAGTCGATGGCATCGTGCCCGAACGGTTGGCGAATTTATCCGCCCTCGAAGTGGCCAAGCAACCGGTGCGTCACGGCAACCGCATCGAGCCACTCGGTGAGCATTTCGTTGTTTCTGCCGCCGGCATCGGAGACATCCAGTTTGCCGGTGACACGGGAAACGTTCACGCCATCGGTCGCGGCATGACCAGCGGGTTGATCTACGTCGAGAACAACGCCGGTCGGCACGCCGGGGCACAGATGAGTGGCGGCCAACTGATCGTCGATAACGGCTGTGGCGATTGGCTTGGTGCAGAGATGCGCGGTGGGCGGATCGAGGTGCGGGGAACGGCCGGCGATTGCGTGGGGGCGGCGTACCGTGGTTCCCGTCGGGGGATGATTGGCGGGAGCATATTGCTTCTCGGCAATGCCGGGCACGAACTTGGGCTGATGATGCGCCGCGGGCTGATTGTGGTGGAGGGGAACACTGGCGAGTTCGCTGGCGCCTCGATGATTGCCGGCACGCTGGTGGTGAAGGGACACTTCGGCCGACGGGCAGGGGCGGGGATGAAACGCGGAACGCTGCTGGCGCTTGGTGGCGTGGAAGAACTTTCGCCGGGCTTTCGATTCTGCTGCGATTACCTACCCGCTTACCTCGGACTGTTGACGAAGTCGCTGAACCTGCCGGCGGTGAAGAGGGTGAAGTGCTACCGTGGAGACGCACTGACAGGTGGTCAGGGTGAGCTTTTCTTGGCGAACGGAGGTCCGTGAGCACCCGCAGGCTCACGGACCTCGCCTCGCGGGTTTGTTACCTCGGCGACACCGAGCGCAACCATACCTCGGGCAACACAAAACGGTCGCCTGGCTTGAGGCCGAGGGTCTTCACCAGATCTGTGGGACGCACGCCCGTTGGCATCAAGCACGCTGCGGCCCCGCCCATGTACCCAGCTGCCACCCCGGTGCCGCCCGCTCCGCCACCCATCCATGTAATCCGCCCTTCGGCCAGCAGATCGGGCTTGGTACCGAGCGGCACAGCCGGGCCAACCCCGGTGGCACTCGTCGCCCCCGTGGTGTCTCCAATGCCAATCGCCACTGCCGCGGGCGAGTCGCCGGGAATCCCTACACCCGAGCGCTGCACGGCGACATCGGTGAACACCACCTTGCCCTTCGTCGTTTGTCCGGCCTCAGTCAACTCCAGAACGATTCGTGGGTACAACTCGGCCGCGAGTTTGGCCGATGCGGGCAGGTCGCTCGCCGCCAAACCGCCCTCCACCCGGAGGGCATACACACCGTCGGTCGGCAGCGTGGCCATCAGCGTCACTTCATAGACCCCGCTCCCGGTGGTCTTGGCCAGACGAACTGGAGTGCCCTGCGACACGGCGACCTCGGCCAGTTCATCGCTGGCGACCTTTTCGCCGGTTGGATCGAGTTGCCGGAACAATCGCAATTTCAGGTCGTGGATTGGCTCGACCGGTTGCACCACCTCCGGGCGATGCGGTTCCCGCCACTGCATCGTCACCCGTAAATTCAGCCCTGCCGGAAGCACTGCAGCTTTACCGTTGGTCGTCTGATATCCGAGAAAGGCCAGTTCTTTGGTCCAGCGCCCTGCCGGTAGGGTCGCCTTGCCGTCGGTGAACTCCATGAGTCGGTTGCCGTCTGCATCACGGAACGGCCCGGACCAGACCGAGCCGACGCTCATCCCGCCCGCCTGCACCCACGCTGGCACCGGCGGCCGACGGCTGGCCCGCAAGGCGCTCACCTGAGCCGCCGGTGAGAATTTCCGCTCGATCAACTGCGACAATTCGCTCTCGCCATCGTGCGGGTGGCCGGTCTCCCAGACCAGTGTGTTCACCACCACCGTCGCCTGGCGGATTTGTCCGAGCGCTCCCTCGATGGCGAGATACCGTTCGAGAAGCGTGTTGTAGGTGGCTGTTTCGGCCTGAAGTTGCTTGAGCGCGGCCGAGGCGTCGGCACGTCGGCGGGCCGCTTTCGGGTCGTCGCTCAAGTCGGCAAAGGCTCGTTCGACTTCATTCGATACGACCCGTCGCCGAGACTCCAGCTGCGCCCCGCGGGTACTCAGCTCCTCACTGCGGGTCGTCAAAGCCGGGGAGAAAGTACCATCCCCAGCAACCGCCTTCGCCACTGTTAGGACTTGGTGGAACCGGGTCGGGTCGACCCGTACGAGCAGCAATCGGGCCTTCGGGGCCGCCGCGTGGGCGGCGAGGGCCGCAGCGGTACCACCTGGCCCACGAGTCGGATCGGCCGGAGCGGTATCGAGTGTCGGCCGCAATTCGGCGGTCAAATCAAAGAGCCGTGATCCCTCGGGCAACTTTACGCCAGCCACTTCGAGTTCTGCGGGTGTCTCGCGATTAGCTGGTTTCACCACAGCACCTGGGAACTCGCTGGCCACCACTGCGATTGTCACACCCGTGCCGTCGTACCCCATCGCATGAAGGTATTTCAGGCCACTTTCGGTGGCGAACTCCCCCGGTTTGGGGTCGGCAACGGCGGTCACAGTTTCGGTCCCCGCTCGCGGCAGCCGGAGATGCCGCACCTCGGGCAGTTCGGCGACTGTTCTGGCCTGCGACGCCTTGGGCAGCCGGATGGTGACGACGGTGCCGGCCAACCCCTCGATCGGGATGTTGGCCAGCGCCGCTCGCAACGCCCGCCGTACCGCCGCCGGTTCCGCCGACGTGTCCCGCTCCAGCACCGCCTCGACCACCAGCGGCTTCTCGGCCGCGGCTGCGTCGTCGACGATCGCCTTCACCTCCGGCGTCAGTTTGCCGCCGTCGGCGGCCGGCGCTGGAGGCGAGGTGGGCGGAACGTCCGGCAGCACCACCACCGTACGGACCGGAATGACGAGGCGGAACGGAAGGGGCTGCTCGGCCCGATTTGATCCACCCACGAACCACCCGGCGGGAAGCGAGCGAAGATCCTTCACTAGCTGTGGCACCAGCCCAGCGGCGAGCGACCCACGGACACGGGTGTACCCCTTGTGGTCGTACGCAGTGGCGTGAGCGAAGCCCATCTTTTCCAACTGGGCGACCGCCTGCTCGTGCAGATGCTGTTGCTCCTCGGCCGGGAAGCCAGTGGCCAGGTCGAGCCGCAGTTGCAGGAGCTTCTTGGGGTCATCGAACGGTTTCTCGGCCGCTGGCCACAGAAGTGCCGTCTTCAGGCTCGGGTCGTCGAGCAACTTGCCGGCCGTGGCCGACGGTAACGTGCCGGAGACCAGTTCGGCACCGGGGTCGAGCAGGTCGAGCTTGAACCGCTCCTCGTCGGCGTGCTTGAATCCGATGGCCTTCAAGTGCTTCGCCATCGCTTGAAATGGGCCAACTCGTTGCTCACCCGCAGCGCGGATGCGATAGCGCACAGTGGCAGCGTACTCGTCAGGCGGTTTCGGGTAAACGACCTGGGCGAACGAAGGGGCCGACAGCCCGGCGGCGAGCAGAGCGACCCAAAGTAGGCGGGACATGGCGATCCTCGCGGCGAACCGGGCACGGTCTAGCATGCCCGCGAATGGCGGCCGTGCCAAGCGTGTGCTGTAAATATGCCACCCGAAATCGGGGCGGTGGGAGGAACGTGGAGCGACGGACGGAACTGCCGGGGGCGGGCGTGGCGGTGGTGCCGGGCGTGTGGGTTATCCGACGCAAGCCGGCACGACGGAGACGGCATCGAGGGTGTCGATCAGCCCGCGCACGTGTTTACAACGGTGCTGCGGTTCATCCTCACGGTAAACAGCGTCGGCACAGGTGCAGTGCCACCGCACCGCCTTGGCGGTCCGTTCGCAGGCGATTTGGTACGGCAACCGGCCGCCGAGTACCTCCCATACCATCATGCAGCCGTCTTCGGTCGGATGTGGGTTCCGGTACGTCAGGTGGTAGCGGTACTCTGCGGGCGTCCGTTTTCGGTCCGGTCCGGGTAGTTCGGCGACCAGATGACCGGCGTAGGATTTCGGGCGAGGGGATGTCAGTTTCATCGGAATCGGTAGGGATGGTGGAATCGGTTTTGGTGGAAAAAGTGTACCCGCAAGGGCGATGCCGCAGGATGTGAGTAGGGGCGAGGGTCGCTCTCAACATGATCCAGATGATCGCCCTCGTGCCCTATCCACCGCTTCGAACGCTACCGTGTATTTCCTTTCGTGTCGTGGTACAGGGCGAACCCGATCATCATCTCGTCGCTGGTCATGTCCCCCCACCGCACCATCTTCTTCGGGTCGGGGTTGAACGGGTTCTTCGCCGAGTTGTCGTACCACGCGGTGCATTCCAGCTTGGCCCCGGCGGGCAGTTCCACTGGCTTCGCGAAGTCGTAGGTGGCCTGCCAGTTGAAGTCGTACTTCGGCACGTTCAGAATCGTCTCCCGCTTGCCGTCCGGCGTTACCACCTCGTACCGGAACGCCTTCCCGCGAACGTGCATGTGCGGCGTGAGAGAGATGAGCGTGGTCGCCTTGGTGAAGGTATGCTCCGACTTTACCTCGTGGTTCTCCGCCCCCGCCGGGATGCGGAACTTCTCGTTCATCACTGCCACGCACTGCAACTCCGTCTCGGGTGCGTCTTTGGTGTAGCACAGGCCGAGGCTCGAACGGTCCGTCACCGCCTTCCCGTTCGGCGTGTAATGCACCTCGAAGATGATCTGTGTGCCCTTCGGGATCTTGCGGGCCTGTTTCGGCCCGGCGACGATCGGCTGGTCGCCCGGCACGTACGCCCCGAGCATGTAGCGGCCGAAGTCGCGGCCGAGCACGTCGAGCATGGTTTTGCCCGGCGGGATCATGAACGCGATGATGTGGTGGACGACCGCCCGCTGCTCCGGCCGCACCTCGATGGCGGTCACCCACTTGTCCTCGGCGAAGGGCTTGCCCACCAGCAGGTACTCGTAGGGCATCGACCCACTGGCCGGCACCTTCACCGCCTTCGGCATGGTCAGCACCTCGTCCGGCTCGCGACCAAGCCGCCAGCCGTCGGCAAACTTCCGCGGCGGCGGGGCGTCCTTCACTTCCCCTTCCGGGCAACCCTGATCGACCCAGGCGAGGAGCATCTTCTTTTCGTCGGCGGTCAGGCGGCGGTCGTTCTTGAAGTGGCCGTGCGGGGCATCGGCGTGCCACGGCGGCATGATCCCTTCGGCCACCACCTCGCGGATCATGGCCGACCAGTTCTTCACTTGCCGGTAGGTGGTGAGGGCAAACGGCCCGGCCTCGCCGGGGCGGTGGCAGTCCTGGCACTTCGCCTGCACGATGGGGGCGACATGCTTGTGGTAGGTCAACGACGGCTCAGCCTTCACGACATTGTCGCGGGTGATCTTGCACCCAGCGGCGGCGACGTGCGGCACCTTCACGTCTTCGCCCTTCAGCACCGCCGCGAGGGCGTCGGCCAGTTCGGCGGTCGTCGCCTTCGCCCGTTGTACGTTCGGGGCGAGTTGGTCGTCGACCCGTCCGGCGTACCGCACCGTCCGCCCGGCGTCGAGCACCACCACCGTCGGCACGCGGTCCACCTGGAGCTTATCGGCGAGCACGGCTCCATCATCCTTGAGCAGCGGGAAGGGCAACCCGGCTATCCCCGCGTACTTGGCCACGGCGTCGGTGTCGTCGGCCGGGTGGCTGGCCACGCCTACCCACGTCACCTTGTCGGCGGCGTGCTTCTTGGCGATTTCGGCCAGCCGCGGGCCGTAGCCCGTACACACCGGGCAGGCGGTGGAGGTGAATACGATCACCGTGGCCTTGGCGTCGCGAGCATGGTCGGCGAGAGTCCACTTCTTGCCGGTGGCTGGCTCGGGCAGGGTGAAGTCGGGCAGTTTGCTCCCGACCGGCGGGGGCGGGTCGGCGGCCGGTGCGACGGCGGCGAGCAGTGCGAAGGCGACGGTGAGACGGGAGCGCATTCGAGTCCAACCTTGATGGGGCTGCAACATCCAGAATACCAGTGTGGCAAGCTGCCGGTTTCACTGGTCGGGCGTTTCGGCCGCTCGCGGGTATATTGACCCCTTTACCACGGATGCCGCCATGACCACGCCCGCCGACCAGCCGACGCCCAAGCAACAACTCCGCGAGCAGGCCCGCAAGAACCGCATCGCCCAGAAGGACAAGGAGGCGGTGAGCCAGAAGATTTGCGAAACCTTCATGAAGCTGCCGGCGTACCAGGCCGCCAAGACCGTCATGTGGTACGTCGACGCCGGCAGTGAGGTGCGGACCCGGCACACACTGCCCGTGGCGCTGACGCACGGCAAGCGGGTGGTGGTGCCGTACTGCATCGTCGAGACGAACGAACTGGAACTCTTCCACCTCGAAGACATGAGCGAGTTGGTGGAGGGTGCATACAAGATCCTCGAACCGCAAGAGGATCTGCGGAAGTTGCCGGCGAAGATTCTCCAGCCCGAGGAACTGGATCTGGTGATGGTACCCGGCACCGCGTTCGACGCCCGCGGTGGGCGGATGGGGCAGGGGAAGGGGTACTACGACCGGCTGCTGGCCCGTGCCCGCAAGGACGCCCCGCTGGTGGCCCTCGCCTTCGAGTGCCAGATGTTCCCCAGCATCCCGGTGGACGCCCACGACGTGTTCATGGACCTCGTTATCACCGAGGTGGGCGTGTACGCCGGGGAAGGGCGGAAGTAATCCACTAGGGCGAGCGGCCCGTGTGAGCGGACTGGTTGACCTCCACCAGCCCGCTCACACGGGCCGCTCGCCAGAACGAGATCACTCCCACCCCTTCCGCGACGGACGGCCCAGGAATTCGTTCGCCTCTTTCTTCTCGGTCAGCCCCTTCTCGGCGTCCCAGGTGATCTCTGATCCGCAGCGGTACGACACCTTGCCGAGCAGCACGGTTTCGGTAAGCGGTCCGGCGTAGTCGAAGTGGTAGAGCGGCTTGCCGGTGCCGCGGAACGGAGGAACGGCCCGGCGGCCATAGCAGCCCCGGACGCGGCGAGGAAACGACGGCGGGTGAGCATGACAACCCAGGGAGGGGGATCCGCTGAGGGCCTTCCGTTCCCGAGCCACCCACAGTGCTTGTTCCGCGTGGGTCGCTCGAAGTGATACACTCCGTGCCGACCCACCTCGCAAATCACTTCCCGGCCCACACTTGCACCAACTCGACGCACACCCGCACGCACGCCTCCATCTCCTCCACACACACCCACTCCAGCGGCGAGTGGAAGTTGTGCTCGCCGGTGCTCAGGTTTGGCGTCGGCAGGCCCATCTCGGTGAGGCGGCTGCCGTCGGTACCGCCGCGGATGCTCTTCTGCACCGGTGTCAGCCCGGCCCGCTTGGTCGCTTCGATCGCGTACGGGATCGCCCGCGGCTCTTTCACCATCCCGTCCCGCATGTTGCGGTACTGGTACGCCACATCCACCTTCACGTTCGCCTTCGGGTGGGCGGCCTCGATCTCCCGGCCGATCCGGCGGAGCATCTCGGCGTACTCGGTGAGCTTCGGCGTGTTGAAGTCTCGCAGGAGGACATGGATTTTCACCTCCCCCACGCCGCCCTCGATTATGTACGGGTGGACGAACCCTTCCATCTCTTCTGTCGTTTCGGGCGACAGTGTGCCCTGCGGCAGTTTCGCCAGGAACTCGCCGGCCAGTTTGACGGCGTTCAGCATCCGCCCTTTCGCGATCGCCGGGTGGATGTTCACGCCCTTGATCGTGACGGTGGCTTTGTCGGCGCTGAAGGTCTCGCCCTCCACCTCGCCGACGCCAGAGCCGTCGAGGGTGTACGCCACGTCGGCGGCCAGTTCCTTCAGGTCGACGTGCGTGACGCCCTTGCCGATCTCCTCGTCGCAGGTGAAACAGACGCGGACCGGCCCGTGCGGGATGGCGGGGTTCTCGACCAGCGTTTTCACCAACTCCATGATGACCGCCACGCCGGCCTTGTCGTCGCCGCCGAGCAGGGTGGTGCCGTCGGTGGTGATGATGGTTTTCCCCACCAGTCCGAGCAGTTCGGGCGAGTCCGCGGTGCGGATCATCTTGGTCGTATCGCCCAGCAGCACGATATCTCCGCCGGGGTAGTTGCGGATCACCTGCGGGTTGCAGTGCTTCGCTGTGGTTTCGGGTGAGGTGTCGACGTGAGCGACGAACGCGACCGTCGGCACCCCCTGCACGTTGCCCGGAATGGTGGCGTACACGATGCCATACTCGGTCTGGTACGCGTCCTTCAGCCCCAGGGCGAACAACTCGTCGCGGAGCATATTGCCCAGCACGAGTTGGTTCGGGGTGCTGGGGTAGGTCGTACTCCGCTCATCGGCAGTTGTATCGATGCGGGCGTAACGGATGAACCGCTCTTCCAGAGTCGTCATGGCGTCAATTCCTGGGTAGAGAGAATGTTGTACGCGGACTCACGTTGCGCCGTCCGCCGGCTTCCTCACCCCGACCTGTGGGCAGAGGGGGGCCAGGCGGCACTCGCCGCACTTCGGCTTGCGGGCGTTGCACACCGCCCGGCCGTGCAGGATGAGGCGGTGGCTGAACCGCGTCCACTCGCTCTGCGGCACCAGTTTGTTCAGCACCATCTCGACTTTCACTGGATCGTGCTTGCGGGTCAGGCCGAGCCGTCGGCTGAGCCGGCCGACGTGCGTGTCTACCGTGATGCCGGTCACGCCGAACCCGTCGCCGAGGACCACGTTCGCCGTCTTGCGGCCAACGCCGGGCAGTTTCACCAGTTGGTCGAGGGTGCCGGGTACCTGCCCGCCGTATTCCGTCATGATGGCCGTCGCCGCTCCGTGGATGTTCTTCGCCTTGTTGCGGTAGAAGCCGGTACTCTTCACGAACGGGATGATCTGCGCTATGGTGGCCGCAGCCATCTCCTCGGCGGTGGGGAAGCGGGCGAACAGGGCCGGGGTGATCTTGTTTACCTGGGCGTCGGTACACTGGGCGGAAAGGATCGTCGCGACGAGCAACTGAAACGGCGATGCGAAGTTCAGGGCGGTGCCGGTGTCCGGGTAAAGCTCTTCAAGGTGGGCGAGGAGCAGCGGCACCCGCTCTTTCGCCCGCGGCAGTTTGGGTGTTGACATGCGACCAGTATTAGACGGCCGCCGGGACCACGGCCAACGGTTCCGCGAGAGTCGTCACGACCCCTGCGACGCCCAGCCACCCGGCAACGGCGGCGGTCGTCTCCGGGTCGGTGTCCAGCGTTCCGGCTAGCTCCGCGCTGTTTCCCCGGAAGCGTATGCCTGTCACCCGCTGCGGGCGAGAAACGAGCAACGTCGCCCGTTCCAGATGAGCGGCCGGCACCGACAGGATCGCTCGCGGCAGCAAGTCGCGTTCAAGCATTCCAGCGAGGTCGGAGTGGGCGTCGTCGAGCAGCACCCAGTCGCACTCGGTGAGGGCGTCGGCATCGGACGCAGTGCGGATGCGGGTAGCAGCCTGATCGGCTTCGAGCGGGGTGAGCCGACCGCGGCGAGTCAGTTGACCAAAGATCGCCTTCGGTTCCGGACCGTTCACCCACACCACCCGGACGCCCCGCATCGTCAACTCGGCAGCGAGCGACTGTGCCCCGGTAGTCGTGCCGGTCAGGCCGACCGAATTCAGTGGCCGTGGTATAGGCTGTGGGTCGGTAGCGGTCATGCCTTCCTGAAGAGCCGCACGGAAAGCCCGCCGCTCACCGGCGTAGCCCCTTTCGACGTCCACAAACCAGCCCCACCAACTCGCCGACCGCTTCCGCGGGGCAAACTGCAACCGGTCGAGCCACGTCCGCAGTTCAATCTTGCCGCGGCGCTCGCAAAAGGCGTGGTCGAACACGCCGGCCCGCACTGCTTCACGGGCGGTCATCTGCTCCGACACCCGGCGGCCCATCTGGCGTAGGCGCGTTCGCCCGCCCCAGCCCGGGGGCAGGCCGCCGAACCCGACCCACGAGTCCGGCCCGGCCACTGCCAGCCGCCAGTCACACGCCAAGACTAACTCCAAGCCCGGCCCAAGGCACGGTCCTTCGACCAACGCCACGGTGGGGAAGGGGAGGGTGGCGAGCGATGCCGTCACCCGCTGGCCGAGCTTCGGCAATCCATCGTGGAGGGAACCGCTCTCCAACCCGCGACCAAACCCGACCGGCGTGCCCGAGCGCAGTACCAGGATTTCGATGCCCGCTGTATTGGCCACTACTTCTAGCGCGGGGAGCAACTGGCGGAGGAAGGGTTCGCCGATCCGCCCGCTTGGTGGGCTGAGCCAGAGCGTGCCGATGCCGTCGTTGGTGGAAATGCGGACGTGAGTCGATTCGTACAGCATCCATGCAACTCGCAGTGACAACCGCACATCGTGTCGGATCGCGGCGGGCATTTCAAGTGAGAAACGTGTTCTACCATTCAGCATGAACCCCGTAGCCCCACCGAATTCCCGACTCCTCACCACCGCCGCCACCGTCGTTGCTATTCTGCTCGCTGGGTACTGGGCCGGTCGGGTGGCCATTGGCGAAAACCACCACGAAGACCTCTGGATCTACTCGTCGGGGCCTTGGCTGGCGATGCGGGGCGAAACTCCTTACGATGTGACGAAAATTCATGCCCGCGTCGACGAACACTGGGCTGGCGACGAGAACCTGAGCGGCAACAGTGGTTTCTTCCTCACACCGCAGGCCCTGCTCGTGTTCGCGCCGTGGGCGGTGCTCCCGTGGGAATTGGCAAAGCCTCTGTGGTGCGTGTTCACCATCGGGCTGGCAACGGCGGCGGGTTGGGGGGTACGGACACTCACCGACGCCCCGCTCCCCGGTTGGTTCACCGCCGCTGCGGTGGTGGCGATCCTGCTGAATCCGCTCAGTCTGTTCGTGCTGATCGTCGGGCAGAGCACACTCTTGGTTCTCTCCTGCGTCATCTTGGGAGAGGCAGCGTGGCGTGGTGGGTGGCGGCGGATCAGCTGCATACTCTGGGCGGTCTGCTTCATCAAACCGCAC
This sequence comes from Fimbriiglobus sp., assembly GCA_025459365.1. GTDB lineage: Bacteria > Planctomycetota > Planctomycetia > Gemmatales > Gemmataceae > JALHQU01. The sequence continues at coordinate 29,107 of JALOQR010000008.1, forward strand.
ATTGCGTTGCCACTACTTCCACTGGCCTGGTACCTGAGCGGTTGGCGGCGGGCAGCGGAGGTGGTGGTGTGGGCGGCTGGGTTGAATGTACTCGCCGGGGTGGTGTTCTTCGGCAAGCCACTGTTCGTGTTGGAATACCTGAAGTTCGTGCAGGGCGGTCACCAGACGGTGGAGTTCAACCGGGTCGCGGTGAACAAACAGATCACCGGGTGGAACCGGCTGCTGGTTGCTGGCGGCGGGCCGGCGATCGATCTCGGCATGATTGGCACGCTCGCCAGCTATGCGGGGATGCTGGTGATCATCGGACTACGGTGCGTGGCGTTTGGAAAGGTGCAGCCGACTCGAGAATGGTGTTTCGCGCTCGTCGGGTGTGCGTCGCTGTACTGCTGCCAACTGTTGCCCTACGAACTGCCAATGCTCGTGCTCGGCCTGCCGTACCTCGCTGGGTTGATCAACTCCGACCGGGTCCGCGATCGACTGGCAGCGGTGGTGCTGGCCCTAACCGCTGCGTTCGCATTTATTCCCGGCGGCGATGGGGAGTGGTACTACCAACTGCTCGCCCGGTTTGTTGGAGGCAGTTGGCTAGAAGCCGTGTTGCAATCGCACCGGGCGTTTGGCGTGATGCTGACCACGGCGGCGGTACTGGCGACGGGGCCGGTCCGAACAGCCGTTCAGTTCGTCACTCCGTCCGGGTCGTCGGCCTCCCCGTCCTTCACCTGATTGTTGTCGTCGACCAGAATCACTATCGGCTGATACTTCCGCGCTTCCCGCGTCCGCATTGTTGTGAAGGTGGCGATGATGACAATGTCGCCTGTTTTGATGAGGTGCGCTCCGGCCCCATTCACGCACACCTGCCCGCTGCCACGAGGAGCGGTGATGGCGTAGGTAATGAGGCGGGTGCCGTTGGTCACGTCCCAGACGTGGACCTGTTCGTTCGGGAGGATGTCGGCCGCATCGAGTAAATCCTGATCGACCGAAATGCTCCCCTCATACTCCAGGTTCGTTTCCGTGACCGTCGCCCGGTGGATTTTGGACTTAAATACCGTGCGGCGCATAACGAACTCCGGAAAAGGGCACTTCGGGATTGTACGCCCGGCGGTGGCGGATTCACGGTGCCGCGGTCGGTCGGCAGTCGTACCCTCACCCTCACACCCGGACCGTCCGGCTTCACCACCCCAGTTATGGGAGGCGACCACGTGTCGGTGATCGAAACCAAAGACCTGCGGAAGCAGTACGGCAGCGTGGAGGCCCTCAAGGGGGTCACACTTCAGGTGGAACCGGGGCAGATCTACGGCTTGCTCGGGCACAACGGGGCCGGCAAGAGCACGATGGTGAAGATCCTCCTCGGGATCGTGAAAAAGACCGACGGCGACGCCTACTTACTCGGTTCCGAAGTGGGCACCACCGACATCCGCAAAAAGGTCGGATACCTGCCCGAGGACCACCAGTTCCCCGGCTACCACACCGGCGTGTCGCTCCTGCACTTCTACGGCGAACTGTATGGCATGAGTCGCCCGGATCGCATCAAACGGATGGACGAGGCACTTGACATCGTCGGCCTGAAGAAACGGGCAAAAAGCAAGATTAAGACGTACTCGAAGGGGATGAAGCAGCGGCTGGGCATCGCCCAGGCGTTCTTCCACGATCCCGAGGTGATTTTCCTCGACGAACCGACCGACGGCGTCGACCCCGCCGGCCGACGGGAAATCCGTGAGTTGCTGCAAACCCTGAAGGGGGAGGGACGAACCATCTTCGTGAATACCCACCTACTGGCCGAGGTCGAGATGATGGCCGACCGGGTGGCGTTCATCCATCAGGGAGAACTGGTAAGGCAGGGAACGGTGGCCGAGATCACCCGGCGGGCGAACCGCTTCGAGATCGGGCTGGAGAAGGGCACCCCGTTCCCGGTACAGGAAGTACGAGACGCTGGCTTCAAGGTGGAAATGGCCGAGGGGAAGGCAGAGGTGGAACTGGCCGACGGGCAGAGCATCGATCCGGTGCTGGAGATGCTCTGGGCGAACGGGCTGAAACTGCGGCACCTGGTGGAGCAGAAGCTCACCCTGGAGGACGTGTTCATGAAGCTGGTGGAAGGCTCGAACCCCGGCGGCAAGAAGGGTGTTCGCGTGGCTCGTCCCGTCGCCGCTCGGAGGATCGACTAATGCTCCGCAACTTCATCGCTGTGATGAAAGACTCGTTCCGCGAGGCGCGGAACGGCTGGATTCTGCAAACTCTCCTGATCCTGATTGTGCTGTTTCTTCTGGTTGTGTTCAGCACTTCGGTTCGCCCGCTTTCTTTCGCCGAACAGGTAGAACACGAGCTCGGTATCTGGAAGATTCTGTTCCAGTTTGAACCGACGACCGGTCGCCCGCAGGTAGCAATCGAAAACGCTAACCCGAAGAACGAGGGTGAGCCCTGGACAGGGGGGGGAGAATTCGACTTGTCGGTGACCTTCGCAACGTACAAGGACTACGAAAGTGCCCGTGCGTTCTTTCTCCCTGGCCGTTCTGTGGGACGGTTCATCCGACTGCCGGTGGACGCCAAGCGGACCGAGGAATTCCTATCCCTGAACGGGGCATTGAAAGGGGTGAGTGTGACGGACGTCACCCCCGAGGTGGACAAGCCAAAGAAACCAGCCAAGGACGAAGAACAGAAAGAGGGTGGTAAGTCCTCGGATGGTGCCAAGCCCGTGAAACTGCGTTTCCATGTCACGACCGCCGGCAGCGGGTATGCCGACAAGCTCGATTGGCCACACGAGTTGACTGTGTTCTTCGTTGTGAACACGGGTTTCCAGCGGCCGGCCCGATCAATGGCTTACTACTGCCAGAACTACGTGGTGAACGGCCTCGGTGGGTGGGTGTTCTGTCTTGTCGGCACCATCGTGACGGCCGGGTTCATACCGAACCTGCTTCGTAAAGGGGCGCTTGACCTGGTCATCGCTAAGCCCATCGGCCGTGTCGGGCTGCTCGTGTACAAGTACGTCGGCGGGCTGATCTTCTTCCTCATTCTCGTCACCACGGCGGTGCTGGGGATGCTCTTGGCAGTGGGCGTGAGAACCGGTGTATGGTCGGCCACCTTCTTGAGCGTCATCCCCCTACTCACCCTCCAGTTCGCCATTCTGTACTCGGTTAGCACCCTGTTCGGGGTGCTAACCCGTAATGCCCTGGTGGCTATCATGGCCACCCTCCTCTCGTGGGGGCTGTTCTTCCTCATCGGCTTGGTGGCCGATTCGGTGTACAGCCGCGAGCGGGTGGTAGCGGAGGTGGCCAAGCAAACGGCCGAAGGGAAAACCGTGTGGTTAGACGAAGACGGCAATCCGATCCCACAAGACAAGGTCATGGAACGGCTCGACCCGAACGCCCCACTGTTCGGGTTTATCCCCTACTCCACAGCCCCGGTTTGGAAGATCGTCCACTTCGTCTCCCCCCGGACTGTGCAACTCGACACCTGGAGCGGGAAGGTGATCGCCCAGGGTGTGCTCAGCGAACGTGGGATGAAGGAAAGGGGGTGGGATCTCAACCTGCCGGCGACGCTGGGCGAGGTGATAGCCGTAAACCTGGGATTCATCACCCTGATGCTCGGGCTAGCCTCCTGGCGATTCGCCACCCGCGACCCGTGATGTTCAGTGGCCGGCGACCGGGGCGGCGGGTTTGGCGACTACCCCCGCCCCGGTTAGCCCGTCGAGCACGAACTGTACCGCGATCCCGGCCAGCACTAGACCGAGGATCCGCCCCAGGACGTGAATGCCGGTGGTGCCGAGCCGTCGCTGGATCGGCTCGGCCAGCCGGAAAGTGATGTAGCCGACCGCCCCGGTCAGCAGCACCGCCAAGTGGACCATCATCACCTCGCCGAAGTTCGACGCCTTTGCCACCAGCACCGTCACAGTTGACAGCGCCGCCGGCCCGGCGAGCAGCGGCACCGCCAGCGGGGCAATCGCCACGTCCGACGCCTCCTTCCCCTCCTGCATTTCTTCCGGGTCTTCTTGAGTGCTTCGCTGGGCGCGGATCATGTCGATGGCGACCAGGAATAGCACCAGCCCGCCAGCAATCTTGAACGCCGGCAGGCTCAGCCCGAGAAAGTGGAACAGCCAGGTACCAACGATGCCGAACCCGCTCATCACAAGGGTGGCAGTGATACAGGCAATGAGGGCGGTGCGTTTCCGCTTGGCTGGCGTGTACCTTGACGTGAGCGCGAGGTACGCCGGGATACAGCCCGGCGGGTCCACCAGGAACAAGATCGACGTGAACGCGGTGAGGGCGAAATCCCACATGGGCAGATATGGTATTGGCGGGCAGCCCGCGTGAGCGGGCTGGATGGACCAGAATCACCCCGCTCACGGGGGCCGCTCGCCTTGAGGCTCACACATCCAGTTCTTCGAGTACCGCCTGATCGGCCTTCTCCATGATGAACCGGTAGCGGCTGTCGGCCTCTTTGCCGAGCAGTTCCCGGAAAGCGTCGTTGGCTTCCAGGTTGGAATCTACTTCCACCTTCAGTAGCGTGCGGAACTTCGGGTCGAGTGTTGTTTGGCTCAGCACACGGAACGGCATCTCCCCCAGCCCCTTAAACCGAGTGATGTCTGGCTTGGCGTTCGCCTTCAGCCCGGCAAGGATCTCTTCTTTGTGCTCGTCGTCCTTCGCCCAGTGTGTTTCCTTGCCCACGTCGATCCGGTAAAGCGGCGGCTGGGCGATGAACACGTGCCCCTTACGGATGAGTTCGGGCATGTGGCGGAAGAAGAAATCAAGCAGCAAGGTGCAGATGTGGTGGCCGTCGGCGTCGGCGTCCATGAGGAGGATGATCTTGCCGTAGCGGAGACCTTCGTAGCGGAACTTATCGCCGGCACCGGTGCCTATGGCGTTGGTAAGGTCGGCGAGTTCCGCGTTCTGGAGCACCTTGAGGGTGGGCAAGTCTTCGCCGTTGAGGATTTTCCCCCGCAGCGGCAGCACCGCCTGGTAGTTGTTGTTACGGCCCTGTTTGGCCGACCCGCCGGCCGAGTCGCCTTCAACGATGAACAACTCGCTATCGCCCAGTTCGCGACTTTTGCAGTCGGCCAGTTTGCCCGGCAGGCTCAGCCGCCGGCTGTTGCCGGCGCTCTTGCGGGTGACTTCCACTGCTGCCCGGCTCGCCTCGCGGGCCTTCGCCGCCAGCACGATCCGCCCGACGATGCCGTCGGCCGCCTTCCGGTTGTTGTTCAGCCACGTCTCCAGCGACGCACGCACGAAGTTGTCCACCTTCGCTTCGGTCTCGCTGTTGTTGAGTTTCTGCTTGGTCTGCCCCTCGAACTCCGGGTTCTGCACGAACACTGACACGATGGCCACGATCCCTTCACGAATGTCCTCCGCAGTGATCTTCAGCCCCTTCGCTCCCCGTTTTGCCTCCTCGTGCGTCTCGATGTAGTTGTTGACCGCCTTGCGGACGGCCGACTTCAACCCGTTCTCATGCGTGCCGCCGTTCGGCGTACGGATGCCGTTGACGTAGCTGCGGATGGTCTCGTCGGTCGATTCGGTCCACTGAAGGGCGACTTCCATCCGATCTTCGGTGTCCCGCTTGGCATGAAACACGGCGTCCGTCACCGCTGCCTTGCCGCCGTCGGTCACCAACTTGGCGAGGAACTGTGGGATACCGTCTGGGTGCGAGAGGTCGAACGTTTCGCCGGTCGCTTCGTTCTTGAAGGTGATCTTCAGCCCGGCGTGAATGTACGACATGTCTTCGAGCCGATGGCGGATCGTCTCAGCGTCGAATTTGGTCGTCTTGAAGATGGTATCATCGGGCTGGAAGAAGACGGTCGTGCCGGTGCCGCGGGCCGCCCCGAGTTTCTCCAGCTTGGTCTGCGGGATGCCCTTGGCGAACGTGAGTTGGTACTCCTGGCCGTCACGTTTGACGGTGGCGACGAGCTTCTTGGAGAGGGCATTCACCACACTCGCTCCGACCCCGTGCAGGCCGCCACTGTAGAAGTAGTTGCTGTCTTTGTTGTCGAACTTGCCACCGGCGTGCAACTTCGTGAGCACCAGTTCGAGGCCGGACACCTTGAACTTCGGGTGTGTATCTACGGGGATGCCGCGGCCGTTGTCGGCGACGGTGACGCTGTCGCACCCTTTGTGGAGAATTACGGTGATGTGGTCGGCGTATCCGTTCAGGTATTCGTCGATCGAGTTATCAACGATCTCCCAGCAGAGGTGGTGCAGGCCTTTGGAGTCGACGCCGCCGATGTACATGGCGGGCCGTACTCGCACTGGTTCAAGCCCCTCGAGGGCGGTGATGTGCTCGGCGGCGGTGTACTTCGAGTTCTTCGTAGGGGAAGCCGTGCTCATCAGTGGGGTCTCAGAGATTCGGTGTGGATGGGTCGAGGGTTATTCGTGGGTGTCGTTCTTGCTCGCCTTCGGCACTTTCCCCTCGACCTCATCCCAGTTCACTAGTTCGATGGTTGGCGGCACAACACGGGCGAGCGGCGTCCGCTTGTGCTCGCGGCCTTTACCGCCCCGCTGTTGCTGTGAGTATGCTCCGATGCCGAACTCCTTTGTCGTTCCGCTCTCGGCCTCGCAGGTCAACTTGTCGAAACGCCCGCCGCCCACCGCTGCCCCGCCGACGCACACGTCGTCGTCGTCCAGTTTTATCCCCATCACTCCTTTCCCGACACCAGCCAGGACGTTCACCTCGTCCACCGCGAAGTGGATTACCCACCCCTTACGGCTGGCCAGCATGACGCCCTGTTCGTCGCCGCTCAGCACCGTCACCAGTGCCACTTTGCCCTCCTCGGGCTTGGCATACTTGCGGCCGGCCTTGGTGGACTCCGGGCGGTAGGCGGTGAGTGGCAGCCGGAACACATACCCGTTGGAGGTGGCCACAAGCAGGTGCGGCCCACCGGCGTCCTTCCCCTTGGCCTCGCGGTCGGCTGGGGTGAACCGAGGGTCGGTGGTGGCCGCCGCGATGACTTTCACCCCGTCGGCCAGTTTGAAGAACTTCGTTACGGGGTCACCGTAACCAGTACTCGCCGGCACCTCGTTGATCCGCATGGTGTAGGCGGTGCCGTCGTCTGCGAAAAAGACGACGTTGTCGAGCGTGCTGCCGGGGATGACGGCGATCACTTCATCGCCCTCCCGCACGCGGGTGCTCTCGACGCTCTGCAATCGCCCGACTCGTTTCACCCATCCGTCGCGGGTAAGAACCACGTTCGTATTCTCGCGGACGATATACGCCTCTTCGCTGAACGTCAGCACGTCTTCGTCCGACGCCATGCGGGTCTTCCGTCGCACCACAATTTCCGAGTTTGACAACTTCTCTAACTCATCGCGCACCACCCCCCACAACTTTTTCTCGGACTTCAGGATGCTCTCGATCCGTTCAGCCTCCTTCTTCTTCTCCTTCAGTTCGTCCATGATCTTCTGGATTTCCATCTGGGCGATCTTGTAGAGTTGGCTGTCAAGAATCGCCGTCGCCTGTTCGTCGTCGAGGTCGAACTCCTTCTTCAACTTGTCGGCGGCGTCCGGCTTGCCGGTGCTATTGCGGATGATTTTGATCGCCTTGTCGAGGGCGTTGAAGATCTTGGCGAACCCTTCGAGGATATGAATCCGCCGCTTCAGCACCCGTAGGTGGTACTCGAACCGCCGCCGCACGGTGACGAGCCGGAAGTCGAGGAAGTGTTGGAGCATCTCCTTGAGGCTCAACCCGTCTCGCGGCATCAGAGTCTTGCCGTCCTCTGCCGGCACCAACGCGGTCATGTTGTACGACACATTCCGCTGCATGTCGGTGTGTTTGAAGAGGTACGCCATCACGAGGTTCGGGTCGGTGCCGGGTTTGAGGTCCAGCACGATCCGCATCCCTTCCTTGTCGTTCGTCTCGTTGCTCAGGCCGGTGAGTTGCGGCAGTTTCTTGTTCTCGATGATGTCGCCGATAATGCTTTCGAGTTGTCCCTTGTCCACGCCGTAGGGAATGCTCGTCACTACGATTTGCTGCCGCCCGCGGCCGAGGTCTTCCGTCTTCCACTCGGCCTGGACCTTGATGCTCCCCTTGCCAGTTTCGTAGATAGCGCGGAGCGTCGCTCGGTCGCTCAGGATCTTCCCACCGAGGGGGAAATCAGGGCCTTTCACCTTGTCGAGCAGATTGGCCACGCTGGCGTCGGGAGTGTCGATGAGGAACACACATGCCCGCAGCACTTCGCCGAGGTTGTGCGGGGGGATGTTGGTGGCCAACCCGACGGCGATGCCCGAGGTGCCATTGACCAGCAGGTTCGGGAACTGGGCCGGGAGGACGACCGGCTCGCGGCGGTTGCCGGCATAGTTGTCGCGGAGGTCGACGGTCTCTTGGTCCAGTTCGGCGAGTAGGTTCTCGGCAGCCTTCGTCAGCTTGGCTTCCGTGTAGCGGTAAGCCGCGGGGGGGTCGCCGTCGACACTGCCGAAGTTCCCCTCACCATGAACGAGCGGCACCCGCATTACCCAGTCTTGCGAGAGGCGTACCAGTGCCTCATAGATGGCCCCATCTCCGTGAGGGTGATATCGGCCCATTACGTCACCGACGATCT
>JALOQR010000129.1 GCA_025459365.1 Fimbriiglobus sp.
TTAAAAGAAAAATTCCATGTTTTTAACATTTTCGTTTGAATATGCGTGTAGTGTGTTATTTAAACAGTTCAATGTGTGATGGTTGTTCACAGGAAAAAACTAGTTCATTAGAGCATCTGATTCAGGCTCTCGACTTTGGCTGCGGGTATGGGATCACCTCCCGCCCTCTCGCCAATCAGGTCGGCCGATTGTGGGTGTGGGACCAAGCCGAGCGAATGCGGATGTTCGCCCGCCGGCACCTGGCAGACCGACCAAACGTGAACGAGTGGAACGATACCGATTCCACCACGCACTTCGACATTATCTGGGTGAACAGCGTGGTGCAGTACATGTGTGAGCCGTCCCTCGCGACTCGCCTCGTCCAGTTCGCCAGCCTGCTGCGGCCTGGCGGATGCGTGGTATTATCGGACCTTATCCCTCCCGATCACCCATTTCGGAAAGACGCTCTATCGCTCCTCTGGTTCAGCCTCCGGCGAGGATACCTGATGCGGGCGTTTGTTCGCACCAGAGCCGTGGCAAACCAGTACACCGATCAGAAGACGAAAGCCTCACTGTACACCCCGTCGGCCAAGCGGTTAACCGAACTGGCTTCCGCCGCCGGGCTTGTTGTCCGATGGCTCAACGACAACTTGTCGCACTTTCGCCACCGGCGGACAGCGATCCTGACGAGGGCCACATCGTGAGCGAACACGTTGGCATCGTTGGTGGCGGGTTACTCGGACTGGCGCTTGCCGATCGTCTTCGGGGCCAGGGCTACCGTGTCACCGTACTGGAGGCGGCTCCGGCGGTGGGTGGGTTGGCAATGGCCTGGGATCTTGGCAGCGTACGGTGGGACAAGTTTTACCACGTCATCTTACTCAGCGACTCACATACCCATGCCCTGCTCGAGCGATTGAATCTCGACCGTGAGTTTGTCGGCAGCGAAACAAAGACAGGCTTCTACACCGACGGCCGGTTGCACTCGATGTCGAACAGCATGGAGTTCCTGCGGTTCCCGCCGCTCGGGTTGTGGGGGAAGTTCCGCCTCGCAATAACCATCCTGACCGCGAGCCGCACTACCGACTGGAAGAAGTTGGAGAGAATCTCAGTCATCGACTGGCTAACAAAACTGAGCGGTCGGCGGACGGTGGAAAAGATCTGGCTACCACTGCTCAAGTCGAAACTCGGCGAGAGCTACAAGCAGGCAAGCGCCGCGTTCATCTGGGCGACTATCCAGCGAATGTATGCTGCTCGCCGATCCGGGATGAAGAAGGAGTTGTTTGGGTACGTGAAGGGCGGCTATGGGCGGATTATCGATCGGCTTACGGAGGTGCTTGCCGTCGCCGGAGTGGAACTACGCACCAACGCGTCGGTGAAGCGGATCTACTCGCCGATCGGCGTCGGCCCATGCGTGGAACTGACATCTGGCGAGGTGCTTGGTTTCGATCGTGTCGTTTGCACCGCCGCTCCGCCACTCGCAGTCAAGATGCTCCCCGATCTTTCGACTGCCGATCGTGAACGGCTGAACGGAGTGAAATATCAGGGAATTGTGTGTGCCTCCGTACTGCTCAAGAACCCGCTCGACCGCTTTTACGTGACGAACCTGACTGATTCATGGGTACCGTTCACCGGTGTCATCGAGATGTCGGCACTCGTCGATCGTGCGGAGTTCGCCGGGAAGAATTTGGTCTACCTTCCAAAGTATGTCGCACCGGACGACCCGATGATGACCGAGCCAGACGCATCTATCCGTGAGCGGTTTACGGCCGCACTGGAGCGAATGTACCCTCACTTCCAGCGGGACGATGTGTTGGCGTTTCAGGTGGCCCGCGTGAAACATGTGTTCCCGATCCCTACCCTCGGGTACAGCGACCGCGTACCACCGATGCAGACCGGGCTACCCGGCATCTGGATGGTGAACTCGTCGCAGATCGTCAACGGCACGCTGAACGTGAACGAGACACTGCAACTGGCAGAACGCGGTTTCGCCGCACTCACGAGTACCGAGCATGCCCCGGCCGCTGTGTAGCTTGTCTCTCGACCTGGACAACCTGTGGAGCTACCTGAAAACCCACGGCGACGCCGGGTGGGACCAGTATCCTTCGTACCTCGATGTGGTCGTCCCACGAGTCTTGAACTTCCTTGGTGATCGCGGGCTGAAGATCACCTGGTTCATCGTGGGCAAGGACGCCAACGCTCCCGAGCACCATCGTGCGTTGCGGTCGATCGTCGAAGCCGGGCACGAAGTGGGTAACCACTCGTTTCATCACGAACCGTGGCTGCACCTCTATTCCGAAGCAGAGATCGAGGCCGAACTTGCTCGTACAGAAGACGCCATCGAAACTGCCACGGGAGTGCGGCCCGACATGTTCCGTGGGCCGGGATTCAGCCATTCACCAAATCTGTTGAACGTCCTCGCCCGCCGCGGCTACCGGTTCGACGCCAGCACCTTCCCGACATTCCTCGGGCCGCTCGCCCGACTGTACTACTTCGCCACCGCCAAGGGGCTTTCGCCCGAAGAAAAGGCGAAGCGGAAGAAGTTGTTTGGCAAGTTCGTGGATGGCTTCCAACCGCTGCGGCCGTACCACTGGAAGACACCCTCGGGGCCGCTACTGGAAATCCCCGTCACCACGATGCCGCTGTTCAAGGTGCCCATCCACCTGAGCTACCTTTTGTACTTGCATGGATTCTCGCCGCTTCTCGCCCGCACCTACTGGCAGTTCGCCCTGGGGATCTGCCGCCTGTTCCGCGTTAAGCCGTCGATCTTGCTGCACCCCCTGGATTTCATGGGTAGCGATGACACCGACCGGCTGAGTTTCTTCCCGGCCATGCGGCGGCCGAGCGCGGAAAAACTTAAGGCCGCTGGCGAGTTCTTCGACCTCCTTGCCCGCTCGTACCGCTGCGTGCCAATGGGGGAACACGCTACCGCAGTCCGCACCGAGCTTACCCTTCCGGTGATGGCATGAGTGTGTTCCACCGACCGGCCTTTCACGTTGCCGGTGTGCTGGTTGTGCTTCTGGCCGCTCACCTGCTTACCGCCCGCCACTCAGAACCATTCTTCAACAACGACGAAACCAAGCACACACTCACGGGCGTATTTTTCGCCGATGCTATCCACGATCTCCCTGGCTGCCTCACCGATCCAAAGGGATACGCCGTCCGCTACTATTGCCAATACCCCGCCCTCGGCCTCGTCACTTGGCCGCCGCTCTTCTACCTACTGGAAGGGTTGGCGATGCTCATTTTCGGTCCACACTTCCTCGTCGGGCGGCTGTGTGTGGCTGTGTTCGCGGCGGCGGCGTTGGTGTACGTTTATCGCTTCGCGCGGCTGATGATCGGTCACGCATTTGCTCTACTCGCCATACTGTGGGTGGGGCTGACACCCCTTGTGTTCGTGTTTAGCCAACGGGTGATGCTGGAAGTACCAACACTGGCGTTCGTGATCGCGGCGGTCTTCCACTTCGAGGTGTATCTGACCGGGAGTCGCCGACGGGATGCCCTCCTTGCTTGTCTGCTGGCTGCAGCCGCAGTTCTGACCCGGTTCGATGGGGTGATCCTCCTGCCGTACTACATCCTACGCCTGTTGCAAACTTGGAACCTGCGGTTGTTACTCCGTCGACCAGTCCTGGCCAGTGCGAGCCTGGCACTCATCCTGACAGTGCCGTACTACGTCATCACCATCGTTCTCTATCGAGAGGGGTTGACTACGTCCGTCACTCAGGGCACCGGCCCCACCGATACACCGTTCGGGCCCGGTCACCTGATCTACTATTTTGCTACCCTTCCCGAGCAGGCCGGTTGGCCCCTCGTGGCGGCCGCACTGGGCGGATTGGTACTCACGATGGCATGTTTCCGCCGTGAGTCTGGCCCCGCGTTCGGGCTAATGCTGGCCGTCTACCTTACCTTCTCCCCGCTGGCGGAACTCGACTGGCGACATGCGATCTATTGGCTGCCAGCGGTCGCGGTGTGTGCTGCTCGCCCGGTGGATTGGCTCTGGGGGAAAGGGTGGAGGTGGATGGCCGTCGGGTTGGCCGTGACGGTATCGGCCACCCTCATGGCGGGTACTCTCAGCCTTCCATTCCGGTACGTATTTGGCTACTCAGACGCAATGGAATGGGTGGCCACTCACAAAACCACCGACCGTCCAATTCTCGTCGACGGTGACCTCGCTGGTTCATTGGTGTACCACGCACGGCGGCACGATTCCGCACGACAGATATGGGTGCTGCGGGGAGACAAAGTCCTGTACAACCAGTTCAGCGACCCGGCCACCGGCTACCGACAATACGCTCACACCGAGGCCGAGGTGCTGGAACTCTTGGAAAAGTGGGACCCGGAATACGTCGTAGTAGAAGACCCGCAGCCGAACTTCCGCCGGGTAGAGGGGGCGGAATTGCTCCAACGGACACTCCGAGCGAACGCCGGAGTAGGGATGAGGTTCGATGTCGTCAACACCATCCCACTGCGGACGAACTACGACCGATACACCGAACCGGGGGCCACACTGATCGTGTATCGCAAACGGTACCGCAACCCAGCCTCCACCAACCAGATTCAGATCGAATTGATCGGGCTGGGCCGCAGCATCGGGGCGGCCCGCTGACCCGCTGGCCGTCACTTCTTTTCGGCTGCCCTGGCCTTCTCTTCGGCCAGCCACGGCTTCGCCACCTTTTCGCCGACCACATACAAACCCCCACCAGCCGCCAGGAATAGGATCACGAGCACTGCTTTCCCCTTCACTCCATACATGTTGAAGAGACTAAGCACGATTTGGAGGCCTAGCCCGAGTCCGACCACTGCTCCGGTACCCATGATGCATTGAGCGAACACCGGGCCATAGGGCAGCTCGAGCCGGGCGAGCCACCAACAGCAGACATCGGCCACCTGGGCGACCAGCACTACAGGCCCGAGAGTTCCTCGGAACAGCCCGTGGTGCGTGGTGAAGGTGTACACAAAGCCAGTGAGGGCGAAGAGCACGGCGAAGCTGAGCAAGTGAGCATGGGTCGATTGTGTCAGCCCTTCTTCGCTGATCTTCAAGCTACTCTTCACCCACACCTTTCCACTGCTCGACATGCCAGGTGTTGGCGCAGCCGCGAGCGGGGTACCGCTGGAATCGAAGGTCTGCGGTGCCGGAGCAGTGATGAGCGGTTCCAGGTCCTCGAACTTGGCGAAGTTTGGTGCTTGCTGGTTGTCGTGACACCGCCCACACCGTTCGCCGAGGAGCGACTGCACTTTCACCTTACCGTCCTCCAACGCCGTACCATCCACCAAGAAATCTTCGGTGATTGCCTTCCCTTTACGGTCGGCGGGGAGGTCGAAGCTGTCGTCGGTAAACGCCTTTTTCCGCACATCGGCCGGAGCGGCGATGAAGGCAACCAAGGCCAACCGCTCGCCTTCACGCTCGTCGTCTAATTTCTTCCGCTTCGGGTCGTCCTTCGGCTTGTCAGCCACCGCCTTGTACTTCTTGTCCGACTCCTTGAAGAAGGCAGGCGTCATATTCGCCTTGTTGAATCCACCATGCGGGTCGCCGGAGATCAGTTCTTCGATCTTGCTCTTCGGGAAAGTGCCGTCGAACTCCTTGTACCCGCTAAACCGCTCGATCACATCGGCCGGGCTGGGCATGGGGCTACCGTCGCGGCCAGAATGCTTCATGTGTAGCTGCACCATCGCCGAAACGTAGCCGAGGCCAACGGCCAACAGGAAGCAACTGACGACCAACTTGGCGGGGAGCGGCAAGTCACGCAGGGTGTACCGTGAACGGGCCGGGATGTCGGACATGGAAACTCCTTGATCGGCAATTCGCAACGTGTCAACCGGCAGATTATTCAGTGTAACACAAGATAGGGTCAGGTGGCGAGAGCTTGTTCCACCGCGGCCAACACCGCCTCGCGGACGGCGGACAGTTCGCGCGGGTCGCGGGCTCCACTGGCGAGTTTGTGCCCACCGCCGCCGAACTGCTCGGCCAGTTTCGACACATCTACCCGCGACCTCGCCCGGAAACTGACTTTCGTGCCCCCCTCAGGTTGCTCGATGAAGACGAGTGCCACCTCCACTCCATCGACACTCCGTGGGTAGTTGATCAGGTCTTCGGTATCGCCGGGTACCGCTCCCGTTGCGTCATAGTCAGCGAGGAAGATCTCGGTGTAGCACACCTGCCCGGCCGCCCGAGTTTGCAACCGCTCCAGGGCTAGGCCGAGCAACCGTAGGCGGGCCACCGGGGCGCACTCGAAGAGTTGCTCGTACAGCGGGGTGGGATTGGCACCCGCGGCGACCAGTTCGTGGGCCAGAGCGAAGGTGGCAGCTGTGGTGTTCGGGTGGCGGAACCAGCCGGTGTCGAGGGCAAGGGCCATGAATAGATGGTGGGCGGCCCTGGGCGAAAGCGGAGCGTGCAAGGCACGGATGATCTCGTAGGCCATGCGGCCGGTCGCTTCGGCAGAGGTATCGACCAGTTGCAACCCGCCCAAGTCGTCTTGCGTCCGGTGATGATCGACGACGGCTTTTGGTACGTTCAGCGTCTTCATGAACGGGCCAAAATCGCCGAGTTGCCCCCAGGTACCAGTGTCCATCACCACGACTGCCCCGACATTCCGAAAGCGGTCGGCGGTGACTTCGGAGAACAGTTCGATTGTGGTGCCGGACGGGTCGAGGAAGCGATACCGCGGTGGGAGCGTGCTGGCGATTACTACCCTGCTGCGCTTACCGACGGCGGTGAGGGCATCGTGCAATGCAAGCTGCGATCCGAGGCCATCGGCATCGGGGCGGATGTGCGTCATCAGAAGGATGTCGTCATGCGCCCGCAGGAACTGAACGAACGGAGACCAGTCGAGCGGCATCGCGGGGGTACTCAACAGCGGAGGTTGACATTGTACCGAGACAACTCCGCCTGACCGCTCAATACTCCTCGACCAACCTCGTGCCGTCGGGGGCGTACCACCCACGGCCATCGATCTGGTACACCCCACCTACGGCCAACGCCAGGAACCGAACCAGCGTTTCGCACGCCTCGTCCACGACCACCTCGTCTGGGTAATCAACCGGCTTGCGAATCGTCATCATCTGCTGCGTCTGGATCACGGTCTCCATAAGCGGAGCCGCATGCGAGCTATACGTCATCGTCTCCAGTTCGGCGGCGTAGGCGTTCAGGTCGTCGCGAAGGTCGTCCTCTTTCGTGAGGTAACGGGCGAGCAGCAACGGCGTACCGCCTTTGGGCAGGTGCAATTCGCCGGTCGTCCAGCCGAGGTCATCGCCCTTGAAGTGAGGCACAACGGGGTTGCCGGCCGCGGCCAACCGTTCAACGATGGCGGAAGGGGGCACCTCCACGGTGGTCGGGGCGAAGACGCGGAGCCACATGAGCATCTCCTGAAACCGGGAACGCAGTGTAACGGGTGGCACCCCCGTCAGGGGTTGGTGAGAGGAATCAAGTAGCACCCATGTCGTATCGACGGGGGCACGAGCAACGCAGTTGCATCCGAAGAAATTCGAGGCCATCACCCGAACTGCTTGCTCTACAAGAGTTTCGACCTCGACATCGATGGCGGCTGGGGCATCCCGGTTTGGATCGCACCGCCGGCTCCCCCCCCTCTCTGCCACACTGCCACCTGCCACACACATATCCCCCCCGTCAGGGGTGACACCTGGTTGCTGCGTTCCCGGTTCCAATTTCGTCGTTACTTCGTCGGCGAGTAGTCGGTCGGCTTGAGGAACAGCGACTTCACCCCGCCCTCTTTCTCGGTGAGCGAGCCGCCGGCCTTCTTCTCCGACGCCTCTTTCGCCGCCACCCAGTCGGCGTCCTTGCGGAAGGCGTCGAACGACGCCTTGGCGGCGTCTTCGCTCTTGTGGGCCAGGAAGTACAGCAGGGTGACATCCTCGCCCGACTTGTTCAGCTTCGGGGCGTAGGTGAAGTAGGCGAGGTTGGTCATGCCGTGCTTCTCGAACAACTTCACGGTGTGGTCGCGGAAGCGGGCGTTCAGAGCGTCCAGATTGCCTTTGCTGGCGGTGTACGTTCGCATCTCGAACACCCGCTCGGTGCCCGGCGTGTGACTTGGCTTGATCGCTGGCGAGTAGTCGGTGGCGGTCAAGAAAACGACTTGAATCGGGTTGACCTTTACCAACAGCGGGCCGTCCTTCTCCGACTCCTTGGCTGCCTTCTGCCAGTCCGGGTCGGCCCCGAACGCCTTGAAGGAAGCATCGCGGGCCGCTTTGTCCTTGTGGGCGATGACGTAGTACAGTTTGTTCTCGTCGTTCTTCACCGGCACCCAGTAGCCGATGTTTTTCATGCCGTGCTTCTCGAACAGCTTGACGGTATGGTCGCGGAAGCGGGCGTTCAGGGCGTCGAGTTTGCCGGGGGCGGCGGTGTAGATGCGGAGTTCGTACAGCATCGTGTCCTTCGGTTTGTCTTCGGCAAGGGCAGCGGTGGCGGCGAACAGGAGGGCGGAAAGGCACAGCAGCCGGCGCATGGCGGCCTCCGTGGGAGGGGGGGGAACGAAAGCAATGTATCGCCTAGCGCTGGAAGCGGCTCACCTTCGTCGCCCCGTCTTGCAGTTCAAAACGGTAACCGTCAGCGAAGGCGTCGGCGAACTCCTCCTGGTGGCTCACGAGCAGGATGCAGTGCAGGTGCCCGCGGAGGTTCTGGAGTTCCTGGATCATCACCTGCCGGCCCTGGCGGTCGAGGCAACCGAAGCCCTCGTCGATGATGACGCTCTCGATCGGCCGGTGCTGCCGGCTGGCGTACTGGCCGATGGCAAGAGCGAGGCTCACCGCGACTCGAAATTTCTGGCTGCCGCTCAGGAAGGCCACGTTGATCGGCGCCCCGCCGGTGTGCCGGTTGAAGCATTCCAGATCGAGCGCCTTGTTCCCATCGCCGTCGTCGGTGCCGACGAGTTTGAGGAACAGTTGCCCGCCGCTGAGCCGGTCAAGGACGGCGTTGGCGTAGTCGACGATCTGCCGCTCGGCCTGCCGCACAAGATGGCGCTGCAGGCGGTCTCGGCCGAGCAACTCGGACAACACCTTGTGACGGGCGTGTTCGCGGTCAATCTGCTTGTACTGCTCGCTGAGCCTGGCCCGCTGCTGGCGGTAGCCATCGAGTTTGTCTCGCTCCTTCTCTCGCTCACGCACCTCGTGGTCCTTCTGCTCGAACTCCTGTTTGGCGAGCAGTACTAGCGCCTTGACCTCGTCGGCCGGCCTCCGCACCTCCGGCGGGAAGGCAGTAGCGGCTTCTTCCAAAGCGGCGATCTCGTCACGCATCGCACCCAGGCCAATGCGAGCCTGCTCCAACTGGCGGAACAACTGCTCGGTGTTCTTCGACTGGAGTTCGTCCAACTCGGCCTTCCAGGTGCCATGTTCCTTCAGCCCGGCATCGGCCGTGCGTGTTCGCCACTCGTCTGGGAGGAGGGCGAGCGAGCGGGTGAGGTTGTCGGTGTGGATCTTTTGCTTCTCGTCCTCGCTCTCAAGTTGCTTGGCAATGGCGGCCAGGGCGGTGACGGCGGCGTGCCCCTCACGGCCGGCCTTGTCGATCTCGCGGTCGAGTGTTTCGATCGCCAGCTTCTGTTCCTTCACCGTGGCAGTGAGCGACTTTTCCTGCGATTGCAAGGTGGCGTGCTCCCGCCGCACCTGATCGGCCGGGTCCGTGAGTTGCCCGCTGAGCCGCCGTAGGTTCTCCTCCGCCGCCTGTGACCGGGAGCGGATGTCGTTGAACTTTTTGACGTTCGCCTCGGCCGTCTTCACCCCTCGGCGGACGGCGTCGATGGTCTCTACCTCGCGGCGGAGAGTGACCAGTTCGTCGCGCTCGGGATATTTGGTGGCCGACCAGTCGGTCGGCCGGGCGGGGCTGATCCGGGAGGCGAATGCGGACGGCAACTCGGCGTAGCGCAAGGTCAACGACTTGATCAGGCGTTCGATGTCAGCGGTGGCCTGCTTGAGAGCGGCATCATAATCCTTGTACAGTTCGCGGAGGTCTGTCAGGGTCTTGGTCTGGGTGGCCTCTTGCTCGGCGAGTTTCCGCTCGCGGTCGGCCGCCTCCTTCGCCGCGGCGGTGGCCTTCGTCCGCTTCGCCTCGGCGTCCTTCAACTCCTGCTCCCGCTTCGCCTTCTCCTCCTTGAAATGGGCCATCGTGAGCGGTTGCCCGCAGGCCCGGCAGCTCTTGGCCCCGTTCAGGGTGGCAAACTCGGCGAGGGCGGCAGTGGCCCGATCGACTTCCGCCTTGGCGACGGCGGCATCGGCCTCGGCGGTGGTGCGGGCGGTGCGGGCGTTGTCTAAATCGACCCTGCTACCGTCGGCGACGGCCTTCGCATCCTTACCCTGCTGGCCGGTGTCGTCTCGTTTCCTTCTCGACTCTGCTTCCTGCTTAATCGCCTGGGCCAGGTCGTGTCGTTCGGTGTTCACACGCTCCAAAATCGGCAACACCCGGCCGAGATCGAGAATGCGGGCCTCCTCCTCGCGGGCCTTCGCCAGTTCGGCATCCGGGTCGGCTGGTAGCGACTTCGCCTCAGATTTCAGGCGTTCCAGCTTGGCAGTCTCGTCGTCCACCATCCGCACCGTCTGCAACTGGCCTTCGAGTTCGCGGAGGCGGAGCAGGTTCGCAGACAAGAGGTTTTCGTTCTCCTGCAACCGCCGGGAGTCCTGATCCCGCTGCCGTTGGAGACGCAACTTCTGCGTGTCCGCCTGCGACCGCCGTTCGTTCTCCTCCTTCCGCCGCTTCTCGTAGGTTGCCCGCCGCTCATCGGAGAGCCTCAGTTCGTTCCGCACCGTCACCACCGTCTGCACCGTTGGCAACACAGCTTTCAGTTCGGTCAGCCGCGTGAAGTCCTTTTCGATCTTGACGGCATGACCGAGGAGTGACTCGGCCTGGGCGAGTTTCTGCCGAGCAGCGGCGGCGCGACCTTCGGCGTCGGCCCAGCGACCGGCTTGCACCAGTTTGTCCTGGGCGTCGTCGATCTTTGCCTTGGCCCTGTCACGGTCCTGCTCGGCGGCGTCGATGGCAATGATCGCCTGGGCGAACTGCTCGTCGGTCACCTCCGGAACGCCTTCGGTCTGCGCCGACACGGTGTCGAGCTTGGATTTCAGCTCGTTTTTCTTCGTATTGGCCTTCTCGTGGAGCCGCTGGTAGCGGTCGAGGTCAACAATCCCGGCCAGCACCTCAAAACGCCCACTCGGCTTGCTGTCGAGCAACTTCTCGGCCTTTCCCTGGAGCAGCAACACGGACGACGTGAAGATGTCGTAGGTCAGGCCGATCTTCTCGCTCACCCAGTGGTCGAAGTCGGTTTTCTTGGTGGTGTCGGGCACCGCGTCCCACTCGCCAGCGGCGTTGCGGATGAACACCTGCTGCGTGGACGACTGCGCCCCCTTCTGCGACCGCCGGAGAGTTCGCTTGATGCGGTAAAGCTGGCCATCGAGATGGAAATCGAACTCGACGGTCAGGCCAGTCGATTCCTTGTTGATCAACTCACCGGCGTTCTGGCTACCTCCACGGTGATGGCCGAACAGCGCGTATGTGACGGCGTCGAAGATGCTCGACTTGCCTGAGCCATTGGTGCCGGCAAGCATCCATACAGGGG
>JALOQR010000130.1 GCA_025459365.1 Fimbriiglobus sp.
GGTCGAGCACCATCCGCAGGAAGTACGATTTTCCTATGTTGTGCTCAGCGATCTCGCACCTTAAGTCAAATGCTTCGCCACTAATCATTCCGTAGAGCGTACCGCTGCAACCGGTTGTCGAGATTTTGGGATGGACTTGGGCACAGGTCCAGACACGCCCACCCCAGTCCGTGGCCCTTAGTGTGTAGAACTCGTCGTCCGGGACCAGTTGACCAGCGGTGATTCGCTCGCTGCACTTGTCGAACGTTCCTTCGAGTGGACCGTCGCCGGGTGGGTAGATACGGAAGCAGAGGCCCCCTTCTGCATTCTGACGTAGCAGCCCTTTCCCACGATGGACGCGGGGGTTTTCGGTCGCGTTCTGCGTGAGGGTCATTTCCGTACAGTCGGTTTCCCACCGCTTCGCGAGCACGGCCTCTTCGACTTCTCGATCAAAAAATGCCACGGACCACCTCTTTGGGAGTTACCGCTTCATCAGAGAAGACATGCTCTCACCAACTTGGTTCGCAATCCGAACGGAGTCGATATGTGCTTCGCTCAATGACTCCCGCTATTTCCGAAGTTCACTCCTTCTCTTCCCGCTTGAAGATGCCCTCGATCCAGATCTCGGTCCACACCGCCACACATTGCCCGTTCACCCAGGCGGGCGGGTGCACCTTCAGCCGCAGCACGCCCACCACCGGCACGTACGCCGACCTCTCCACCTCATTCCACCCCGCCCCAATCACAGCTTTCCGTCCAGCCCGAGTTGGTGGAAGTAGTGGGTGACGCTCTCCTGGTTCTCCAACAGCCAGTCGATCGACGGCTCCCCCTTCATCGCCTTCGTGATCACTTTCAGCGTGGCCTCGCGGTTCACCTTGAAGAGGGCGGCGTGGTCCACCTCGCCTTCCGGCACACTGAGAATGCTCGGGTCCAGCCAGACCGAGTAGATGATCCCGAGGTCGTTCGCTTTGGCCTTGGGGATCACCCCCGCCCGCACCGCATCCAAGACGCCGTTCGCGATCCCCGCTTGGACCGTCCCCATCAGGATTCCCGTGTAGCGGTTGTCCTTCACCGTCACCTTGCTCACCATCAGAGTGGCAGGCTTGACCTGCACGTCCGAGTTGAGGATGGCGAAGACCTTCGTGTGCCCCTTCGTCTGGTCGCCGACGAGGGTGGCGAGCGCCGTCCCCACCGGGCCGTCGAGTTCCCCGATGACGATCTCTGGCTCCGCACAGAGATAATCCTTGTCGCCTTCGACCAGGGCTTCGCCGGTCCGCATGATGATCCGCTCAGCCATCGCCTTCCCCTCGTGAGTGGGTGTCAGCTTACGGACGGGGCGGCGACTTGGGATGGGGTGTAGGAGGCCGAGAGGAGGTCGCGGACGGCTGCTACGCAACGATCTGTCCGGGGAGCCCGAAGTGTTCATCGGTGAGTTCGATGGGCCGTTCGGCACCGCGTTCGCGCAGCTCCTCGGCGATCAGGTGAAGGGGCACACCCGCGTGTTCGCCATCCTGAACAGCGACGTGCAGGTGCGGCCGGCCACCCTCATGGTGAGCAAGGTGACGGTGAAGGACGCCCGCTACACCAGCATCCTCATGGGCACCGTGCAGGCCGGCATCGCGAACGGTGTGCTCGACGCGATGCGGGCGGGGGGCATCCCCAAAGCGAAAGCGAACGACCTTGGCATCATCTACAGCGTCTGGCTCGACCCGGCGGTGCTAGCAGTGCCGGAGGGGGAGGTGAACCACGCCGAGTTGTTCCGCGTTCACCGGGAGGCGACCCTGAAGGTGATCACGAAGGCCATGAACAACGAGCCGGGCATCGACTGGCTGCTGGAGAACCAGGCCCAGGTCACGCACTACTTCCACCAACTCGGCCTTGAAGGCAAACTGTGACTCGCCCGCCGTTCCCACGCCGGGCGTGGGAACGGGGCATCCGCCGCCGGTCACTTGGTCGCCAGGGCATCCAGTTTCAGGCTTGGTGCGGCGCCGATCTTCTCGTCACGGACGTACTGGTGGCATCGCACGCAGGTGAGCGTCATTTCCACGTAGCCGAGCGACGCCGCCTCCACGTTCTTCTTCTTGGCCGCCTTCTGGATCTCTTCCAGGTGCTTCTGGAAATCGTTCGCGTACACCTCGTACTTGGCCGTCTTCCCGACCATGAAGGCGGCGTTCTGCCGCACGGTCACCAGGTCGTCGGCTCCCGTCTTGATCTTGTCGAAGTCCTCCAGCGCCAGCCCCTCCAGGATCTTCTGGGCCAGGGCCAACTTCTTCTTCATCACCTCGGCCTTGGCGTCTGGCTTGTCCTTGGGGTCGGCCTTCGGTTTGTCGTCGCCGATCGTGGCGGGGACGCACAGAAGCAGCATGGCAAGGGTGGCACGCAGGTAACGCATGGTGGGCACTCCATCAGGCGAGAAGGGACCGCTGGCAGTATACCAGACGCTCATCGCTCCGGGCGGTCCGCGTGGACGATCTCGCACAGCCGGGCGAGTACCCGGCCGACCTTGTCGATCGATAAGTTCGGGCCGAGCGGCACATCGTTCACGAACACAGCAAACAATAACTCCCGCCCGGACTCCGTCACCACCATTCCGGCGAGCGACTTGCTCTTGAGGAGTGGGCGGCCATTCAGCGTGTCGGCCCAGACGTAGGTACCCGTCTTGGCGAACACCTTGCCGGCGGCTGGGCTTTCCCGGTCCACCGTCTTCGCCAGAGTGCCATCGACGCCCAGCGTGGGGAACCACCCGCGAACAGTCTCCCAGTCGTCGCGCCGCCGCAGCACTTGCAGCAGTTGAACCGTGGCTCGCGGAGTGGCCAGATCGGCGCCGTTGCCCCCCGTCCCGCTCGTCAGCGACACCGATTCCAGATCCAGCCCCGACCCCTTCAACTGCCGCTGCTGCACCCGGAGCCCCTCCTCCTGAGTCGTTTTCCCATACTTCGCAGCCATCAGGCAGGGAAGGGCGGTACCGTAGAGGTTGTTGCTCGTTTTCAGCGTCACCTTGAACAACTCGGCGATCGGGGCCGAGTGGAACACCGCCACCGGGGGGAGAAGCAGGTACTCGGGCGGGGCGGGCAGGGGGGCATTGCCGGCGCGGGCGACGGCGGCCGCGACCTTCACACCGGCTCGCCGCAGAGCCTCCACGAAGAGGCTACGGCCGAGGGCGGTCGGATCGTCCACCGGCAACCCGCGCACGATTGGCCGGCCCTTCGCCGGCACCGACCCACGGACGGTGTACTGCCCTGACCCGGTCTGGTTGAGCATCACGACTGGCGGGGTGCCGGGTTCGGCCGTGCTCACCTCGGCGTCGATGGTGATCACGCTCGACTCCGGTCGGTGCGTCACCCGGGCTCGCTCGCCTGCTCGCCCCGCCGGGGTGACAACCACATCGATCACGTTGTCGTTCACGACCATCGGGGTGAGGAACTCCGGGCCGGTGCCGGTACTGCGGGTGCGTGCAAAGAGGCGGTCGTCCACCAGCACTTCCCCGGTCACTTCGGAGATGCCGGCCTTCTTGATCTGGGCGGCGAGCACGTCGAAGGCGTACAGCGGATCGGTGTCGGTGAGCGCGGCGTTGCCGCCGTTGGCGTAGCTGTGATCGACGTCGGCGAACGCCAGCCGGTCCTCGTCGTTCGTGTTCCGTGAGCCGAATGTCGGGTCGCCGCTTGCCCGTAGGATGAGGTCGCCGAGAAGTACTCCCTTCGGGGTGACCAGCCCGCGGGCAAATACCGGTGTCTCGAACCGGAACGAGGTGCCGAACTCGCCCAGGGCGGCGGCGGTGCTGAATACCTTCGAGACCGACGCCAGGGTGAAGAGTTTGTCGGCGTCGCGCTCGTAGATCACTTCACCGGTCTTGGCATCGGCGAACAGAACGCCCCAGTGGGATCGTTTGAACTCCGCCGCGTCCATGACGGCTTCGAGCTTTTTGGCGAGTGGTTCTGCAGCGGGGGCAGCGGGGGCGAGGAGGAGCAACAGGAGGGCGACGGGCGGCCGGTTCACAGGCGAGGTCCTCGCGGCGGGGGAACGGCCATCGTACCCGATCGGGGGATTTTCGTGTATGTACCGGTCGGCCGGGTGGATCATATCGTGTGATGTCACGCTCGCTGTTCCTTCGGTGGACACACCCGTCGTCCGTCCCGGCCGACGCCGACTTGCTCCGCCGGTTCGCGGATGGTGGCGATCACGCCGCGTTTGAGTTGCTCGTGCGGCGGCACGCATCGGCGGTGTGGGCCGCTTGCCGCGCGGTGCTACGAAACGAGGCCGACGCCGACGACGCCGCCCAGGCCGTGTTCCTCGCTCTAGCCCGCCACGCCGGGTCGGTCCGTGGGCACCACCTCGGCGGCTGGCTGCACCGGGTGGCCGTGAACGCCGCGCGGAAACTGCGGGCCAAAAGCCGGCCGACCGTACCGCTCCCGGAGGTTCTTTCCACCCCACCCGCTCCCGACGACTCCGCCGGCCTGATCCACGAGGAACTCGCGCGGTTGTCGCCCCCTTACCGTGAGGTGTTGATAGCGGTGGACCTCAAAGGGTATAGCCACTCCGACGCGGCGAAGGCGCTCGGCTGGAAGGTGGGTACGGTCTCGGGGCGGCTGGTGCGGGCGCGGGCGGAGTTGAAGCGGCGGTTGGAACGCCGGGGCGTCACGGCGGTGGCGCTGGCCAGTGCGGCGGTGAGCGGGAGCGAAGTGCGGGCGGCCGTGGATGTGGCGGTCGGGGCGATGGTCGCCCCGCCGGTGGTGGTATCCCTTTCAACGGAGGTGTGGGCGATGGTGGCGAACGCGAAACGGCGGCTGATGGTAGGGGTCGTGGCAGGGATGATGAGCGTGGTGGTACTCGGCGGGGTGGGCGTGGTGGCGATGGCCCAGGCACCGAAACCGGAGCCGGCGAAACCGAGCGAGAAGAAGGCCGACGAGCGGAAGCCGGTGGAGAAGGTGGGGGACTTGCCCGAGGTTAAGGTGAAGGAGGATGATACGCCGGAGGTGAAGGCAGCTAAAGAGGTGATGATCGCGATCCTCCGCGTCTTCACGATCCGGCTCCAACAGGTGGAGCAGGGGCAGTTAGGAGTGGCCCTGAGCACCCAGGAGATGTTGATGCTGACGGACCTCACCTCCGCCGCCGACGACGCTTTCCCCGAACCGAAAATGCGGTTGCCAGCGTATGAGTTCCGGCTCAAGCAGTTTGAGCGGGTGTATGAACTGCTCGCGGTACAGTCTCGGAGTGGGGTGGTGTCCGACTATGAGCTGTCTCTCGCCCGGGCAGAGCGAGCGAAGGCCGAACTGGCGCTGCTGAAGCTGAAGAAGCAGATCAAGAAGTGACGCCGGCCCCACTCACGCTGCGTCGGCGGCCAGGTCCCGCATGGCGGCCACCACGTCGGTGTACTGCGGCACCGAGTTCTCCTCGTAGGTTTGGTTGATGCCGATGCCGGGGACGTGCTTGCCCATCAGGGTGCGGGGCTTCACCAGCAGGTCGTAGAAGTGCTCATCCACCACCCGCCGGAGGAGGTGCTCGCCGAAGTTCGTCACCTCCGTGTCTTCGTTGGCGATGAGCACCCGGCCGGTCTTCTCCACGCTGTGTGCGATCAGGTCCCAGTCGTATGGGAAGATGCTCCGCAGGTCGATCACGTCGAACGTGAACCCAAGTTCGCGGGATAGGTCGTCGGCGGCCCGCACGCACACCGGCACCAACCGGCCCCACGTTACCACCGTGGCCGAGTCGCCCTCCCGCACCAGGTCGCCGCGGCCGATGGGCACGAAGTACTCGCTCACCTCCGGCCAGTCGGGCTGCCACTGGGTGCGGTCGCCGATGGGGGCGTCGATGCGGCGGGCGAGTTCGTCAGCGTCGGCCGGCTCACCCGGCAGGGGCTTGTCGCCTTTCACCCGCATGAGGGCTTTGGGGAGTAGCACCAGCACCGGGTTTGGGTCGGCGATGGCGGAGAGCATGAGGCCGTACGCATCTAGCGGATTCGACGGCATCACCACCTTCCACCCGGCGAGGCGGCTTGCCCAACTCTCGAAGCTGTGCGAGTGGTAGATGCTCCCGCGGATGCCGGCCCCGTTCGGGGTCATCACCACCATGGGCAGAGGGAACTGCCCGCCGCTGCACCACCGCTGGTTGCCGGCGACTTTCATCAAGTCGATGGAGTTGAACGCGTAGTCGCAGAACTGGATTTCGCACACCGGCCGCCCGCCGGCGTAGGCGATGCCCATCGCCGTACCGAGGATACCGCGTTCGTCGAGCGGAGTGTTCCAGGCCGTCTTCAGTCCTTGGGTGGCGGTGAACACTCCGCCGAGCGGCGGGCCGACGTCCTCGCCGAACACGTCGGTCACGCCCAGGTGTGTCTCGCCGTAGTGGAGGGCGAGCCTCACCGCCTGAACAAGAGTAGCCATCGCGAGTCGCCCGCTAGTTGTTGGAAGTCAACCGCCGGTAAACGTGTTCCGCGCCGAACCGGACGGGCTTGGTGAACAGAGGCTCCAACACCGAACCGTGGCCCCAGGGGGCCAGCCGGCCGACGCACCCGACGCCGGGTCGGCTGTTGTCAGCCACTTCGACAACCAGCCAGACCTGCTTCAACTCGCCACCGGGCAACCGGAACACCAGTTTCACCCAGTCGCCGGGTGCGGTCGTCTGTCGGGTCGCCCGGGCGGCGAGCGGGTGGGCGAAAAAGTCAGGGCGTTCGGTGAAGAGCGGCTCAATGGGCAAAGGTTTCATGACGGGCACCTGGCAGTTGGGGTCATCGGCGGCGGCCAGGAAGCCCCGTGTAGTCTTTGGGGTAAACCGCATCGACCGAACTCGGGGCGTAGGTGCCCATGTACACGTCGAGCGGGGAAGGGCGGGGTTCGGTGGCCACGGCGTCGGCGGCGTCGTCGGCTTCGGCTTTCGCCTCGTCCTTCATCGCTCGCACCTGGTCCGCGTCGGTCGCCCCGCAGTCGATCAACTTCTGCTCGAACCCGGCCACCACGTCGTATTCTGTCCAGTTCCGTTGCGCCCCGCTGCTGCTGCTGTGGCCGTGCAGCCGGCTCACATTCGCTTCGAGGATGAATGGCTTCCGCTGGGTGCGGACGTACCGCATGGCCCGTTCCAGGGCGTTCCACATCACCACCGGGTCGTTGCCATCGACCGTCTCGTTGCGGATGCCATACGGCTCACCGCGGGCGGCAATGCGGCGGGCGGCGTGCTGGCTAGCGTGGGTCGTGCTGATGCCGTATCCGTTGTTTGCCACCAGCACGAGCACCGGCAGTTCGTTCCCCGGCCGGCTGCTCCACAGTAGGCAACTCTCGAAGTCTCCCTCGGCGGTGCCAGCGTCTCCGGTGACTGCCACGCTGATCCCCTCACCGCCGTGCCGCTTCTGCATGAGGGCGGTGCCGGGAGCCATGACCATCTGCACCTCGATCACGCTCGTCACTGGCACCACGTTCCACTCGGGCATGGCGTAGTGGCCGACGAAGTTTCGCCCCAGGCTATGCCGGTCGGTGGCAGTCATGGCCAGTTGGCGGATGTGATCGACCATCGGCATGCCCATCGAGAGCAGCGTGCCGGCGTTGCGGTAGTGGAGGTGGAGGTAATCGAAGGCCGGGCCCTGCCCGCGGTGGATTTGAAGCCCGAGGCAGACGTTCAGCGCCTCCTCGCCCGGCCCGCCGATCCAGAAGTATGCCTCGCCCGACTTCGACATCTTGATGCTGCGCTCTTCCAAAGCCCGCGTGCGGACCATCTGTCGGAAGAGAGTAAGGGCCAACTCAGTGCTAATCGCATCGCGACCGGAGCGGACAACGGGGGGTGCGTTCCCCAGCGTCAGCAACCGGCGGTCGTGGTCCGCCGGCGTTTCGTCCGGGTCGGTGGATTGTGCCATAGGGCGTGCCTCCTCCGGATCGGTGGGCCGGCGTGGGAGAGGGCCGCCCCAAGGGTCCGGTGCGTCGGTCCAACCAGGGAAGAGGGATCACACCTCGCCAGAAAGCAGGTCCGGTGCCGGGGGTCACCCGATGCACCAGCACAGGCGATTATTGTCAACCGCCGGGTGCAGTTTCAACCGCACTCGCGGAACGATACTGATCAAGAATATCGCTTCAGAACCGCGGTTCTTTCAAAAAGAACAGCCGAAGACCCAGCAGATTGTAGCGTCCGCTGCACGCACAACGGGCAATTCTCGGCCCGATCGGAGATTTCAACCCTCGCAGCCTAATCGGAACTGGACGCGTAGGCGGTCGGCCCTCGCCGAACGGTCCAGGGGAAGAACCGCCCGACGCGGACGAGTTCACCACGAAACTCACCCCCTGAGCCTCTCCGGAGCGGAGTAAGGGGGCGCGGGTTGAGGTTTGACCAACAACGGCCCCGCTCGCCATCCCAACGCCCCTCGCTACACCAGTGACATCCCTTTACGGAACCCCCTGATGAAGCAGTACCACCTGTGCGGCCTGGGCAATGCCATCGTTGACCTGTTCGTCGAGGTCACCGACGACCAATTCGCCGCTCTCGGGTTCGAGCGGGGCACCATGCGGTTGGTCGATCACGCCGAGCAACAGACGGTGCTGGCCAAGTTTGCCGCCGTCGATCCGCGGTTGGTGAGCGGCGGGAGCGTGGCGAATAGCGTGATCGGGTTCGCGGCCCTTGGTGGGCGGGCGGCGTTCATCGGGTGCGTCGGCGACGACCACTACGGCCTGCACTACCAGAGCGAACTATCCGGGCTGAACGTCGGCCTGGGCAACCCGATCGTGGCCAACCAGCCGACCGGCACCTGCTGCGCCCTCATCACCCCCGATGCCGAGCGGACCATGCGGACCTGCCTCGGGGTGTCGTCGCACGTGTCGGCAAGCCACGTGCGGGCCGATCGGCGGTTGATCGAACAGTCGGCGTGGCTTTTCATCGAGGGTTACCTGTTCAGCAACGGCGACGCCGGGCAAGGGGCGGTGCGGGAGGCGATCGCCATTGCGAAGGCCGCCGGCACGAAGGTGGCGATCACCTGTTCGGAAGCGTTCATCGTCCATGTGTTCGGCGAACCGCTGTTCGAGGCGTTGAAGCAGGCCGATTTGTTCTTCTGCAATGCGAGCGAGGCGTGTGCAGCGGCCAACGCCCGCGACAGCCAGGAGGCGTTCCAGAAACTCGCCGCGATGGTGCCGAACTGCGTGGTGACCGACGGCCCCGCTGGTGCTTACGTCCGGTGGGACGGGAAAGAATACCACGTTTCGGCTAACAACGTGACCCCGAAGGACCTGACCGGGGCGGGCGACATGTTCGCCGGGGCGTTCCTGTACGGGGTCACACACGGGGTGCCGGCCGATAAAGCGGCGAAGGGCGCGAACAAGCTGGCCGCAATGGTGATCTCGCAAGTCGGAGCGCGGCTCCACACCGGAGCGAAGGAGAACTGGCTGGCGGCGGTGTCGTAACCGATCGGCGAGCGGCCCGCGCTAGCGGACTGGTTCATCGGCCCAAAACAAGGCGGTTCACGTCGCCCGGCTCGCCCAGTCTGTCGAACTTGCCCGCTCACGTCGCACTGATACCATCAACTGTTCACGCCGAATCTTCAGGACGACCCGATGAGCGACACCCCGAACCCGGCCCCGGAACCCGCTCCACAGCAGCCGACCCCGCCCGCCGGCAACCCGTTCGCCCCCACCCCGCCGGCCGCGTCGGGCAATCCGTTCGGACCGCGGCCCGCCCCGAACCCACCACCGCGGCCCGCCGGCGGGCCGCCACCACGGATGCCCCAGCCTCGCACCGGCGGGCAAGGCCCACGCAGCGACCGTCCGCGGAACGATGGCTCCATGCCGATGCCGCTCGACCGCAAAGACTTCGCGGCCGCCAAGCCGAACAAGCGGGCGCTCGACGCCGACATCGAGGCCGAACTGGCCGCCGCGATGGGATCGGTCGATCTGTCTGGGGCACTGGCCGCTCAGGAGGCCCAGCAAAAGCCGATCCCCCAGGCTCAGGCGGTGAGTGCCCCGGCTGGCCGAAAGCGGGGGCGGGTGGTGAGCATCCGCGGGAACGACGTGTTCATCGACGTGCCCGGCGGCCGTAGCCAGGGGTTGCTCCCCCTCCAGCAGTTCGAGGGCAAGCCGCCGAAGATTGGCGAGGAGGTGGAGTTCAGCGTGGAGCGGTACGACGGGGCGAACGGCCTGCTCGTCCTCACCATGACCGGCGCCGCCCAGGCGGTGTCCGACTGGTCGAGCGTGGCCCTGCACATGATCGTCGAGTGCAAGGTCACCGGGGTGAACAAGAACCGCACCGGCCTGTTGGTGGAAGTGGCCGGCATCAAAGGGTTCATGCCGATCAGCCAGATCGACCTCGGCCGTGTCGAGAACCCGGAGCAGTTCATCAACCAGACACTCAAAGCGGAAGTAATCGAACTCGACCGGAACGAGCGGAACCTGATCCTCAGCCGCAAGGCCCTGCAGGAGCGGGAGCGGGAGGCCCAGCGGGAGAAATTCTGGAACGAGATCGAGGTGGGCCAGACCCGCACCGGCATGGTGCGGAACCTCCAACCGTTCGGAGCGTTCGTCGATTTGGGCGCTGCCGACGGCCTCATTCCTATCGGCGAGATGAGCTGGAAACGCATCGAACACCCGAACGAGATCCTCAGCATCGGGCAGAAGGTCGAAGTGGTGGTGAAGAAACTCGACTTCCAGGCCCAGCGAATCTCGCTCTCGCTCAAGCAACTGCTGGCCAACCCCTGGGATGCGTTCGCCCAGCGGCACCGCCCCGGCACGCGGGTGTCGGGCAAGGTGTCTCGTATCACCGAGTTCGGGGCGTTCGTTGAGTTGGCCGAGGGGGTCGAGGGGCTAATCCACATCAGCGAACTGAGCACCGAGCGAGTGCGGCGGGTGCGCGATGTTCTCACCGAAGGACAGGAAGTCGAGGTTCAGCTACTGAACATCGACACTGACAACCGGCGGATGGGGCTGTCGCTGAAGACGATCCAGGCCGGCGTCGAAGCCGAGCAGGACGCGGCAGACGAGGCCGAGCGTCAGGCAGAGATGGCCGCCGCCGCCGAGCGGATGGCCAGCCGGCCGATCAACCCGAACCTCCGTGGTGGCATCGGCAGCAAGCCGATCATCATGCCGGGAGCGGAGTAGGCCTTGATGAGGTCTGGCGAGCGCCACCACGCTTCACGACCAACACCGTTCCATCTCGGTTGATAGAGCGGTCGACTCCTCCTTCACTCTCCGAACCCGGCCTCCCGGAACCGCACCCGGCCGGGGCCGGCGAGGTACATTGCGAAACGCCGGGCGGTTTCCAGGTCAGGCGATTGGTGCAACACCCCAATCGCCACTCGCCCGCGGACGCCGTCCAGTTCTGGCACCTTCACCACTGCCTGCCCACGGTAGCCCGGCCCGGCCGCCACCGCGTCCCACACGATCGCCGCATCAACTGCCCCCACCTTCGCGGCGTTCGCCGCATCCGTCACCGTCAGCAGGTCTTTCACCCTCGG
>JALOQR010000131.1 GCA_025459365.1 Fimbriiglobus sp.
GGTCGTTTCGCATTCACTCCCATGGGAGGTCACCCGATGGTCCCCATTTCAGTTTGTGTGGCCATGAGTCTACTCGGGCCGGTGCCGGATCAGGCGAAGCTGGAACAAGCCACGTTCGTCGAGTTCGACTTCTCGTCAGTGCCTGAGCGAATGGGGTTTCGCTGGGATCTCACGCTCAGTGTTTACACAAATCACAAGGACGTTAAGATCGAACAATCGCTGAACATCGCTGAACGTGTAAGCCCGGCGACACTGGCTGACGGCTTTGCTGGTTTCTTCAAGGACGCAGGGTTTAAAGCCGAGCTCGTGGACAAGTTCAAGGTGCGTGTCTACGGATACAGCAGCAAGGGGAAATATTACCCTGTTGTAGCAGGGAAGGTCTCCTCACCTCAAGCCGAAGGCGAAAAACTGCCCAAGGTCACCGCACCCACTCCAAAGCAGTGAGTGGAAATCGTCGATCGCCTCGGTCAACCGGCATTTCGGTGGCCGAGGCAAGTCCGCGTTAACATCGCCCGTTGCCCCGCCGACAGCCCCACGCCCGGCCGCAGGCGTCGGAGCAACTTCAGCCCCTCCCGCACGTCGGCCACCCTTCCAATGTGCAACAGGTACGCCAGCACTACGCACGCACTCCGGCCCTGGCCCAGCGTGCAGTGAACGAACACCGGCCCGCGTACGAGTTGCTCGGCGATCCAGGCCACGGCCGAATCGAGTTGCTCGCGGGTCGGGGCGGTGGCATCAAGCAGCGGAAGCAAACGGTAGCCGTCCTGTTCTCGCAGGGTCTTCGCTTCACCGAACTCGGCGGCCAAATCGAGCACCGCCACCGGGCCGAGTTGTCTCGCCTCCTTTGCAGTCAACCGCCGGCCGAGGAGCAACCCCGGCGCTACCTCCGCCACCGCCGGTTGCCGTGAGACCAGCCGGTACAGCGCGAAGCTGAACCGCGTCAGCAGAAAGTACGGGGCGAACACCGCCCCTGCCCACCACGCCCGCCGGCCATTCGCCCGTTTCCCGAGCAGCTGCGGACCGGCCCCGGCATACGCCACCGCCAGCAACGCGAACGAAGCCGCCGGGTAAAGCAGACAAAGGCTGATGCCCCCAGTCGGAGACGCCGCAGCCAGCCCGACCGCCGCACATCCCAGGGCGAACAGCCCGAACACCGCGGCATACGGCCAGGACACCTCGGTTCTCCGTCTGGCGGGTCGGCCCCGCGGCGATAATCCTAAGCTATCTGTATCCCACACTCTCCGAGACACCCCACATGTCCAACGTCGTCCGCGTCGCCGTTACCGGGGCCGCCGGCCGGGTGGCCAACAGCCTCGTCCTCCGCCTCGCCTCCGGCGAGGTGTTCGGGCCGAACACCAAGGTCATCCTGCAACTGCTCGAAGTGCCCGTCAGCGTCGCCCCGAAGGCCATGCCCACCCTCGAAGGCGTCGGGTACGAACTCATCGACTGCGGGTTCCCCACCCTCCAAGACGTGATCGTCACTGACGACCCGAAGAAGGCGTTCAGCGGCATCAACTGGGCGCTGCTCGTCGGAGCTGCTCCCCGCGGGCCCGGCATGCAGCGGAGCGACCTGCTGAAAAACAACGGCAAGATCTTCGTCGGCCAGGGGAAGGCCATCGCCGAGAACGCCGCCTCCGATGTACGAATTCTGGTGGTCGGCAACCCGTGCAATACCAACTGCCTCGTGGCCTACCGCAATGGGCAAAGCGTGCCGGCCGACCGTTGGCACGCCATGACCCGCCTCGACCACAACCGGGCCGTCGCGGCGCTCGCCCTCAAGGCCGGCGTGGCGAACGAGATGGTCACCAAC
This sequence comes from Fimbriiglobus sp., assembly GCA_025459365.1. Classification (GTDB taxonomy): domain Bacteria; phylum Planctomycetota; class Planctomycetia; order Gemmatales; family Gemmataceae; genus JALHQU01. Next base: position 1,811 of record JALOQR010000131.1, read on the forward strand.
ATGACCATCTGGGGCAACCACTCGAACACCCAGTTCCCCGACTTCACCAACGCCAAGATCGGTGGCAAGAAAGCGACCGAGGTGATCACCGACCGGGCGTGGCTGGAGGGCACGTTCATGCCGGCCACCCAGGAGCGGGGAAAGTTCATCATCGACAAGACGGGTGTATCGTCGTCCTTCTCCGCAGCCAACGGGGCAATCGACCACGTCAAGGCCTTCGTGAACGGCACCAAGGCGGGCGATTGGACCAGTGCCGCGGTGGTGAGCAACGGCGAGTACGGAGTGCCGAAAGGGCTGGTGTTCGGCTACCCGGTGACAACGAGCGGTGGAAACTGGAAGGTGGTGGAGGGGTTGACCCATGATGAGTTTGGCAAGGCCGCCTTCGCCAAGACGCTCAAGGAACTAGAAGAGGAACGCGAGGCGGTGAAGGAACTTCTGCCGAGTTAACCCCGTGAACTCCGCCCTGCTCGTGCACGGCCTCGGCCGCACGCCGTTCTCAATGTTCCCGCTCGCTGGCGTCGTCCGGCGGGCGGGGCTGCGAACCCACTTCTTTGCCTACTCCTGCACATTCGAACCGTTCGACGGAATCGTACGGCGGCTGGTGGGCGTGCTCGACCGGCTTCGGCCTCAAGTCCTCATCGCCCACTCACTCGGTGGGTTGCTTTGCCGGTTGGCACTCGCCAAGGGTGCGTATCCTGAGGTGCAGCACCTCGTCATGCTCGGCACGCCGAACTGCCCACCGCGGCTGGCCGCGTACTTCTGGAAATGGTGGCCATTCCGTGCGTTCGCCGGCACTAGCGGGCGGTTCCTCGCCCATCCGACCGAGTACGACCGCCTACCGCATCCAACCGTCCCATGTACCGTCGTCGCTGGAACCGCCGGGCCGGTTGGGCGACTCAGCCCGTTCGGTTTCGAACTGAACGACAGTATTGTCTCGGTGGGTGAAACCGAACTCCCCGGTGCTGACCATGTGCTCGTACCAGCATGGCACACCTGGATGATGGCCCACCGCGACGTTCACGCGGTTGTGCAGCGGGTGATCTCCATGTGCTGTTCCGGCATGGGTGATCTGCCGTCAAATGTCAACATCGCCCACGCTCCGCCATCCGCTATACGGACTACCTTCTGAGATCAAAGTCATGCCAGTGGGAGGAAACGGTAGGTTGGCCGCATCATTCACAGATTTGACCTGTCCCCCAAAATCTGGTCCAGCGGAAGTGAGAGTCGTCGGCTAGGATCGCGGCGTCCCACGGAGGGGAGGTCATGGCCAAGCGACGGACGGCGGCCCAGATCCAGGCGGTGGTGGCGGCGGTCGAGCGGGACCGGGCGAAGGGGCTGGCGGTGGCCGATAGTTGCCGACGCCACGGCATCACCGAGCAAAGCTACTACCGCTGGCGGCGGCACACCACGGCCGACGCCGACGACGCCACCCGGCGGGCTCGGGAACTCACGTCCGAGGTCGAGCGGCTGAAGCAACTCCTGGCCGAGGTCATGCTGGACAACCAGATGCTCCGCGAGGTGGCGAAAAAAAAGTGGTGACCGGCGGCCAGCAGCGGGCGGCGGCGGACCACCTGCGGCAGGCGTTCGGGGTGTCCGAGCGGCGGGCGGCGAAGGCCCTCGGGCGGAGTCGCTCGACGGTGCGATACCACCCGACCGCGCGGGACGATGAGGCGGCGTTGGTGGCCGCCATCCGTCGGCTGGTGCGGCGGCACCCGCGGTGGGGGCACCGGCGGATCCACGCCCGGCTGGTGGCGATCGGCTGGCGGGTGAACCGCAAGCGGGTGCGGCGGCTGATGACCGCCCTCGGCTGCCGGCCCCGCCGGCGGCTGAAATCCCTGGCGAGGAAGGGATTCCCGGGCACCAGCGGGAACGCCTGCGTGGCCCGCCCGGCGACGGCCCGGAACGACGTGTGGACGTGCGACTTCATCCACGACCGCACCGCCTCGGGCGGTTCCCTCAAGTGGCTGAGCGTGGTGGACGAATACACTCGCGAACTGCTGGTGCTGCGGCCGGCGGCGGCGGTGACGGCGGCGGACGTGCGACGAGTGCTGGCTCGGCTGGTCGGGTGGCGAGGGCGACCGCGGGCGGTGCGTTGCGACAACGGGGGCGAGTTCGTCGGGGCGGCGGTGGCCGAGTGGCTGACCGGTCGGGGGGTCGAGTTGATGGCGGTGGCCCCGTCCAGCCCGTGGCAGAACGGGTACGTGGAGTCGTTCCACGGCAAGTTGCGGGACGAATTCCTGGACCGGTCGGTGTTCGCCGACGTGGCCGATGCGGCGGCCCAGGCGGAGTGGTTCCGACGGGAGTACAACACGGTCCGCCCGCACAGCGGGTTGGGCTATCAGACCCCGCAGGCGTTCGCCGCGACGTGCGGCATGGCGGGGACGAGCGACACGGGTGGCAGGACGCCACCCACACCGACGCCCGCGTGATCAGACCCGACTCTCATTTCGCGCGGACCAAACTTCGGGGTACAGGCCAATTCCTCGCTGATCGCAGAGCCACTCTGCGCACCGGAAGTCCAGATTGACACACAAGGTCGTCGCCGATATTTCCGCCGAACTATAAGTCGCCGCAGGATGTGGCGACGGGTACTCGCACGGAGCGGTCATGCGTCCCTCGCGCCCGGCGGCGTTTGCCGTTCTCGTCGGCTGTTCGTTGTCGCTCGGTTGCCTGAACACCGAGCAGAATCGGGAGAATGACACGCTCGCGCTCGGAGCCGAGGCGCGAAGCGTGCTCGCTGGCCGGCAAGCGGCCCCTGCTCGCGCCGTCAAGCCGCCTGCGTTTGATCCATCAGCCACCGGCGGAAGCGGCATTACTCCGGCCACTGCGTTCGGACGGCTGACACCATCGGCTGGCACTGGTAGCAAACTGGGTGACTTCACCGGCGGGTTACCGGCTCCACAAATCGGGGCGGCCCCACCTGTCACTCCGCCCGCGCTCACCGGCGTTGGCTACGGCGAACCGCGAACCGATGCCGGGCGGACTTCGATGGCTCGCACTACCCCTCAACCCGAGCCGACACCACCTTCGGCAACTCCCCTCTCGAACCCGCCGCCAAGACTCGACCCGCCGGCGACTGAAACCCCAATCCGCCCGGTGGTGAATACCGATTCGCCACCTCCCGCGGCTCCGATTCGCCCGGTGCTGACCGAGGCCGACCGCGGGCCAATTCCAGCCCCCGTAATGCCGCCCGCCCCCGCCCCACCGCCGATTCCGACCGGACCCGCGGCCAATGAGATCCTGCCGGTCGCCCCGAATCTCGCGCCTGTACCCTCGCCGGTCGAGGCGCCGATCCCAAGTGTTCAGTCGGCCCCGAAACTCCCACCGCCGCCACCTATCCGCCCTCAGTAACGGATCCACCATCGCCGCTCCTCGGCCCTCGTGCATACCATGTGGGGAAACAGAGGAGCGGTGATGCCGACCGTAGCAGACGCATTCCCCGAGATCGTCAAGACCCGCGAGCCGCTCGCCCCCTACACCCACCTCAAAATCGGTGGGCCAGCCGAGTACTTCGCTCAGCCTCGCACAGTGGATGAACTGGCCTGCCTGCTCAAATTCTGCACGGCGAGCCAGTCGCCCGTGCGGATGCTCGGCGGCGGGTACAACCTGCTCATTCGCGACGATCCTGTGTCTGGCGTCGTCGTCCGCCTGCATGGACCGGCCTTCTCCTTTGTCGAGACAACTCCAACTGGTATTCGCTGCGGCGGTGGCACACCGTTATTCGAACTCCTGGCTCATTCGGTGAAGGCGGGCCTCGGTGGGCTAGAGACTCTCGTCGGCCTCCGCGGGACGGTGGGCGGGAGTGTACGGTGCAACGTGGGCGACAAGAATGGCGAGATCGGAGCGTGTGTCCGGCGTGTCGTGGTATTGCACGACGACGGAACCGAACATGCCCGCACAAGGGATCAACTCACCTTCGGCGATCACTCCTCCGACCTGACTGAACCGGTGATTCTGAGTGTCGAGTTCGACCTGCACTCTGAATCGCCCGCGGCACTACTCAAGCGAATGCGGCGGGCCTGGGTGAGTCGCAAGTCGTGTGAACCCCTTTCGTTCCAATCGGCCGTCCGGATGTTCCGCAACCCACCGGGGCAAGATGCTGGCAAACTCATCGATAAAGCCGGGCTGAGCCGGTATCGTTTCGGTGGAGCGGAGGTGAGCGAGCGGAACCCAAACTATGCCATCGCGCACCCTGGCACCACCGCCCGCGACATCATGAAGTTGCTCGACTCGGTTGCCACGCACGTCAAGGAGTTCAGCGGGGTGGAACTGAGGCGTGAACTCAACGTCTGGTGAGGCCTTCGAGTGAACCGGGCGGGTAGTCTTGCTGCTCGGCCGGGGCCTACTCGACGGCGCTCAGGAACGATTTGTCTCTGCGGGCGGATTGAACCATCCCCGTGGGTCGAGACGGAAGTACCCCATTAGCACGTCGAACACATCAGCATCCTCGGCGTGCAATTCATGGGGTAAACAGTAAAATGCTTCCACCGCGTCGGCGAAGAACTCTGCTTCATCATCTCCGGCCTGTTCGCTGAAGAACGTCTCGGTGCCCAAATTCAGTTCCAACCGATGCCGCTCGAATGCTCGCGTCATGACAAAGTGCCAACGTTCCTCGGCTGCTCGGTCGCCGAGTGGCGGCGTACCGTTCGTCTCGCCGTCCTGGAAGTCAAGTTGGTGGGCGAATTCGTGGATCACCACGTTCACTCCGCGGTCCGGGTGACGGGCCTCATCAAGCGTCTGGCGCCAGCCGAGTACCACTGCTCCGTGGTACCAGGCTTGCCCATCCTTGGGATCCTCAGACAATTCGTCGTCTTCGTAGTTGTCGTCGGGTTGCGGCGTCAGAAAAGCATCCGGGTAGACGACAACCGATTTCACGCGGGCAAAATAATCGTGATCGGGCACACCGAGCAGGAGAAGGGATGCCTCGGCGGCGATGGTCAACTTGATCTCGTCGGTGAGGTGCAGACCACCGCACCCTTCCCAGTTCTTCTCGGCTAACAGCACACGGGTGATGTCCCGCATTCGCGCCCGGTGATCGCTTGAAAGCAAGTGGTAGTGGGCAACGTTCCGCTCCAGCACCACCTCGTGATGGCGCAGCATCGGTTTGGCGAGCAGATTGCGGCGACGTCGGTTGCGGAAGAACCCAAACATGACAGAATTGTAGGCTGTCGCGATGCTCAGTCGGTGCGACGGAAGCGGCCAGCGGTGATCACACCCGTGCTGTCGGTCGGCGAGGACACTCTCACCACTCGCATATAAATGGCGAGTCCTTCGACCCCCTCGACTTTCGGGAATTCGATGAACATTTGCCCGGACCCGACCTCGCTTGGAGTCTCGAATAGTGCCCCACTAGCAGACACATCGATTAACCGCCCCTCCACCGCCTTACCAATTTGACCATCGGTAAACAGTGGGTACACACGCACAACGGTGTCGAATCGGTGCCGCGGATGGCGGCGACGCTCCTGTACGTTTTGGAGTTCGCTGCGGAGTTGCCTCAAGACTTCGGGCATCTCGCCTTCGGCCATCCGAATGAAGGCCTGATCAGGCCCACCATACACCCTGGCAGTGGCGTGGACTTCACGAGCGGTCGGTTCCGGAAGCAGCACCACCACTTCGTACCCACCGCGGTTGTAGGACGGGCGGCCGGCACGGGCGAGCGGATCTTTGTACTCCTTCCGCAAGACCATCCGCCGCGGTTCGGGCTGAGTCACCGTCAAGCCACATCGCTCTCCCACGGCCCGAACCTTCAGCGGCACCAGGTTCGGCGGGACAGTGGAAAGGAATCGAATCCGTTCACCAGTTTCCTGCGGACCAGCAGCGGCCGGCGCCCGTGCGAGCGCTTGTCCGACCACCTCGCCCACAAAATCGACCACCGTCATCGGGTCGGCCGCAACCGCCCGTGGCCGTGTGGCGTGCAATCGCTCGACGGACATGACCAGGGTGAGATCACTAAACGGATCCGTCGATTCAGTCGGGGCGGTCGGCGGGGGTCGGCGCACCTGGTCTGAGACCCGGACTGGCGTTTCCACGCGATCTTGCGGGCGGACGAGAAGAGCCGACGGCGATTTAGAAGCGGTGGACAACGTCGTGATTTGGGCCGGGTGCGACGGCACGGTTTCTCGCGGCCCGCGGTCTGATCGCGGGCCAGTCACCAGCGTCACATCAAGAGAGGCAGAAGTGGTCTGGTTCGGGGGTAGTGCTGGTGCTGCCGTGCGAATGCGGGTCGTCGAGTCAATCAACGCTCCAACGAACGCCAAACACGATTGGAACCGCGCGGCGGGATCTTTCGAGAGCGCCCTTCCGACCACCGCCCGATCCGACTCCGGCAAGGCGGAGAGATCCGGGGTGCCCGTAACGTGCTGCATCATCAATTGGTTAGCGGTCGTGCCGGGAAAGGGGAACCGGCCAGTGAGCAACTCGGCGTACACCAACGCAAGGCTGTATTGATCAGACCGGATATCCACTTTTCCAGTGAGTACTTCGGGTGAGGTGTATTTCGGGGTGAATCCACCCGCCGCCGACTTCTCACCGTTGCGTTCGGCCCGTCGTACCAGCCCATAGTCACCGACCTTGGCGTGGCCCGCCACAAGGAACAAGTTCGGCGGCTTTACGTCAAGGTGTTGAAGGCCGTACTTCGCCCCAATCATGTCGAGGGCTTCGGCCACTTCCAGCATATACCCGAGCAGTTCAGACCGGGGGATACCCGCTCGACCGGCCGCCACACACTCTTGGAACCGATCGCCCAGTTGGCAATCGGCCAACTCCATCACCATGACCAGATCAGAACCCACCACTTCCACCCGCTCCAATGTGAGCAGAAATGGGTGGCGAATCGCCTTGATCCGTTCAAACGCCTGCATCTCCTGCTGAAATCCGTCATCCCCGACTGGGACGAATTTGACCGCCTTGAACAGCCCGCCCGGCGCCTCGCACTTCCACACCTCGCCGAACCCACCCCGACCGAGTGGCTCGAGCAGTCGGTAGCCGGCAAGCGGCTCCGCCCCCGCCCGGTGGGCGCTGACGTCCGGCTCGTGCAGCAGGTCGGTCACGGATAGGATCTCAGTCGGCCACCGCCCAAACGGAGGAACGGCACAACACCATAGCACAGAAAGCCGACAGGTGAACGTTCCCCGCCCAGACCTGAACTGCTGAGTTCACGCACAAACAGAGGATTCGCCACTTGCCCAGGGCAGTATTCACGCCCTGCCATAGGTTTTCCACCTCATGGTGACTGGGGATCTTTACGCCCACTGAACCAATACGGGCGAGTGTCGTTGCGGGACTGCGGACTGCTTGCGTGACCTGCCGTTTTGTGAATTCTGCGGCGGGCGATGGCGTTGACGCCCCCACTCGCGTCGCACTTCATCCACTGGCGGACGGGGGTCGTCGGCAACCGTTGGGCCACCAGCGGCACAAGACTTTCTACAATCCCCGCATCCCTCTTCATCTCAGAATTCGAAGGACCTCCGCGATGGCGACCGCGACCGCAGACATCGGCCTCATCGGGCTGGCCGTGATGGGCGAGAACCTGGTGCTCAACATGGAGTCGCGTGGCTACACGGTGGCTGTGTACAACCGCACCACAACCAAGGTAGACGAGTTCGTCAACGGCCGAGGCAAGGGGAAGCGGTTCGTCGGTGCCCACTCGCCGCAAGAGTTCGTAGCCAGCCTCAAACGGCCCCGAAAGGTGATGATGCTGGTGAAAGCGGGCGATGCAGTGGATCAGACGATCACCAGTGTACTGCCATACCTGGAACCGGGCGACATCCTCATCGACGGCGGGAACACCCACTTCCCCGATACCAACCGCCGCATGGCCGAGGCGAACGCCAAGGGTTTGCTCTACATCGGCACGGGCGTGAGCGGCGGAGAGGAAGGCGCACTCAAGGGCCCCAGCATCATGCCTGGTGGCGATGAAAATGCATGGCCGGCGGTGAAAGAAATCTTCCAGAGCATCGCCGCGAAGGTGGATGAAGGCGGCAAGCCAGTGCCGTGCTGCGACTGGGTCGGGCCACAAGGTGCCGGGCACTTCGTGAAAATGGTCCACAACGGCATCGAGTATGGCGATATGCAGCTCATCTGCGAGAGTTACCACCTGATGAGCGCGCTCCTCGGGCTGAAAGCGGGGGAGTTGGCGACCGTGTTCAGCCAGTGGAACAAAGGGGCGCTCGACAGCTACCTCATCGAGATCACCGCCGACATCTTCGGGTACACCGATCCCGAGACAGGCAAGCCGATGGTCGATCTCATTCTCGACAAGGCAGGGCAGAAGGGAACAGGCAAGTGGACGGTCGATAGTGCCACCGAACACGGCATCCCGCTTACACTGATTGCGGAAGCAGTGTTCGCCCGCTGCCTGAGCGCTCAAAAGACTCAGCGAGAGGCGGCAAGCCAGGTTCTCGCCGGCCCGCGGACGATCTACGGGGGGGATCGGCAGGCGTTCATCGACGATGTGGAGATGGCACTCTACGCCAGCAAGATCGTGAGCTACGCCCAGGGATACGATCTGATGGCAGCCCAGGCGGCGGCAAGCAAATGGACGTTGAACAACGGTGGCATCGCGCTGATGTGGCGCGGCGGGTGCATCATCCGCAGTAAATTCCTGGGCAAGATCAAGGAAGCGTTCGACAAGAACCCGAAGCTGCCGAATCTGTTAGTCGATCCGTTCTTCGCGTCGGAGATTCAGCGATGCCAGGAGGCGTGGCGGCGGGTGATCGCAGCGGCGGTGACCCACGGCATCCCGACGCCGGCAATGAGTGCCGCCCTCGCCTACTTCGACGGCTACCGCACCGCCCGCCTGCCGGCCAACCTGCTGCAAGCCCAGCGAGACTACTTCGGAGCACACACCTACGAGCGAACCGACAAACCGGCCGGCCATTTCTTCCACACTAACTGGACCGGCCGCGGCGGGACCACCGCCAGTAGCACATACAACGTGTGAGATGACGACGGGCGGAGTTCACGCTTTCCGATGATGCCATGAATTGAATCGCACGAAAGCGTGAACCTCACCCCCCGAACGTGTGCGATCCACGTTTGCGACAACGGAACTGCGACGGCGAGGCTTCACTCTACAGGCCCGCCGAGAATCCCTCACTCGCGTTGGCTGTCGCTAACGCCGACAGCCGCTCCCCTGCCTGTGAAAGTACCTGATGAGCCACCTGGTTGGGGTTGTAACCTGCCTGCAACCGCACCAGTGGCTTGCCATACTTCTCGCAGTATCGCTGCACCTCGGCATAGTCGTGATTCGACCAGCGAATCGCAAGTAGCACAACTGCCACATCCGGGCGAGCGATGTCTGGCTCGAAGAAGGTGATGGAGGTGTGCTCTGGTGCGGTCAGCCAGCGAACGTCCGACAAGCCAAGTGTCTGCCGCAGGGCGGCCACATGATGCGGCCGCCGTTGCCCACCGATCAGCACCACCTCTTTGCCGGCGAGCAACTCCTTCGTTCGCAACAGTTCAGCCGACGGGGTTGGTTCGATCTCCACAACCTCGCCTACCGTCTGCGAGTCACGGTACAGTTCGATGGCGCGAAACACTCGTTCGGCCCCAACGGTCGTAACTCGCGGAGTTCGACGCTACTCGGGGGCACACCAGCCGAGACAGCCTGGTCGAGCAGTTCAACCACGCGCGGCCATTCATCACGCACCGCCGCCGGATCGTCGGCGAGCTTACGAAGCTTAAATTTCAGGTTGTCTACCGCTTTCTTCCTGACCTTGGCGGGATCACCGGATGTCACGCCATGGGTTAACTGAAGACCACCCACCGGCTTGAATTTGGCGAGCAGGCCTTTCAGCCGTTCGGCCAGGTTTGGCCAGTTCTTTGGATCAGCGGGATCTTCCCGCCGCAGAAACCGGGGCACATAGATCTGATGCTGCTTACCCAACTCGCGGATGTGGACGAACATCTGCACCTGCTCGTGATCACGTGTCACCCACCCGACATCGGCGACCGCGTAAAGAAGCATCGATTGAGCCTCGGCGGCGTGCGTCAACACTTCTTGCCCGACGGCTAAATCGGGTCCGTTGCCCGCCCACGCCCGAAGTAATTCGGCCGCGGCGGCAACCACGCCGAACCCTCCTGCCAGGTCGTCCCAGACCGCCTTGCTCCGCACGTAGCCGTGAGGGTCGAGCATCCACAGCCCGCAGTCGGGAATCGCCTCCGCCTGCTTCCGGAGGGCGTCTTCCTCGGCTACGGTGTCTGCATCCCCGGCCGCCTTACGAGCCATCACCTTGGCCGCTGCGGCCTTCACACGGCAACGAGTCGCGACAGTGGCCAACGGCAGGGGGACAAACTCGCGGCCGTGATCGATGACGCCCGTCGGCGACGAGGTCGGGGGCAGCACCACGTTCGAGCGGGTCGTGATCGGCAGAGGCACCACAAGTTGATCCAGCACCGATTCGCGCGGCGTCGGCGGAGCCTCGTTCACCATCGGCGGAGAGGCGGATTGGGTCACCGAAAGAGTCGCCGACGTGGGTTCAGGCAACGACGGGGGCGGGGCACACTCGGCCCAGGCGACGATCGCCCGTGCCACTGCTGCGATCTCGGCACGCAGGTCAGGGTTTGCCTGCAACATGGCTGAGGCGCGGGCAAGCAATGGCGCCAGCGCCGCCGAGAGCGATTCGGACATATGTAAACATCCAATGAAGGACTGGAGTGAGGAATGTGGTACCGACCCAGAGAAATATGTGCTAGATGCACACCCGATCACTAGCCGTTTTTCATGCCTCGTAGTCGCCTGTTGACTGATGCAAAATAGAATAACGACCGGGCGATCAAGGCTCACCTGACCGGAGAACTAAGTATGTGGCGTCGGGAGTTGATTCGGGTGATCCTGGCCCTGAACTGGTGCATGGCTGGAGTGTCGTTTGGCCAGTGGGTGTGGGGCCACAACCACATCTTCCGGGGAACTTGTCTACGGGTGGCGTACGATCAGATGCGGGCCGAGGGGGTGGAATACCCCAGCGACAACGAGCACTGGCCTGAGTGGTATCGTCGATCGGATGAATTACGGACGAAACTCGCAGCCGCCGACAGGGTAGGAGATTTCGGGTGGCTACTTGGGACCATTGGCTTTACAGCAACTGCCGTCGGGCTCATGATCGCGTTTCCGAAGCCGCTGAAACCGACAAGGACCAACGACACCAGCCCTGGGGAGACCCAGGGCTGGTGAGTAAGTCGAGATGAGTCGGCTGGGGATCGAACCCAGGACCCGCAGATTAAAAGTCTGCTGCTCTACCAGCTGAGCTACCGACTCGACACGGCTTCTCCGTGAGAAAATCACTATAGCAGCCGATGGCGAGTCGTCTACCCTTCCGCACGATGTTCTCGCCCATTTCTGGCGTCCGGCCCTGACGTTTGGTACGCTGAAATCGTTACCGTTCAGCCAGCACCGTAGGTGTTCGCATGTCGTTCCACTGGCTTCCGTTGTGGCTACTTGTTCTGCCCGCTGTTGCATCTGCCGCCTCGCCGCTGACCTTCCGCAACGATGTCCAGGCGATCTTGTCCCGCGCCGGGTGCAACATGGGGGCATGCCACGGCAACCTGAACGGGAAAGGGGGCTTCAAGCTGTCGCTTCGGGGCGAAGACGCCGATGCCGACTTCGCCGCTCTCACCCGCGGTATGCTCGGTCGCCGCACCGATCCGCACAGCCCTGCCGACAGTCTGCTGCTGAAGAAAGCCACCGGGCAAGTGCCTCACGAAGGCGGGGTGCGGTTCTCTGCCGTGAGCTTCGAATATCAAGTGTTGCACCAATGGATCGCAGCCGGGTGCCGCCCCGACCCCACCGACGTGCCGAGACCGATCTCCCTTCATCCGTCGGTGAAGTCGTTGGTGCTCGTTGATCCGCAGAAGTCGGCGGCCATCTCAGTGAAAGCGACCTTCAGTGACGGTACCACACGCGATGTCACCGCCCTGTGTACCTACGACTTGACCAGCATCGGTGTGGCCAACATCGCGAACGGGCAACTCGTCCGCGAGCAGTTCGGCGAAACCGTCTTGATCGTGAGATACCTTCATCTCCAGGTGCCCATCCGCGTGGCCTTTCTACCCGATCGCCCCGTGGTGAAGCGGACCGACCTGCCGATGACGCACCCTATCGACAAGTGGGTGCAGGCGGACCTCGCCCGCCTGCGGATTCGCCCATCCGAACTGAGTAACGACACCGTCTTCGTCCGTCGGGCCTACCTCGACGCCTGCGGCATCATCCCCACCGCCTCGGAAGTCAGGGCTTTCCTTGCAGACACATCGCCGGACAAGCGGGCGAAGTTGATCGATTCGCTACTCTCCCGCCCCGAGTTCGCCGACTACTGGGCACAGAAGTGGGGCGACCTGCTGCGAAACGAGGAAAAGTCGCTGGACAAGAAGGGAGTGACGGTCTTCCACCGCTGGATCCGCGACTGGCTGTCCGCCGACAAACCGCTCACCGACTTCACCCGTGAAATCCTGACTGCCCGCGGAAGCACCTACGCCACACCCGCGGCCAACTTCTACCGGGCCGTCCGCGACCCATATCTCCGGGCAGAGAGTGTGGCGCAAGTGTTCCTCGGCCTGCGGGTGAGCTGCGCACGCTGTCACAACCACCCGTTCGACGTCTGGACACAAGACGACTATCACCGCTTTGCGGCGGTGTTCGCCCGCATTGATTACCGAATCGTAGACAACAAACGCAACGACGACCTCGACAAACACGAGTTCATCGGCGAGCAGATCGTAGTGACGAAAGGCGACGGTGAACTGGCCCTGCCACGGGGTGGAGTTGCCGTGCCGAAAGTGCTTGGGGCCGCGGCCGCCGTGCCCCTGGGCCGCGGCGACCGTCTCGGAGCGCTGGCCGACTGGCTCACGGCCGCCGACAACCCGTTCTTTGCGGCGGCTCAGGCGAACCGGATCTGGGCACACCTCCTCGGTCGCGGGATCGTTGACCCCATCGACGACTTTAAACTGACCAACCCGCCAAGCAACCCGGAATTGCTCGATCACCTGGCCACACAGTTCGCTGCCGGCGGATACAAGCTCAAGCCACTCGTCCGGCACATTATGACGAGCCAGACTTATCAACTTTCGGCCACGCCGAACGACACCAAC
>JALOQR010000132.1 GCA_025459365.1 Fimbriiglobus sp.
CATCTGAGTCAGGTCGTTGGTACCGAAGCTGAAGAACTCGGCCTCCTCGGCAATCTTGTCGGCGGCCACGCACGCCCGCGGCAGTTCGATCATGGTGCCAATCTGGTACTCCACCTTCACGCCCACCTTGGCCATGCACTCCTCGGCCACCGCCACTGCCCGCTTCTTCAGCATGGTCAACTCTTCCAGCACCCCAACCAGCGGAATCATGATTTCTGGCAGCACCTTCTTGCCCGCCTTCTGCACCTCGATGGCGGCCTCGATGATGGCCCGCACCTGCATGTCGCCGATCTCCGGGAAGACGATCGGCAGGCGGCAGCCGCGGAACCCCATCATCGGGTTCATCTCGTGCAGTTCATCGACCCGCTCGAAGATCTTCTCGACGCTCACGCCGATCTGCTTGGCCACTGCCTCGGCCCCGGCCCGGTTGTCCTTCTGCGGGAGGAATTCGTGCAGCGGCGGGTCGAGCAGGCGGATGGTGACCGGCAGGCCGTCCATCGCCTCGAAGATGCCGATGAAGTCCTTCTTCTGGAACGGCTCTACTTTGGCGAGTGCCTTCTTGCGGCCCTCCTCGGTGGTGGCCAAGATCATCTCGCGGACGGCGGCGATGCGGTCCTCGCCGAAGAACATGTGCTCGGTACGGCACAGACCGATCCCCTCGGCTCCGAACTCGCGGGCCTTGAGGGCGTCGGCCGGGCTATCGGCGTTGGTGCGGATCTTCAGCTTGCGGTGGACGTCGGCCCACTTCATGAGGGTTGCGAAGTCACCGGTCATCTGCGGTGGGATGGTTTCCACCTTACCGATCATCACGTCGCCGGTGGTGCCGTTGATGGTGATGAAGTCGCCGGCCTTGACCGTCTGGCCCTTAATGCTGATGGTGCCAGCAGCCTCGTCGATCTTCACATCGTCGCACCCGACGACGCACGGCTTGCCCCACCCGCGGGCGACCACTGCCGCGTGGGACGCCTTACCCCCGGTGCTAGTCAGGATGCCCTGGGCGGCGTGCATGCCGGCCACGTCTTCGGGGCTTGTCTCCTTGCGGACGAGAATGCACCGGGTCTTTCTCGTGCATCTCCTTGGCTTCGGTGCTGTCGAGCACCACCTTGCCCGTCGCACCGCCAGGGCTGGCAGCGATGCCCTGGGCCACCGGCTTGATCTTGCTCTTCGGGTCGAGTTGCGGCTGAAGCAGGTGGTTGAGGGCATCGGGCGGAACCCGCTTCACCGCCGTCGCCTCGTCGATCAACCCCTCCTTGGCGAACTCGACGGCGATCCGCACAGCGGCCGTACCTGTCCGCTTGCCGGTGCGGGTCTGGAGCATGTACAGGGTGCCGTCCTGCACGGTGAACTCGATATCCTGCATCTCCTTGTAGTGCTTCTCCAGCACCTGCCGGATGTCCATGAGTTGTTTGTAGACCGCCGGCATTTCGCTATCGAGCTTGCTGATCGGCTCCGGGGTACGGATACCAGCCACCACGTCCTCGCCCTGGGCATTGATGAGGTAGTCGCCGTAGAACACGTTCTCGCCGGTGTTCGGGTCGCGGGTGAACGCCACCCCGGTGCCGGATCCATTGCCCATGTTGCCGAATACCATCGCCTGCACGTTCACCGCCGTTCCTTTCAGCCCGGTGATCCGCTCGATGCGGCGGTACTCGATCGCCTTATTCCCGTTCCACGAGTTGAACACGGCATTGATGGCGAGCAGCAGTTGCTTTTTTGGGTCTTGCGGGAAGTCATCGCCGACGTGCTTCTTGTACACCGCCTTGTACTTCACCACCAGCGTCTTCAGGTCGTCGGCGGTCAGGTCGGTGTCGAGTTTGACCCCCTTCGCCTCCTTCATGGCGTGGATCTCGTGCTCGAACTCCTCGTGCTCGCAGCCCATGGCCGTGCTGCCGAACATGTCGATGAGGCGGCGGTAGCTGTCGTAGGCGAAGCGGGGATTGTTCGTCTTCTTGGCCAACCCTTCCACACTCGCGTCGGTCAGGCCGAGGTTCAGGATGGTGTTCATCATCCCCGGCATGGAGAGAGCGGCCCCGGAGCGCACACTCACTAGCAGCGGGTCGTTCACGTCGCCGAACTTCTTGCCGAAGGTGGCCTCGACCTTCGACATGGCCTCATCGATCTGCGGCAGGGCAGCCGCGGGGATTTTCTTGCCGCTCTCGTAGTAGGCGGCGCACACTTCGGTGGTGATGGTGAAGCCGGGCGGCACGGGGATGCCGATCTTGCACATCTCGGCGAGGTTCGCGCCTTTGCCCCCGAGCAACTCTTTCTGCTTGCCGTCGCCGTCGGCCGTCTTGCCGCCGAAGAAGTAGACGTGCTTCGTACTCATACTCACCGAGTCTCATTGAAAAGGAAGGGGGCCGGGCGGGAAGGCAGTCCGGCATTACCAAGAGAGGTTTTACGAACAGACCCGTGTGGCGGCAAAGGAGCGAAGGCATGCCCGCGAGGCGGTACGGCGGGACGCGGCCGGCCTTACCCGCCCGTCCGGGCGGTCCAGTTCACCGCCGGCGGGCTCGTCACAAAGGCGTTGCCCGACCGCGACCCGTCGCGCGGAAATAGTGGGCCACCCGTTTGGCCAGGCGGGCGAGCGGCGGGGCGAACGCGAGGGCCACCTTCAGCCGCCCCCATCGCGGCTGACAGGCCAGGTCGCCGGCGCGGGCGTGGGCGATCACTTTGTCAAACTCGCCCGCCTCGAACGCCTGCTCCGCCGCCCTCCAACTCCGCTCACCGATCTGATCAAGGATGAGTCGGCGATGTTCCACCCCACTTCGATGGGCGGCGAGCGCGTGCCTCAGAATGGCCAACTCGCCTTCGACAGTGAACAGGTAGCCGGCGGAGAAGTTGCTAGCGTGCTTGCGGATTCCAGCCAGCGGTTCGAACACGGCCGCCACCGGCGGCCGCTCGACCGCCCTCAGAGTGAACTCCCAGTCCACCGATCCGACCCGACCGAACGCCCCGTCGTACCCGCCGACTGTCCAGTAGTGGTCCCGCCGCACCAGCGTGCAGGTGGGGAAGACGGGTTGGAAGGTGAGCAGGCGGCGGTACATCGAGTCGTGGAACACCCTTATTCCGCCGTGTTGATCGACCACTCCGTCCCAGTACCCGGCCGGGGCGAAGGAGAACTTGCTTGCCGACTCCCACCGCCCGTCGCGGATGTGAACAAAGTCGGAGAATAGCACCTGCAGGTCCGCGTTCATGCCGGCTGCGGCCGTCATTCGCTCCAGGTAGTGAGGTCGCCACACGTCGTCGTCGTCGCAGAACGCCACCCACTCACCCCGGCACTCCCGCACGCCGGCGTTCCGCGCGGCCGAGATGCCACCGTTCGTCGTGCGGACGTACCGCACGGCTGGGCCGAACGACCGCACCACCTCGGCCGTGTGATCCTGTGAACCATCGTCGAGGACGATTACTTCGGCGGGCGGGCGGGTCTGGCCAATGATCGCTCGGAGGGTCTCACCCAGCAGATCCGCCCGGTTGTAGGTCGCCACCATTACGGACACATCAGCACGCATGTCTGCCCTCGCCCTTGCTCGGGTCTCCATACCGCACTACCCCTGAGGGCCGCACACTTAACGCCGCACGAAAGAATCAATGGGTCCATTCGGTTTGGTGAATGCCCCCACTTATGCCCGGATCATCACCTTCACCCCATTGCCGAACGCCTTCCGCAGTTCCTTCGCCTCGGCCTTGTCCACCCGCTCGCCGCCCAGATTGATCACATTCAACGCCGTCTTGTACGGCGACGCCGCCAGCGCCGCTCGACCCGATTTCAGAATCGGATTGTCCCGCAGGTCGAGACACACCACACTGGCAAAGCCTGTCGAGTTCGCCAGCACCTTCGCCCCAGTCATGCCGATCTTGTTCTCGGACAGATCGAGGTGCGTGATGCCGAGTTCCGGCAGGTACGCGGCGAGGGCCACCGCGTCAGCGTTCCGCAACCCGTAGTGGGAGATGGTGACCCGTGGGATGCGACCGAGGCGAGGAAGTCGAGCAGTTCGGCGAAGGCGCCGTCGGCGAAGTCGTTGTTCTCGATGAGAAGGCGATCAACTCGCAACTCTTTCGGCCACTTTGCCACCGCCGCAAAAAACCCGACTGGCCATTCGTCGCCGCTGCCGAGTAACAAATGACCGCCCCGCTCCGGTACCCACTCCACGCCAATCCCCCCGCCAAGATGTTCATCGGGCGGTCGGTGCGGGCGAACAGGAGCGGGAGCAATTCGTTGGCCGGTAGTAATCCGTCCAGTTCGAGCCGGGTGAGAGCGGCGCTGTCCACCACCAATCGTCGCAGGCCGGCGGACGTCACTGGCATGTCTTGCAGAGTCAGATCAGTGAGCCGAGCAAACGCTCCGTCTTCGTAGGCGATGTTCGGAAGCCCGGTGTCGGTCAGGTGCAGGCGGCGGAGCGAGAGTTCCGTCAGGGACGGGAACGTTGCTTCGCTGCGCACCCACTCGAAGTCCTTGTCGGTCAACGACCCACCTTCCACACTGAACTGGGTTAACTTTCGTAGGTGTTTGGAGTTACCCAGAGTGATCAGTCCGGCCGACGTAACGGCCGTG
Source organism: Fimbriiglobus sp. (assembly GCA_025459365.1). Classification (GTDB taxonomy): domain Bacteria; phylum Planctomycetota; class Planctomycetia; order Gemmatales; family Gemmataceae; genus JALHQU01. Next base: position 4,553 of record JALOQR010000132.1, read on the forward strand.
TTCCCCAGGATCAGCCATTCGAGGGATTTCAGATCAGGCACTTCCGCGAGTGCCGCAATCGTGTCGTCGCCCCTACCGACCACCGTGAGCGTATCGACCTTCCGGAACCGCCCCTCGCCGGCCAGTGCTAGGATTCGGGCGACGGTCGGGTCTTGCAGCCGCGACACCGGCGGCCCGCCGCCGGTCAGAAGGTGCCGACACCGCTGCTGTGGCCCCGCCGCAAGCACCACCTCCTTCAACCGCACACCATCGGGGCCGGGACGGAGGTCGGTGCCATCCGCTTCAGTTCAGCCTGAAGCAACTTCTTCCGCTCCGCAGGCAGCCGCTTCTTTGCCAAGTCACACGACACACGGATGAGGGCGGCATGGTCGGGGTCGCCGTTTTCTTCCAGCCAGTCGGCGAGAACCAGCCGCGGTAGGTCGTCTTCCGGCGTGGCGAACACGGCCGCGATGATCCCTTCGAGTTGGTCGGCGGTGCGGATGTCGGCCGCTTTCAATTCCGGGCGGAGTTCCGGGTGAGCGGCGAGGTGCAGTAGAAGTGCAAGGGCTTACTTGCAGGGCCGCTTCGGGCTGGGGCAGGTGCAATCCGACTGTACGGTGCCGGTCGGCCCGCGGGAAGCGGTCACGTTGTACACATCGGTCAGGCCGCGGCACACGGCCCACCAGCCAGAGCCGTCCGCCCGCGACTCGATGCGGCCGAACCCGCCCGTGTTAACTACCTTCCGGGCGGCGGCGATGGACGCCTCGTCCGGCGCCTGGGCCTCGATGTGCTTCACGTCCCACGGGTCGAAGGCGGACATCACGGTCGCTCCAGTGGTATCGGGATATTTTGCCGACCTCGCGGGTGACGTCACCGGCATATTCATCAATTCCACACGTCACTCAGATACCCAGTTCGCACACTAATGTTGTCCCACGGAGAGTCGACCATGCCCCGAGCGTTACCGGCGTTCCTTCTCGCCCTCGCCCCCGTTCTCCTGCTCGCGGCCCCGCCCGAGCCAAAGGTCGGCCCCACCCCGGATGGCACCATCGTCAGCACCGGGCAACTCGTCCGCCCGGCCGGCGAGGTGGTGCAGTTCAACGGCCGTCCGGTGGATGTGACGGTGGCCCCCGACGGCAAGACAGTGTTCGCCAAGGACAACCGCGGTCTGGTGGTCATCGACGCGGCAAAGTGGAAGGTTACGCAAGAGATCACATTCCCGAAGGCAGGGGGTGGCGCGTCGATGCATGGCCTGGCGGTGGCGAAAGACGGCAAGCGAGTTTTCGTCACCACCGCCAACGACCAGTTGCACATTTTCGAGGCGGACAAAGACGGCAAGTGGGAGATTGTGAAAAGCGTTGCCCTGCCCGGCCCATCGGCGAACGAGTTGAAGGCGACCGACAACGCGGAACTGCCGCCGAAGGACCAGAAGCCGGCGGCCAAGCCGAAGCCGCCATCGCACCCGACCGGCATCGCCCTGTTCGCCGATGGCAAGCGAGCGCTAATCTGCCTGTCGCGGAACAACACCTTGGCCCTCGTCGACTTGGAGAAAGGGGCGGTGACAGACACCATCCCGGTGGGTGTGGCCCCGTTCGCGGTGGTGCTGAACGCGGAGGAGTCTGTTGCGTTTGTCTCGAACTGGGGCGGGCGGAGGGCAAAGAGGGGCGACCGCACGGCCGAGTCGTCCGGTACACCGGTGGTGGTCGACGAGCGAGGTATCGGGGCGAGTGGCACCGTCGGGCGGATCGACTTGCAGACAAAGAAAATGGATGCCGAAGCGGCCGTCGGCTTGCACCCGGCGGGACTGGCACTCTCGGCCGACGGCAACCGGCTGTTTGTCGCTAATGCCAACTCGGACACGATCAGCGAACTCGACCCAGTGGGGATGAAGGTGCGGCACACCGTGGTCGTCCGCCCAGTGGACGGTCTGCCGTTCGGGAGCGGCACCAACGCCGTCGCTCTGTCGAAGGACGGCAAAAGACTCTTCGCGGCGAACGCCGGGAACAACGCGGTGGCGGTGCTGGACGTGACCGCCGAAGCCCCGAAGGTGAGCGGGTTCATCCCGGCCGGGTGGTTCCCCGGCGCAGTCCAAGTCAACGGCGATCATCTAGTGGTGGCGAACGTGAAGGGCACCGGGTCGCGGAAGGAGGACCCGAAGAAAGGCGGGTTCAACAGTCACGGGCACACCGGCACCGTGCAAAAAACTCCACTGCCCGACGCCACCAAGTTGGCCGAGATGACCAAACAAGTGATCGCCGATGCCCGTGTACCGCAAGTGCTGGCCGCGCAAGACGCCGCCCGCAAAGATGCAAAGCCACTGCCCGTGCCCGCCCGCCCGGGGGAGCCGAGCGTGTTCGAGCACGTCGTCTACGTCATCAAAGAGAACCGCACCTACGATCAGGTGTTCGGTGACTTCGCCGATCCCAAGGTGTACCCCAAACCGAAGGGCAATGGTGAGCCGAAGTTGTGCGTGTTCGGCAAGGAGTTCACTCCGAACCACCACGCCCTCGCCGATGAATTCGTGCTGCTCGACAACTTCTACTGCAACGGCGTACTCTCCGCCGACGGGCACTCGTGGGTGACCGAGGGGAACGTGACCGACCACCTAGAGAAAGCCTTCGGCGGGTTCACTCGTAGCTACACATTCGGCGATGATCCGCTGACGTACTCATCGAGTGGGTTCCTCTGGGACAATGCCCTACTCCGCGGCCGCACCGTGCGTAACTACGGCGAATTGGTCTACACTGAACCAAAAGACGGGAAGGCGAAGTTTAAGGAGATTTACGACGACTACACCGCCAAGGCGGGCAAAGTGGCACTGGAACACAAGCTCGGAATCGAACCGCTCTGGCAGCGGACGTGCAAGGACTATCCCGGCTGGAATATGAACGTCTCCGACCAGCAGCGGGTGGACGTGTTTATCCGGGAACTCGAAGCCGCCGAGAAAAAGGGCGACTGGGCCAACCTGACGTTCCTCTACCTGCCGCAAGATCACTGCTCCGGCACGACACCGGGCATGCCCACCCCGGCCGCCCACATGGCGGACAACGATCTCGCCCTCGGCCGAGCCGTAGAAGCTATCAGCAAGAGTAAGTTCTGGGCGAAGACGGTCATCTTCGTTGTCGAAGACGACCCGCAAGATGGTTGGGACCATGTCGACGGTCACCGCTCCATTGGACTGGTGATTTCGCCCTACACCAAGCGCCAGGCGGTGGTGAGTAACTTCTACAACCAGACGTCGGTGATCCACACCATCGAGCAGATCCTCGGCCTGCCACCGATGAACCAGATGGACGCGATGGCACCACTCATGACCGACTGCTTCGCGGACACCCCCGACCTGACACCGTTCAAGGCACGGCGAGTGAACACACTTCTCGACCAACTGAACCCGGCCAAGGATCAACTCCCCAAGAAAGAACGGGTGCTGGCCGAGATCAGTGAGCGGCAAAACTGGAGCAAACCCGACCGCGTGGACGACGATGAGGTGAACCGGGTGCTGTGGCACGCGATGAAGGGTGTCGACGTACCCTACCCGGCTGAGTGGGCCGGCGCTCACGGCCGCGGGCTTAACGAGCGGAAGTTGAAGCACGAGAAGTAAATCGACACGCCTTTTCGAATCGCCGGCGGAAAAATTCGCCGCTGGCGTCGTCTGCATGTCCGACATGACCGCCCATGAACTGGCCGACCTGATCGACCACCACTCGTCTGCCCTCGTGCTGTTCGCCCGCCAGCGGTGCGACACGCCCGAGGACGTGGTGCAGGACGCCTTCTGTGCGCTTAGTGCACTGCGAACCGCGCCAGACGACCCAGCAGCGTGGCTCTTCCGCACCGTGCGGAACCGCAGCCTCGACGTGGGCAAAGCAGAGCGCCGGAGGAGGCGGCGGGAGGTGTCCGTCGGTGCGGCAGTGCCCTGGTTCGTGGAACCGCGGGCAAACGGGTTGGAGGCGACCGAGGCGGTGGCGGCGCTTCAATCACTGCCGGACGAGTGGCGGGAGGTAATCGTGCTTCGACTGTGGTCGGAGTTAACCCTGGACCAGATCGCCGCAGCCGTCGGCTGTTCGGTATCCACGGCCCACCGGCGGTACGAGGCAGGGATTGCCGTACTCCGGCAGAAACTGGGGGAATCATGCCCGACAACGTGATCCGCGACTTACAAGCGTTCACCCCGGTCGGCCTCGACCGCGACGCAGTCCTGTTCGCCGCCGGCAGGACTACCGCCCGACGGTGGGGCGGGTGGAAGTGGGTGGCGGTCTCGCTGGCGATGACCAACGCCTTCAGTCTCGGCGTGCTGTTGTGGCCAAAGCCCATGCCCCCACCCCCTCAGGTGATGAACGTCGAACCGCCCACAGTGATCGAGCCGCCCGAGCCGTACCGCCCCGACCCTTCGAGTTACATCGCCCTGCGGCAGGGGTGGAACGCCCCGCACCGGCCGACCGTGGCGGGCGAGCCCCCTGCAATGCCGCCCACGCCCCTCACCCCGCGGTCGCTATCCGACCCGCGGGTGCACTAACTCCTTTCACCCACCGGAGTCTGTCATGCGCCTGCTCTGTCTGGCGATGGTCCTGTCGTTAATCGGCGGGATCGCCCTCGCCCAGCCCATCACCTACCCAAAAGACGGAAAGCTCATCATCCCGATCACCATCACCCCGACGGCGGCCCCGAAGCCGCTCTCACGGTACTACCTCACCCCTCAGTACCTCGACATGCAACCGGGCAACTCGGTTCCAACCTTCATGAAAGCGTTCGCCGAGCAACGGAACTTCTTTTCCAAGGAGCCAAGCGACCAGCGAGAGAAGTGGAATCAGATGCCGCTGGCCGACCTGCCGCTGGCCGAGATCAAGGCGTCCGGATGCGTGGGCGGCCTGGCATACCGGAAGAACTTCCACGACCCCAACGAGGGGGTCGGTCGCCCGCTCAGCGACGTGGACGAGGGCGCCCGCCTGCTGACCTCCGACTGGCAGATGTGGTTCAACATCCGCCGCGACGGCATCGGTACCCTCCTGCCCGAGGTGCAGCAGATGCGGGAACTGGCCACAGTGTTGAAGGTCCGAATGCGATACGAGGTGAAGGCCGGCGACTTCGAGAAGGCGGCGTATTCGGCCGCCACGTTCTACGGCCTGGCGAACTCGTTCGAACAGCACCCGACACTCATCGGCATGCTCGTCGGTATTGCCATCGATGGGATCGGGTTGGGGGTGGTGGAGGAGATGATTCAGCAGCCCGGTTGCCCGAACCTGTACTGGTCGCTCACTGAACGGCCGGCCGAGGGGTTCAGCCCGCGGAAGGCCGCCCAGGGCGAGCGGGTGATCATCCACGCTCACTTTAAGCCACTCACCGGAGATGAACCGTTGACCGAAGAGGAACTCCAGAAAATGACGGCCGTCATCGACCCTATCGCGAAGCTCGCCAGAGGTGAGGAAGGCGAAGACAAGCGGCCGGTGCCTTCCGTCCGGTTCGCCGAACTGGCGAAAGACGAGAAGAAGTTAGCCGAGTTCCGAAAGGAGTTGACCACCGCCGGGCGGAAGCCCGAGGCAGTCGCCAAGTTCCCCCCGCTCCAGGTAGTACTCGCCCACAACCTTTTGCGGTATCAAATCCTGCTCGATGAGATGTCCGCCGTGTTCCAGTTGCCCCACACCGAGGCAATGAAACTTGGCACGGCGGTTGAGGCGAAGCTGAAGGCCGATGCCGATGCAGTGCTGGCGAAGGAACTGCTGCCGTCTGTAAGTAAGGTCCGGAGTGCGCTCACCCGACAGCAGCAGCGGGTGGCCTACCTGCGGGTGATCGAGGCGATACGCCTGCACGCCCACGAGAACGGCGGGAAGTTGCCCGAGAAACTTGCCGACATCCAGTTGCCGCTGCCACTCGACCCAGCAACTGGCAAGGCGTTCGAATACAGCGTGAAAGGGGACGTCGCCACCCTGAGCCCCGGCAACGCGGACCCGCTCACGAGGGTGTACGAGATCCGATTGCGGAAGTAACCGGCGGCCTCCGCATCAGAAGCGAGAGGTGAGGTTGTACGGTAGGCCTTGGTTCGGCCTATGCTGATCCCATCGACCTCCGCCGGACTCACAATGACCTCACTCCGCCGCCTCGCCCTCGCTCTGCCGATCCTACTCGTCGTACCAATTGTCGCGGCCGATCCCGCCCCGACCCCAGATGCACTCCCCCCGAAGGGGTACGTCTGCTATCTGGCGGGAAAAGCCCCGACGATCGACGGCAAACTTGATGACGATTGCTGGAAGGGCGTGCCGTGGACGGACGACTTCGTGGACATCGAGGGCGACAAGAAGCCGAAACCCGCCCACCGCACCCGGGCAAAAATGACATGGAACGACAAGGCGCTGTACATCGCCGCCGAGATCACCGAGCCGCACGTCTGGGCGACCCTCACCGAGCACGACTCAGTCATCTTCGCCGACCCCGACTTCGAGGTGTTCATCGACCCCGATGGCGACAATCACCTGTACGCCGAGTTAGAACTAAACGCCAAAAACACGACCTGGGACCTCCTGCTTACGAAGCCCTACAAGGACGGTGGGAAGGCCATCAACGCCTGGGAAATCACTGATCTGAAGACGGCGGTAAAGGTAAATGGCACGCTCAACGACCCGTCCGACAAGGATATCGGGTGGACGGTGGAGATCGCCTGGCCGTGGGGCAGCCTGATTGAACTTGGAAACAAAGTATCCCTACCGAAGGACGGCGACCGCTGGCGGATCAACTTCAGCCGGGTGGAGTGGGACTTCGAGGTGAAAGATGGGAAGTACGTGAAGATCCCGAAACGGCAAGAACACAACTGGGTGTGGAGTCCGCAGGGGGTGATCGACATGCACCGCCCGGAGCGCTGGGGGTACTTGCAGTTCAGCACGAAGGCGGACGGCGTGAAGTACGAACCCGACCCGGCCCAGGCCATCAAGGACGCACTGCACCGCGTGTACTATGCCCAGCGGGACCACCACGGAAAGAACAAGAAGTTCACTGCGAACGTGGCCGACCTGGGTGTGAAGGCGGATGGGGTCGAGGTGCAGACGACGTGGAACGGGTTTGAAGCAACCGCGACATCGAAGAACGGCAATCGCTGGACGATTCGGGAAGATGGGCGGCTGACGAGGGAATGAATGGATCCGTGAACGCAGTGACCAGATCCATGGATAGACACCCGGTCACTGCGTTCATGGGTCCAACTACACTGCACCCTGCACGTTCACCAGCCCGCCGAAGCGACGGTCGCGGGTGGCAAAATCGCGGCACGCCTGGTGCAAATCGGCGGCAGCGAAGTCGGGCCAGCACTTCCCCGTCACCCACAGTTCAGCGTAGCTAATCTGCCAGAGTAGATAGTTGCTGATCCGCATCTCGCCGGCGGTACGCACGAGCAAATCCGGGTCGCGCATCCCAGCGGTGTAGAGCGAGTCGGCGATCACTTTTTCATCGATGTCGGTCGGTTGAAGTTCACCCCGCTGTACCCGCTCGGCCACAGCCCGCACGGCGTCCACGATCTCCGTCCGTCCGCCGTAGTTGATGGCGAGGCAGAGCGTCAGGCCGGTGTTCGTACTGGTGCGGCGGATGCTCTCGTCGATCTCGGCCTGCACCTCGGCACTCAACCCATCCCGTCGGCCAATCACCCGGAAGCGGATGTTCTCGTCGAGTAGCAGTTGCCGCTCGCCCACGAGGTAGTTCTGGAGCAGTGCCATGAGGAAGCCAACTTCCTCGGCTGGTCGCTTCCAGTTCTCCGCGCTGAAGCAGTAGAGCGTGAGTTGTTCGAGGCCTAGCTTGCGGCAGTAGGCTTCAGCGTTGTGGGTGGCGGTCATTTCAGGTGAATGGTCTGGTCGCGGTCGGGGCCGACGCTCACCACGCTCACCGGTTTGCCGACGAGTGCCCCGACACGATCGACGTACCGCCGGGCCGCGGCCGGCAGATCGGTGGCTTTGCGGCACTTGGTCAGGTCTTCCGTCCAGCCGGGGAGGGTTTCATAGATCGGCTTGCAACGTTCGAGTTGATAAGCATCGCTCGGGAAGTGCTCGATCCGCTGGCCGTCGAGTTCGTAGGCAACGCAGATCTTCAGTTCCGGAATGCCGCTGAGCACGTCGAGCAGCATGACGGTCACTTCGTCCACCCCGGCGAGTGCAGCGGTGTACTTCACTGTGAGGGCATCGAGCCACCCCACCCGCCGTGGGCGACCCGTTACGGTACCGAACTCGCGGCCGACGGTGCGGATGCGTTCGCCCAGGTCGTCGGTCAGTTCGGTGGGGCATGGCCCACGTCCCACCCGCGAGGTGTACGCCTTGATGACGCCGATGATGCGTGTGACGCACCGGCTTGGCACCCCGCTCCCGCCCCAGATGCCTGACGGCAAGCTGCTGCTACTCGTCACGTAGGGGTAGGTGCCGTGATCGACGTCGAGCAGTGATCCCTGAGCCGCTTCGAAGAGGATGCTCTTGTCGGCTGCGAGGGCGTCGTGCAGGAGTCGCGTGGTGTCGGTGACGTGCGGCTTGATTTGCTCCGCGTAGCCGAGGTACTCGTCGGCGAGTTGATCGGCGTCGAAGCTCTTGGCCGAGTCACCGATCGCCTTCAACAGGCGATTCTTGATGGGTACGATCTGCTTCAACCGCTCGCGGAGGTGGTTTGGGTGCAGCAGTTCGCCTACGCGGATGGCATAACGCCGGCCCACTTTGTCCTGGTAGCACGGCCCGATTCCGCGGCCGGTGGTGCCGATTTTCCCTTCGCTCTCCGCCTCGGCCAACCGCTCCTCTTCCATGTGGTACGGCAAGATGACGTGGGCGTGATCGCTGACTACCAGATTGCCGCCGACCGGCACCCCGCCGGCCCGCAGTTTGCCCACCTCTTCGAGGAACCGCGGGGGGAATACCACCACCCCGTTGCCGATGACCGACGTGACGTGCGGCTTGAGCACGCCGGTCGGGAGCAGGCTGAGAGCAAATTTGCGGTCGCCCCACACTACTGTGTGGCCGGCGTTCGCCCCGCCGTTGAACCGCACCACAAACTGGTGGGAGTCGCTCAGAATATCGACGATCTTACCTTTCGCCTCATCGCCCCACTGGAGGCCAACCACACACGTTGCTGGCATGACTTCTCTTCGCTGCGGAACTCAGGTGACGGACATGAAGAGGATAGGGCGGGCGGCGGTGTCCGCAAGGGGGGAAGTCGCTCACGGCCACCGGGAACACAGTGACCGGGTGAGTTGGCTGTCCGGGTCGGTGGACCAGCAGAATTCAAACGCCCGCCTGTCGATCGGATGACGTTTCGTATCGTCAGCACGCCTCGTACCCCCCCCTCTCTGCCACACTGCCACCTGCCACACACATATCCCCCCTCTGCCCTACTCACCCTAAGTGTTGTGGCAATCAGTCTTTTGGTCTATTCGGCCAGCCCGCCGTGCGTTCCCGATGGCAAGGCGGGTCACTGCGTCAGCCGGGCCAGCGCCTCGCGATACTTGGCGGCGGTGGCATCCACCACCTCGGACGGTAGGGCCGGGGGCGGGCTGGCCTTGTCCCAGCCGGTCGTTTCGAGCCAGTCTCGGAGATACTGTTTGTCGAACGATGGCGGTGAGGATCCGGGGCGGTAGGTTTCGGCCGGCCAGAAGCGGGAACTGTCCGGGGTCAACACCTCGTCGATCAGGATCACCTCCCCGTTCGGAAGTGTCCCCCATTCGAGTTTGGTATCGGCGAGGATGATGCCGCGACTCTCGGCGTGGGCGGCGGCGGCGGTGTAGACATCCAGGGTACGGCGGCGGAGATCCACGGCGAACTCCCGGCCGACCGCATCCGCCAGCACCTTGAAGCTCACATTCTCATCGTGCCCGCTCTCGGCCTTGGTGGCCGGAGTAAAGATCGGTGCCGGCAGCTTGCCGTACTCCACCAACCCCCGCGGCATCGGCAGCCCGCACACCGTCTCGCTTTGGCGGTACTCCTTCCACCCGCTCCCCGCCAGGTACCCGCGGGCCACGCACTCGAACGGGATCACTTCCGCTTTCGTCACGAGCATGGTGCGGGCGGCGAGCGGGCGGAACGCTTCGGGGAGCAGTTCCGCCTCGTCCGGGATCAGGTGGTTCGGCACATCGAGCAGGTCGAACCAGAACCGGCTCATGGCGGTGAGCAGTTCGCCCTTGCCGGGGATGGGGGTGGGCATCACCCAGTCGAAGGCGGAGATGCGGTCGGTGGCGACGACGGCGAGTTTGTCGCCGAGGTCGTACACGTCTCGCACCTTGCCACGGCGGACGGGGTAGCCAGGAACATTCGATTCGAAGAT
>JALOQR010000424.1 GCA_025459365.1 Fimbriiglobus sp.
GATCAGTGGTACGCCGACCGTGGCGTGCGGACGCACTACGTGGGGCATCCGTACTTCGACGAGATCGCCGAGCAGACGCTCGACACCGACTTCGTTCACGGCCTTCAGGCGAAGCCGGGCGAGTTGGTCGGGTTGCTGCCCGGCAGCCGCACCCAGGAAGTGATCCACAACCTCCCGATGATGCTGGCGGCGGCCCGACGGATCGCGGCGGCACGGCCGGGGGTCCGGTTCGCGGTGGCGGCCTACAAACCGAAGCACGCCGAGATGGTCCGGCAGACGCTCGCCGAAAGCGGGCTGTCGGTTGAGGTGTACACCGGCCGCACGCCAGAAGTGATCGCGGCCAGCACGGCGTGTGTGGCGGTCTCGGGGTCGGTCGGTCTGGAGTTACTCGCACGGCAGACGCCGACGGTGGTGGTCTATCGCATGGGGAAGGCGTTCCACTGGATCGCTCGCAAGTTGTCGAAAGTGGACGACATCAGCCTGGTGAACCTGCTCGCCGGTCGGCGGATCTTCCCCGAGTTCGCGGTCTCGTGGGATGCGTCGGCGGAGGTGGCGGCAGAGGTGCTGAAGTGGCTGACCGACCCGGCAGCACTGGCGGAGGTGCGGCGGCAGTTGGCGGAGTTGAAGGCGAAGGTGGCAGCGCCGGGGGCAGTCGAGCGAGCGGCGGAGTTCCTGGTGCGAGAGGTGAGCGGCCGTTCGTCCCGGCCGTAGTGGGCCGATTCAGCGGAAGGGGTGGGAGTCGAACCCACAAGGCTCATCGCTCGCCCGTTTTCGAGACGGGGGCCGTCGCCAGTCGGCTTGCCCTTCCGGGTGCGGCGGAAGGACACGCCGGCGGCGCGGCGGGTTCGGTCGGACGAACCGCCGGGAGCGGGGACACACCACCGCTCCCGGCGGCTCGTCGGGTCACTTCTTCCCGATGCAGAACAGGTGCGTGCCACCGCGGATGAACAGCTTGCCGCCGGCCGCCGCCGGGGAGGCGAACACCGGCTCACCCACGTCCGACTTCTCCACTTCCTTCAATTCTTTCGGGTTCGCTTCGAACGACACCGCCTTGCCATCCTCCCCCACCACGAAGACCCGATCCCCCACCAGGATCGGCGACGCCGACACCGACTTCAGCCCGGGGAGCCGTTCGCCCCACAGCACCTTCCCCGTTTTCGGATCGGCACAGCCGGCCTGTCCGTCGTCCGTCACCCAGTACAGATGATCTTTGTACACCAGCCCACCAGGGACGTAAGGCGTGCCCTTTTTCAACTCCCACGCCAGCGCCGGTTTCTCGGCAGCCTTCACTGCCACCATCGCCCGGCTACCGTCGCCGTCGCCGGTGAACATGACCACGTTCCCCCCAGCCAGTACCGGCTGGCCAATCGCCCGCAGTTTCTTGTCGGTGTCCCACGGCACATTGAACGACCAGATGACCTGGCCAGTTTTGGCGTCGTAGCGATCAATGGTCGTCGTCGTGGCGACCACCACCTCGGCTGGCTTGCCTTCCTTCTCGATGAGGAACGGTGTGCTGTAGCTCGCCCGGTGCGGCTTCCGTTCCACTCGCCACTTCTGCTCGCCGGTCTTGGCATCGTGGGCGACCAGTTCGGCGGCACCGTCCTGGTCGTAGCTGAAGATGACCAACCCGCCGACAGTGATCGGTGAGTGCCCGAACCCGTGCTGGCTGGCGAAACTGCCCAGCCCCTTCTTCCACAACTCGTTCCCCTTCAGATCGTGGGCAGTCATGGTCAGGCCGGTGCCATCCCACACCACGTTGAACACGCGCTCGCCATCGCTGCAGGGGGTGCCCGAGGCGTTCGAGCTTTTCTTGTGAATCTTCCCCGCCTTGCCCTCGATCACCTTCTTCTCCCACTGCACCTTGCCATCGGTAGCACTGAGGCAGACGAGCGAGCGAGTCGCCCCGTCGGGGGATGCGACCTGCAAGAACACCTGACCGCCGACCACGATCGGCGAGCCGTGACCAACGCCGGGGAGTTTGGTCATCCAGGTGAGGTCGGTGGCGAGGGCGAAGCGGGTGGGAGTAGCGGAGTCGGCCACGCCGGTGCCGTTCGGCCCGCGGAAGCGAGACCAATCCTCGGCGAACAGCGGGGCAGCGGTGAACAGGGCGAGGGCAGACAGGCGGAGGTGCATGGCGGGGAATCCCGGTGGGTTGGGGTGCAGGCTACCGCATCGGGCCGCAGGCGGCAAATGAAGAAACGCCGTGGGATAACGGCTGGGTGCATCGGCCCGCTCGTGGTGGTGCATTCGAGGCGAAGTGACGTGCGACTGGCGGAGTGCAGGAACTGCGGGCCGCGGGCGATGCGGAGGGGTCGAGAAGTGATCCAGCGATTCGCTCACTTCTTCTTCGCGGCTCGCTCCTCCGCTACCGCCTGTTGCTCCTGAGCATGGGCCTGGAGGGCCAGGCGGTACACCTGCCGGGCCTGCTCACTGGGGAGAATCGGGACGGCCGCCACCGGCTTCCCCACCTTGCGAACCTTGATCAGCACTTTCTTCTTGATCGGCATGGCCATCCCTCCGGGTCAAGATCGAGCGAACCAGTTGGCGAACACCTTGCCGAGATCCCACGCGGTTGCCGTGAGTGTATCATACGCGATCCGCAACCGGGGATCGGTCACCTGTTCTGCCGGGTTGGGGTCGAGGCCGAGGGCGGTGTAGTCGAATCTCGCATCGAGGCAAAGAACTCCGAACACGGCTCCATCGAGTGGGCTTTCCAACTCGGCAAACACCCCGTCGCCATCCGAGGGGTCGGGGTCGATGGCGAAGCGTTCGGGGCTGGCGGTCTGCGGGTCGAACACCGGCACGCTGAGCAACCAGGTGCGATCCCGGCGGACCAGTGCCGCCTTGCCAGGTGAAAGGCGGAAGGGGAGCGAACGACTCTGCCCCGTGAGCGTGCGGTTGGTGAATTCGGCCAGATTGCACAACAACGGCGTGCGGCGATCGAAGCAGTATCCCACCAGTCCTTCGCCGTCGTCCAGGGTCAACCCGGCATCGGTGTCATCCCGGCCGTTCATGTTCACCCCGTAGTGCAGTACGAGTTCGTCTTTGTGAGGAACGAA
>JALOQR010000425.1 GCA_025459365.1 Fimbriiglobus sp.
AAAGCGGTGTAGGTACAATGTACCTCAATTGTGGTGTCGGGAACACCCCGACCGACTCACCGCGAGGAGACGATGCTGAACTTCGACAAGGCCGGCGGGCTGGTGTGCGCCATCGCCCAGGACGCCGACACGGGCACGGTGCTGATGGTGGCGTGGATGAACGAAGACGCGTTCCGAGAAACGGTGAAGACCAAGCGAGCGGTGTACTTCAGCCGCAGCCGAAACAAGTTGTGGCGGAAGGGCGAGGAGAGCGGGAACGTGCAAGAAGTGAAAAGCATTTCGATCGACTGCGACGCCGACGCGGTGCTGTTGAAGGTGAAGCAGATCGGCGGGGCGGCCTGTCACGAGGGCTACGAGAGTTGCTTCTTCCGCGAACTGACCGGCGAGGAGGAGCTGCGGGTGGTCGGCGAGCGGGTGTTCGACCCGAAGACGGTGTACGGCAAGTCGACCTGATCCGCAGGGGAGCGAGGTTCGTACCGCTACGCTCCCCGCGATTCGATCGCTACCGCTTCAGCATTTCGAGGGCGTCTTTTTGCTCGTTCTCGAACCGCTTGGTGAGCGCCGGGATCCACTTCTCGCTCACGCCCTTGAAACGGGCCAGTTTGCCGTCGTCGGTCTTCCGGCCGCGTTCGGCGTAGACCGCCTTGATGATCGCCTCGTCGGTCACGTCCTCCAACTTCTTCCCTTCGGTGAGCAGGCTCTTCACGGCCACGACGATCACATCCGTGTTCGGCCCGTGCTGCACCGCCGTGCTCCACACTACATCACGGAGCGCCGCCGACCGCTTGGTCACGTCCAGCTTCAGTTCTTTCGTCAGCTTGGCCGCCTGCGGGTCGTAGTGGGTTTCCTTGATGAACTCGTGCTCGTTCTTCCGCAGTCCGTCGGCATCCTTGGCGGCCAGTTCCTTCCACTTCTTGGTGAACTCGTCGGTGCCGCCCTTCAACTCCTCGAACTCCTTTGGGTAGTACTTCTTCACGAACTGGTCCGCACGGCCGATCTTCGACGCCAGTTGATAGGTGCCGTAACTCACTCCGCCGGGGTCGCCCTCGCCGGTCGAAACTGTTGATGGGCCGCGTCCACCGGATTCATACTTCTCGGAGAGCTTGCCGAGTTTGTCGGCATCAGCAGCAAGGGCGAAGGTGAGGAGCAGGAGGGACATGGATCACCTGGTAGGGTGGGTCGAGCGGGTCCGGTCACGGACCGCGATGACCCACGCGGCCATGATACCGCCCGCAAGTCGCGCCGGACCTGACGGTCCATGTGGACCCACCCTACGAAAGCCGCTTCCAACTGTGTTCGCAGTACACCATGCCGTGGTCCTGGCTGGTGCTCAGGTGGGCCGAGCGGTCGTCGCTCACTGTGTCCATCACCACCGCGTTCTCGACGGCATCGATCAGCCCACCGTTGCCGCTCGCCATACTCAAGTGGACCAGGAAAGAGTGCCCCGGTCGGATGCTCACGTTGCGGAACCGACACTCAAAGGCGTGCAGGCCCGGCGAAAGGGCGACCGAGAAGCCGTCTTCCTTCGACCAGCCACTGATGGTGCGGTGGCCATGCAAACTGGCCAGCACGACCTGAAGGTTCACGTCGGGCAACTCGGTTTTGGATTCCACCTCCACCCGGACCACCAAATCGTCGCCGGAAACGAACACCGAGAGGGGCCGACCGGCGGCGTCGGATACCCCGGCTCTCACGAAAGTTGCCCGTCCGTCGCCGGTGTGGTGCTTGTCGCGCAGGTCGCCCACGCGAGTCTCGGCGAGAAGGCGTTCCATGTACTTGTTCGTCATCTCGGCCGCCGGTCCGAGGCCGACCATCGTCCCCTTTTCCAGCAGCACCGCCCGCCGACACAACCGGGGGATGAGTTGCATATTGTGGGTGACGAACAAGATCGTGCGGCCGTCGCGGGCCAGGTCGGACATCCGGTCGATGCATCGCCGCTGAAAGGTGGCATCACCCACCGCTAGCACCTCATCGACGATGAGAATCTCTGGTTCTAAATACGCGCTCACGGCGAACGCCAGCCGTACATACTGGCCGGAGCTGTACCGCTTCACCGGGGTGTCGAGGTGTGGGCCGACCTCGGAGAACTCGACGATCTGGTCGAACTTGGCCTGGATCTCCCGCCGCCGCATACCCAGGATGCTCCCGGCCAGGTAGACGTTCTCGCGGCCGGTCAGTTCCGGGTGGAAGCCGGCGTTCACCTCCAGCATGCTGCCCATCCGCCCCCGCAGTTCCACTTTCCCCTCAGTGGGGATCGTGACGCGGGAGAGTATCTTGAGCAGGGTACTTTTCCCCGCCCCGTTGCGGCCAATCACCCCCATCACTTCGCCCGGTTGCACCTCGAAGCTGATGTTTCGCAGCGCCCAGTAGGGATTGAGGGGGGTATCCGCCCCGGAGCGAAAAACACCCGTGAGTTTCCGCTTGACCGCGCCGATCGTCTGTTTGACGCTTTCCGTCAGGTTGTGGTAGCCGAGGCCCTTCTGACCGAGGGTGAAAGCCTTGCTGAGGCGGTCGACGCGGACGGCGGGCGGGGGCATGGTGGTTCCGAGGTTGGTTCCTCTCTCGCCAGCAGGGAGAGGGAAAAACTACATAGAAGCCCGGCGGTGCAGGTCGTCCACCACCCAGTGAAAGGCGGCCAGGTGGACGGTCTCGACGATACCCATGTCGTCGATGGGCGAGTGCAGGTTGTGGTCGGCCAGCGACTTCAGCTTGCCCCCGGAGAAGCCGGTGCAACCGAAGGTGGTCAGCCCGTTTCGCTTCGCCCACTCGACGGCCAGCAGGATATTCGGGCTATTTCCACTACCGCTGATGGCAATCAGCAGGTCGCCCGGGCTGGCGAGGTTGCGGAGTTGTTCGACGAACACCCGCTCAAATCCCTCGTCATTGGCCCACGCCAGGATGTACGGCGTGTTGTCGGTCAGGCTGAGGATGCGGAACCGCCTCTTCCCGTCATGGTGCAGGTCGTCGGGCAGTTTGAGCGTCCCCTTGCCAACATCTTCACAAAAATGCGAGGCGTTCGAGCCGCTCCCGCCGTTGCCGACGACGAAGATCATTCG
>JALOQR010000133.1 GCA_025459365.1 Fimbriiglobus sp.
GCCGTGGAGGCCACGTCGAACTTCACCGGGAGGATGGCGAGTACACCCGGCCCGACCTCCGCACCCGGTTTGGTCACGTCGCCACGAGCCAATATGTGAATCGGCCGTGGCTTGCCTCCCCTGGCCCCAGTACCGGCGAAGTTCCCGCTGCCGGTGTGAACGCCTCCCGCGTAGACCTTGCCCACCGAGGACGGCAACTTCGCCAACTCGGCCTTTACCCGCTGCAATTCGGCCAGCAAGCCCGCCCGTTCCTTCGCTGCGGTCTCTCCGAGTGCAGTAGCCAACAAGCTTTCGTAGCGTTCCGTGATTGCTTTCATCTCGTCGAGTGACGCCGCCCAGCCAGGGTAATGGCCGTCGGTCAGGTTTGCCTTGCGCCATCGCGGTGGAGCCTCGATACTATCGAGGGCCGACACGGTCGCCCCCCTCGCAAACGTCCCGTCGGTGTCGGTTACTTCCAGTTCGGCCAAGGCCAAGATGAAGTCGTTCTGACGCGGGGCGAGCTTGGTCGCCGTCACGCGGACGAACCGAGCATTCTGCCCCTTGGCGTTGATAGTGATCGCCGTCAGGCCGGGGTTCGGCTGATCCTTGTCTGTGCGGTCGATGAGCGTAATCGGCTTGGTGAATTCGGCATTCTCGGAGGCTTCCACTTTGTACCGGACCGGGAAGCCGAATCCATCGCCGATGCCGTTGAAGTCGTCGCGGCATGGTCGTAGCACAACCCGGCCTAGCGAGATCGCTTTGCCAAGATCGACCTGCACCCACTTTACTGACATCGCCTTGTCACTGATCGCCGAGTGATAGCCGAACTCGGGCATTTTCGTGGCCGGCTTGCGGGCCTCGGCCACCTTTACCTCGGCTTCGGTCAACGCGCTGCCGCCCTTCGCACGTGCTTTGGCCTCAATGCTGGCGACCATTTCTTCGATCCCATGTCGTTTCGAATCGAGGTCGGATCGCTTCGCCGTTAGCTGAGGGTCGATCTTGTAGTCGCGGTCGGCGCGGTCGATGGCGGCGAACACCGCCTGAAGCTCGTAGTACTCCCGCTGTGTAATGGGGTCGAACTTGTGGTCGTGGCATTGAGCGCAGTGGGCGGTGAGGCTGAGGAAGGTCCCCACGGTATTGCTGACAAAGTCGTCGCGGTCGAGGTGACGGGCTACCTTCCCGTCGATCTTCGATTCCGGCAACTCAGCGTGACCGATCAAATCCCACGGGCCAGCAGCGAGAAAGCCAAGTGCTGTGATGCCGTCTTCGGTGCCGGGGAACAATACGTCGCCGGCCACCTGCTCCTGCACGAACCGAGTGTAGGGCTTGTCGGTGTTGAACGCCCGGATGACGTAGTCGCGATAGGGCCAGGCGTTCGGGCGCGGCTGATCCTTGTCGTAGCCGTGCGTTTCGCCGTAATGCACCACATCGAGCCAGTGTCGTGCCCACCGCTCACCGTACCGCGGGGAACTCAGTAGTTCGTCCACCAGTTTCGCGTACGCATCGGGGTGGGTATCCTTCTCGAAAGCGGTCACTTGCTCCGGTGACGGCGGCAGGCCGGTCAGATCGAAGTACAGCCGGCGGACGAGTGTGCGGCGGTCGGCGGCAGGGGTGGGGGTGAGGCGCTTGGCTCTCAGGATGGTGTCGATGAAGTCGTCAATCCCGCGTGTCTTGGCTACGTGATTCGCAGGAAGTGGCTTGAACGCCCACCAGTCGGCATCAGGCCGCAATTGGATTGGGTCGGTGCCCCACTTCGCGCCAGCGTCGATCCACGCTTTCAAGACCGTTTTCTCGTCGTGGGTCAGCGGTTTCTTCGGTGGCATCTCGTTGACGGCGACCCGTTTCCACAGGTCGGCCGGCATCACCGCAGCCTTCCGGGTGACGTCGAGATCGCCCTTTGGCTTCTCGCCACTGTGACAACCCGCACAGCGTTTCACGAGTATTGGCGCGACGGCCGCGTCAAAGTCGGGCGGGCCGGCAACAGCAACGGAACAGGTGAGTACAACGAAAAGGGCACGCGTCATGATCGATTCACCTCCTCCGCGATCTTCGTGTCGATATCCACGGCATTCGACCGACCCGTTCTCCACCAGTTTTACTGCCTGCGTTCGGCCCAGAGTGAGACAGCCTCCGACTCGACCACAGAACAGCACTGGCTATTCGAAGAACATCGTCGCATGGGATGGCGGTCGAGTCACGCTATTGAAGGCGAATCGGCCATTTTCTTGGCAACGGCAAGAAGTGTTGGAGGACCTGACATTGCGGCATTGATCGGGGCACAGCCACTGTACGGCGACAAAAACCACGTGTTGCGGCGGTTCCCTTCAACCTGCACACTCGATGCAACCGATACATGCATTGGCAAGGATGCCACACTCCCGGCACGGACGCCGGGTTTCATTTAACACCGCAGCGGGGCTGTCGCATGGGCCGGCGGGCACAGCGGTGGGCAGTCACCATGACATTGGTTTGCGGAGGTTGGGCTATCGCTCAACCGTGGCCGGCTGTCCCGCACGCCCAGCTTGACCAAGAACCGGTGTACCTCATCCGCACGGCCGGCCAGAGCGACCGACGGGTGAAGGTGGTGCGCCCGAACAACCCGTCGGATCCAGCGGCGATGGCCGAAGTGAAGGACGTCGCCACAGGTGAGACGTTCGTGATCCCCGGTAGGGTGCTAGCAAAGTTGCCCCGTGCAGGTGGAGCACCCTCAGCTGAGTCGAAACCGACTCCAACTGCGACTCCGACTCCTGTTTCGGATGTTAGCCCACAGTCGGTGTCGCCGGTCCCAGTTCATGATTCCCCGCTTCCGAAGGTCAACCCAACCCCTCCCATTGCGGTGGCTCCGGCGGCTGTTGAGCCTCCCAAAACCGCTCCACCCACGAGGTCGCCATTACCCACAGTGACGGTTGAGTTCACCGTCCAGGCCTCTGCTCCTTCGGCATTGACACCCGTCCCGCCAGAGCACCGCTCTCAAGCGACTGCCGCCCCGCTACCCAACGTGCTTTTGCCAGTGGCAACTCACGGGTCCGTTGCTGCCGACCCGTGGCGGTCAAGCACCGGGCACAAAGTTGCTCCGCCGACCCCGCCAACATCACCCCCCACCACCAGTGGGCCAAAGCTCGTTCCCGTGCCGACGTGGCGGGCCACCCCACTACCCGTTCCGGCGGGGGTGAACGACCCGTGGAAACGAAGCGGTGGGGATTGATTCAACTACTTCCAGTTCCACTGGAGACGAGAGCCGCCAGCCGACGTATGCGTGGCAAGGCGACAGAAAGTAGGTGGCGGTCAGGTGAGTCGGCGTTCAACCGTAGGTGCCAGTTTGCCAGGCTACCGAGCCGCCCGGTGGTAGCCAGCAGTTCCACGAGCGGAACCGAGAGGTCGAACGGAGCGTTGGCGTTGTAGGCACTCACGGCGGCATCGATGTGGCCGCGATCGGCCCCTGGCACGTCGGCGAACAGCCGTCCAAGATCCACCTCGGGGTGATCAAATCCAACGTTGCCGAAGTCGAGGATGCAGGTCAACTGTTCGTATCGGAACAGCACGTTTTCGGGCCAGAAGTCACCGTGGATGCCAACAATCCGCGAGCGGAGCGTAGCAAACCTCCCCAACTCGGCACGGGCGGTGGGCAGAAGTAGGCGGACCAGTTCGAGGGTCGGCAGCAATTCAGTCACATCATCTGAGCGGCCGGTGAACGAGAAACGAGACTGTTCCCACTTGGCGAACAACTTCAACCGCCGCTCAACGGCCGCACACGGGGCGACAGTCGTGCGGAACCCGCCCCAACAACGATGCAGAGCGGCGAGCGCTTGACCGGCGGCGGTCAGTTGGGTCGCGACGTGCGTCGTTGGGGAGAATAGGGCCGGTTCCCCATCCACCCACATCGTCAGGTCCCAGCAGTGAGCGCCGTCAATGACCAGGCTCTGGCCCGAGTGTGTCGAAATGAAACGGGGCGTGTACTCCAACTCGGCGACCGAGCGGACCCGATCGTGAATTTCCCACATCCGCACGGGTGTTACGCTTGGCGGCCACCGCTTGAGGGCGAATTTCGGCCCAGTGCGGCCATCGCCCCGCCACACCCGCCCGCCGCTCATACCGCCGCCCGACGGCAACGGCACCCAAGAGCAATCCCGCACATCGGGCGGGTACGCTGCAAGGACGATCGGCGGAATCATAAGTAGACCTGTGAAGGCAAGTCTATTTTCAGAGCGAAACGCCGGGCGGTCAACTCAGCCGCGGGTACCCCCCTGCCCTTGAAGCCGTACAACAACCGCGTGAGTCTGCCCCCACCAGCCCGAGTGCCGCACCCCGTGCGGGTTGTGTTCTTCGGCCCGCCCCGCTCGGGCAAGTCGAGGCTGCTTGACGCTGTGGCTGCCGTCGCCCGCTCTCAATCCGACGAGTCTGTGCCCCTGGTGCCCGTCACTTCCCCACCCAGTGCGGTCGTCCGCCGACGAGTGACGATCGACCTACCCGGCCTCCGAGCGGTTACCGGCGATGTGGAGTTCATTGACTGCGACGGACGAGCCGCCCAGGAGTTGCTTGCCGACGCCGACCAACTCCGCCGCGCCCGCGAGCGGTCCGAACTGGCCGCGTCTGTTCGGAGTACCGACGCTCTTGTGGTGGTGATCGATGCGACTTCACCGCCCGAGCAGGTCGACGAGGTGTTTGCCCAGCTCGATACCTTCCTGAAAGTGCTCCGCGACCAGCGGGCCACCGACCGTGAGGTGGGCGGGCTGCCGGTGTTCCTGGTGCTCGGCAAGTGCGACGAACTCGCCCGCCGCGGCGAGCAATTCACTGACTGGCAACGGCGAGTAGAGGAGGAGAAGGAGAAGTTGGAAACCCGCTTCCGCGACTGGTTCGAGGATACAGCCGGACCATTTCTCGCGTTCGGTAGCACCGAGTTGACCGTCGCCGCGACTGCCACCAGTTGGCCAGACGTACTCGGTGGCATCGCCGACATGGCCGGCGGATTCGGGGTCGACGAACTGCACTCGGACGTCTTGCGGGCGGCCCAGTTACAACAGCGACGATCGGTAGGATCGCGTCGGCGACTGAGTTGGACTGCTGGCATGGCCGTCGGCCTGCTGTCGCTCATGCTCCTCTCGCTCGCATGGCTGGCCTCCACACGTGAGCTAGCCGCGGTCGATGCATTGGCCGACCGCGTGCGACGGATACAACGGACTGCCGGTCCGCCCGAGGTGCGGCTCGCCGAGGAACATTTCGAGAGGAACCGGCGGGAACTCACCTCTGTGCAACAGGCTTCCGCGTTCGAGCAGATTCCGCCCAACCTTCAACTCTATGTGGAGCAAGAACTCCGCCAGTTCGCCGAATACGAACGCTACCGACGGCGGTTCGACTCACCACAGTTTTCGCCGGCCGACATCCGCACTGCCAGCGAGCGAGCAGAATTGGAGGCCAACCTGGAAAGTGAACTTGCTCCACCATCCGAGTTCGCCCACGATTGGGAGCAAACGGAAGCAGTGCGAGTGTGGTCGAAGTGGCGGACCGATCTTCGATTACTGGCCGACGCCGAGCGAGAGGTGAACAGTTGGTATACCTCACAACTCGCCCGACTAACTGAACTCCAACTGGCCGATGTACCATCAGACCACTGGACGCCGGGCAGGTGGCGGGCCGCGGTGAGCGAGGCGGTGTCGCGACAACCACCGCACCCACCCGAACGGCCGCTCGCAGGATCACCCGCATTGCCAGTGCCGCGGGGTGATCCACTCACCTGGGCGGCGGCTTACCGCTTCGAGCGATCGGTCGCAACAGCCGAGGATTGGCGACAGGCAGCGATTCGTCTTGCCGACGTGCGCGATCTGGCCGATGCGGTCGGGTTCACCCCGCATCCGGTCGATCCCGAAGGTGTGCTCGATCTACCGACCCCCGGCGACGCCAAGCAACCACTCTCGCTGGCCGTCGATCGGCTGGCCCGACTGCGCGAACGCTACCCTCGGGCGGTCGAAGGCCGTGCAGCCTGGAAGTTGACGGGGATCCCCGGATCGCTCCGCGACGTTCTCGGAAAACGCTTGAAGGCGGCCGCGGCCAACGGGGTCGATACCGTGCGACAACTGATCGCGGCCGACCCAGCTGCGAATGGCGATTGGGGCAAGCTGGCCAAGCCCGACGGCCTTCTGTCCAAGCCCGAGTTGGCCTCCTGGGGGCAGTTGCTCCGGCTACTCATTGGCTGGGCCTACCCCGAACGGCCAGGGAGCGATCCAGTCAAGGAATTGGCCGAGTTCGTTGCCACGACGGAGTTCGACTGGGACGTAAAAAAAGTGGTAGTGCGGGTGCCAAACACTTTGCGGCTGAACAACCCGGACAAAACCGGAGAACTGGTGCTGAGGATCGGCAGCGGCGAGATGGCACGAATGTACTCGTTCAAGCCCGGTGCCCCCCGAATGGACGCAGCCGCCACGACGGTCGAGTTCACCCCCATCGGGGAGCCAGTACGGTACGTTCCTGGAGAGGGCTTCACGGCCACCCTCACATTGACCGATAAAGAGGGGGAGTACACCCTCCGTTGGCAGGACGCCCGCACGCCCGCATATCGGTTTGAGGCGTTTCTCCGCGAACCGACGTTCGAGGCGGCTGGCCCAAACCCGATCCCACAGCGGGCCGATGGTGTGCGTGTGACAGCCATCACCAAGGAAGGCGAGGCATTCCGCGTACCTCTCCTACTGCCGGCCACCCGATGAACTGACCCCATTTCGGGGTCAGTTGATTCCACAACCCGAACCCTCGCCGGGTCGGCACTCCGGAAAACCCCGGTCCCTACCCAGAGGCTCCCAATGCACATCCGCGATATCCTGTCCCGCGACCGCACGACCTTTAGCTTCGAGTTCTTCCCTCCGAAGACCGACACCGCGTCGGAGGAGTTGTTCCGCACCATCGCCCAGTTACAGGAACTGAAGCCGTCGTTTGTGTCCGTCACCTACGGAGCCGGCGGAAGCACCCGCGACCGCACCCATAACCTCGTGGTGAGAATCCAAAAAGAAACACCGCTTACGGCGGTGTCGCACCTGACGTGCGTGTGCCACTCGCTCGATGAGATGAGCAGCATCCTCGACCGCTACGCCGGGGCTGGTGTGGAGAACATCCTCGCCCTCGGCGGCGATCCACCGAAGAACCTCACGAACTACGATCGGACGAAAGACGCATTCCAGTTCGCCGATCAATTGGTGAGGTTCGTCAAATCGCGGACGAACACGGCCGACACTCGTGGGTTCGGCATCGGCGTCGCCGGCTTCCCCGAAGGCCATCCTGGCACCCCTAACCGCCTCGCTGAGATGGATCATCTCAAGCGGAAGATCGACGCCGGAGCCGACTACATCTGCACGCAGTTGTTCTTCGACAACCGCGACTTCTTCGACTTTCGAGAACGGTGCGAGTTGGCCGGCATCACCGTGCCCATCATCGCCGGCATCATGCCCGTGAGTAGCAAGACCGGGATGGTGCGGATGGCCGACTTGGCCGCGGGGGCACGCATCCCGGCAGGGCTGCTGCGAGCGGTCAGCCGGTGTGCGGACGATGCAGCGGTCGAGAAGGTCGGCATCCACTGGGCGACCGAGCAGTGCCGCGGCCTCCTCGACGGTGGGGTGCGGGGAATCCACTTCTACACCCTTAATAAGTCCGACGCGACCCGCCAAATTTATCAGAATCTGGGCGTGAGAGACTCAAGTGAGCTAAGAGTTTAACCGGCCATCGATCCCACCTGAATTGACACCGAGGCGTTCCATTGTCTGGGCCGGACATCATCCTCACGCTGAAAGTTCTTGTCTCCATCGTGACCGCGTTGTTCGCGGCCGCGGTGGGGGCGATCGCCACCGGGCGAAAGAAGTTGCACGGGCGGATCAACACCGCCTTCTTCGCTCTCACCCTCACTACCGTTGTAGGGTTTGAGGGGTTGCTTAGGCTCCAGGGTAACGTGACTGAACACTTCACCACAGACGAGAAGCGGGCGTTGTTCATCCATCTGTGGTTCGCCGTCCCATCGGTCCTGCTGCTGCTCCTCATGATGGGGTCGGCGGTTCTCAAGTGGAAGCGGTTCCACGTTGCTTGCGGGATCCTCTTCTCACTGTTCTGGGTCGGCACGTTTGTGACCGGGGTTTTCTTCCTACCGCACTCGCGGTAACTTCCCCGCCATGAGTGGGAGCGAATGGGAACTCGATGTCGATCCGGTGGCGAACGGTGAAGGCACGCCCCCACCGGCTTCAGCGGCCTCTCCCGCAAGTGGAGAGGTGGGTCCAACAACACGACCCTTGCCAGGAAGGTCGGCGGTGCCACCGGTTCCCGCGGGTGGGGTACCTTCCCCCGCTTCAGAACCGCCACCCTCGCCACTCCAGATTGTGGAAGCGATGCTCTTCGTCGGCGGGCCGCCCCTCACGGCGGATAAAGCCTGCTCCGCCATCCGCGGCCTGACACCCGACCGTTTCCGAAGCTTGGTGGACGAACTCTCGCGCAAGTACCGCCTGCAGAACCGGCCGTATTCCGTGCAGGCGAGGAGCGACGGATTTACCCTCGCTCTCAGGCCACAGTATCGCGGGCTGGTCGAGAGGCTGCACGGAGGTCCGCGTGAGGCTCGGCTGAGCGGCCCAGCGGTGGAGGTGCTGAGCCTGATTGCCTATCGTCAGCCGATTGCCAAGGCCGAGGTAGACTCGCTCCGCGGGGCCGATAGTGGAGGGGTCATCCGTCAACTCGTTCGGCTCGGGTTGATCGCCGTGGCCGCTCGTGACAGCGCCGATCATCCGGCCGTTCGCTACGCCACCACCCCCCGCTTCCTGAGCCTGTTCGGCTTAGGGTCACTCGACGACCTGCCCCAGCTCGGGGAGGGGCCTGCATAAGAGGGGTGGTCATCTTTCGCCCCTCTTCCATTGAGTGTCAGGTACTCCGGCAAGTTCACCACCAACGACGTCGGCCGGCTTGTGGTGATCGTGAAACGTCGCTCACGGGGCAACTTCGGTAGAAAACGCTCGGGACTTCCTATCACGCGGGGTGCGCAATCGTGGGGTTCGCTCTGCCGATCGGATTCCAACAGCACCCCTGACCCGACCGTTGTACAATTCGTGATGATTACTCGGCCCGACCCCTCCCTCGAACCCCGGAGACACGTTATGCCCGCCCACAGTTGGCCCGCAGCCGTGCTCGCCGCCTTTCTCGCCTTCACCCCAACAGGCTTCGCGCAAGAGAAAAAAGACGACAAAAAGGACGACGGCAAGCCGAAGGTGGAAAACGAGACCATTCAGTTCGAGTCGGCTGACGCGGTGCAACTGCAGGGGACGATTTATAAGCCGATCCTGGTTGGGAAAGACAAAGGCCAAGTCTCACTGGCCAACTCCGAGGCTGACGCGCCTGTAGTGATCCTCCTGCACGCGTTCAACGCCAACACTATGGTGGAGGGTTGGGATAGCCTCGCCGTCACACTTGCACGGGCTGGCTTTCATGTTCTGCGGTACGACTTCCGCGGGCATGGCAAGAGTACGGTGGTCTCCAAGGACTTCTGGGACGATCGGGTGTTCCCTGAGAACTCATCCGTTTTCTCTACCAAGTCTCGGCAAAAGCCGTTGCCTCTCAAACTGGAACCAGCCGACCTGAAAGCCAAGCCGGGCTACTTCCCAATGCTGGTGAACGACATCATGGCCGCCCGAGTGGAACTGGATAAGCGAAGCGACAAGGGCAAACTGAACACCTCCACTGTTTACCTGATCGGCGCCGGTGACGCGGCCACAATCGGCATGCTCTACATGACCGCCGAGTGGACCCGTCCACAGAAGCCGAGCCAGGATCTGGCTGCGCTCATCAAGCAATTGCCCTTCCCGAACGTACCCCCGCGAGAGTCTGCTGGGAAAGACATCGCCGGGGCTGTCTGGCTGTCACCGGTCCGTCCGGCAATCGTCAGTGAGCGGACCATGCAAGATTGGGTGAAGTCGGTCTCCGACCTGCGGGAGTCGAACGCTGTCCTCTGCCTCTATGGTGATCAGGATGCGACCGGAAAGGCGACGAGTACTGCGATTGTCGATAAGGTGCTCGTAGCCAACCCGACAACCAAGACCTTGAACAAGCTCCCCTTCACCTCTGCTGTCCCCATCAAGGGTGGGGGCAAAAACGTTGGCATCGATCTCGTGAAGGTACCGCAGACGGAGAAGGAGATCCTTGATTTCCTCGGCAAGATCGAGAAGGACCGAAAATTCATCAGCCCGCTGACCAACCGGAACTACAACATCCCGCCGTACATATCTCCGAAAGCGTTTGGGCTGAGTGTGCGCTAAACCGCTTAGGCAACCACTCCGCCCCTCCCCACCTCGGGGAGGGGTTTTTCGTTTCACCCCCGCGGGTGATACTTTCGATGAAGTTGTTTCAACCGGTTGCGATCGACGTGCGTGTAGTGTTGGGTGGTCGTGATACTGGCGTGCCCGAGCATCTCTTGCACCGCCCTCAGGTCGGCCCCGCCAGCGAGCAAGTGGGTGGCGAAACTGTGCCTCAGAGTGTGCGGCGACACCCCAACCGGCAGCCCAGCTCGCTGGCAATACTTTGTCACGATCCGCCAGAGCGTCACCCGGCCAAGTGGCTTGCCGCTCTTGCTCACGAATAACCGGCCGGCGCGCGGGGGCACGTTCACCGCCACACGGCTCTCGCTCAGGTAGTTCTGGATGGCCCCCACCGCCGCCCGCCCGAGTGGCACCACCCGTTCTTTGCTTCCTTTCCCGACGCACCGGAGGAAGGAAGCCTCCAGGTTCAACTGATCAATGGTCAACCCGACGACCTCCGACGCCCGGCACCCGGTGGCGTAAAGCAGTTCCAGAATCGCGCGATCTCTCAGGTAGAAGCGGTCTTGCGCACGCGGGGCGTTGAGCAAGAGTTCGACTGACTCTGGCGAGAGTACCTGGGGAATTCGCTCCCACAATTTCGGCGAACTCAGCAAGTCGACCGTCGATTCGCCAGTGCGTTCCTCGTACCGCAAGTAGCGGTAGAACATCCGCAGAGCGACGACGTGCCGTGCAACGGAGGGTGAGGCGAGTTTCTCGTCGTGCAGGAAGGCGAGGTAACGGACGAGATCAGACAACTCCGGGTGCAGGTGATCGGTCAGTTTCACCCGCTCGGCCCAACCGACAAACCGGGCGAGATCGCGGCCGTAGGCGAGAACTGTGTTCTCGCTCAGCCCACGCTCGGTGGTCAGGTAGTTTTTGAAGGCGGCGACATCGGCATGCAATTCGGCAGTGGACATGGTGCGGCCCCGTGTATCACCAGTGTTCGCGGGTGTCAGGGCGGAGTACAGACGAAGCGGGGTGAAAGAGGGCGGCACATAGAGTGCGGGGCGGAAAGGTCGATGCGACCC
>JALOQR010000134.1 GCA_025459365.1 Fimbriiglobus sp.
ACACGGAGTTGAAGTCACTACCGCCCACCGATGGTGAGTGGAAGGAGATCGAATTCACGTTTAACACGGCGAAGATCGATTCGGCCCGGTGGGAATTCCACAACCAGGATATTAGCCCGGACGGCCAGTTCGAGTTGCGGTCGTTCGTGGTGCGGCCAGCCAGATAACCCGACCCTCGATCGCGTCGCCGTGGTGACGCCCTCCCGCCATCGGTACACTGAGCCTCGACGCGTTCGCCCCTCTCTCCCGAGCGAAAGGACCTCCCGTGAACCGACTCGCCTGCCTGATCGCGGCGTTACTGCCGCTGGCCGCCCTCGCCGCCGACCCGCCCACGCCGAGCGTGGTGGTAAAGGGGTTGAGCGACCTGCGGAGCCTGCACATCACCCCAGACGGCCGCACGTTTGTCGGCGTCGGGCGGGACACCAAGGGCCAGATCCTGGAGGTGAAGGACGGGGCGACCAAGGTGGTCGCCGCAGTCACTGACCCGCTCGCCATCACTTCCTTCCAGGGCATGCTGTACGTCACGTCGGGGACTAACGTCGTGCGGCTGGACCCGGCCACCGGCAAGTCGAGCGTGTGGGTGTCGGCGGCCGACTTCCCGGAGAAGATCGAACTAGTCAACAGGCTCTGCACAGACGAGCGAGGGACGCTCTACGTAGGGGCGGTCGGAAATCCGAGTAAAGTGTACCGCGTATCGGTGAAACCGGGGATGAGAGGGCAACCGCCCGCTCGCCCGGCGGTCACCCCGTTAGGCAACGGAACGAAGGCGATCCAGGCTGGTGGGGCACTGCTGACCGACGGGCTGAATCACCTGCTCACCCCTATGCTGGGCAAACTGAATCGGGTGCGGATGGCCGATGGGGACGAAGAAGAAGTGGCCAATGGCTTCAAGTCGGCTTCCGACCTCTGTGTTGACACTCACGGGCGGTTGTTCGTGGCCGACACGACCGCCGTGTGGGGTCTGCCGCGGCCGGGAGAGAGACCCATCAAGGTGTGGGACCGCCCAGGCAACGTGTTTGACCAGATCGCCTATCACCCGCTGACTCGCTCCCTCGTTCTCGCCGACCTCACTCATGGGGTGGTGTACTCCCACCCCGCGCAGATCCCCGGTTGGGAGGTCGACGAGTCACCGCTTCCCGTTGAAGCAGTGCCGGCGTTCGCCGATGTGAAGTGGACCGGGTGGGACGACGGCAGCGAGTCCGGCCGGTCGACCCCCCTCCGCCCGCTCGTACTCACCCACGCCGGCGATGGCTCGGGCCGCACGTTCATGGCCACCCAGCAGGGTGTGATCCACATCATCGAGAAGGGGGCGAAGCAGAGTAAAGTGTTCCTCGACCTGCAAAACAAGGTGCTCTACAAGGACAACGAGAACGAACAGGGCTTGCTCGGATTGGCGTTTCACCCGGACTACAAGAAGACCGGCGAGTTCTTCGTCTTCTACACCGACAAGGCGAAGAAGTTGGAGAACGTGCTCTGCCGGTTCAAGGTGAGCAAGGATGATCCGAACAGGGCCGACCCGGCGAGCGAACAGGAACTGCTCCGCGTGTCTCACAAGTACTGGAACCATGACGGCGGCACGGTGGCCTTCGGCCCGGACGGGTTCCTCTACCTCGTACTCGGCGACGGCGGCTCGGCCAACGACCCGGACGACCACGGCCAGAAGACCGACACCCTGCTCGGGAAGATCCTCCGCCTCGACGTGAATGCGAAGGGCGACACCACCCCCTACGCCATCCCGAAGGACAACCCGTTCGTGGGCAAGGCCGGGTATCGGCCGGAGGTGTTCGCCAGTGGCGTCCGCAACCCGTGGCGGATGAGCTTCGACCGCAAAACGGGGCAGGGGTGGTTCGGCGACGTCGGTCAGAACTTGTGGGAAGAGATCAACCTGTTGAGCAAGGGGGCGAACTACGGCTGGCGGCGGCGGGAGGGGTTCCACCCGTTCGGGGCCGACGGCAACGGCCCGAAGCCCGAGTTCACCGACCCCATCTGGGAATACCACCACGACGTCGGCAAGTCGATCACCGCCGGGCACGTCTACCGGGGCAAAGAGGTTCCGGGCCTGGACGGGCACTTCCTGTACGCCGACTACGTCAGCGGAAAGGTGTGGGGACTGAAGTACGACGAGAAGGCGAAGCGGGTAACGGCCAACCGGCCGATCGCCACCCCCGGTCTGCCGTGGATGACGTTCGGCGAGGACGAGGCCGGTGAGGTCTACGTGATGACGTACTCAGCCACGGGCAAGGGCATCTACAAATTCGCGGCGAAGAAGTAGGCGTCTGACGGGCGAGTGGCCCGCGGGAGCGGGCTGGTCTGTAGGTATCTCCTTCGGACCAGCCCGCTCACCCGGGCCGCTCACCATGTTGGTACAATTCTGGCATCGCACACAGAGATCGCACATGCTCGGCTGGATCGTCAAGAAGCTGAAATCGGGGTTGGCGAAGACACGATCGGCCTTCTCCGGTGTCGTCGGTCTGTTCACCGGTGCCCACCGGGTCGACAAAACCTTCCTCGCCAAGCTGGAAGAGCAACTCCTGCTGGCCGACGTGGGCATCACCGCCACCACTCAAATCGTGGACCGGGTGCGGCAGGCGTACATGGACAAGGAGGTCGGCGAGGACGTCAAGCAGTTCGTGCAAAAGCAACTCCGCGAGCAACTGGCCGATCCGGAGGGCGGGCTGAAGTTCCAGCCCTCCGGGCCGACAGTGGTGATGATCGCCGGAGTGAATGGGAGCGGCAAAACCACCAGCATCGCCAAACTCGCTCTGCGGTTGAAGACCGACGGCAAAAAGGTGCTGGTGGCGGCTTGCGACACCTTCCGGGCGGCGGCCGTTGAGCAACTCACGGTGTGGTGCGAGCGGATTGGGTGCGACATCACCAAGCAACAGCAGGGGTCGGACCCCGCCGCGGTGGCCCACGACGCCTGCGAGCGGGCGAAGGCCCGCGACTACGACGTGCTCATCGTCGATACCGCCGGCCGCCTTCACACCCAGTCGCATCTGATGCGGGAGTTGGAGAAGATCCATCGTATCGTCGCCAAGCAGATCCCCGGCGCGCCGCACGAGGTGCTGCTGGTGCTCGACGCCACCACCGGCCAGAACGCCGTCGCCCAGGCCAAGGAGTTCACCAAGGCGGTGAAGTGTACCGGCGTCATCCTGACCAAGTTGGACGGCACGGCGAAGGGGGGGGCGGTGTTCGCCATCAAGAGCGTGGTGGGGCTGCCGGTGAAGTACGTCGGCGTCGGCGAGGCGATGGAAGATATGGAGCCGTTCGACCCGGACGCCTTCGTGACCGCCCTATTTGAAGGGTGAACCTCAGCGATCGGCCGGCGGTGGGCCGAGGCGGGCGGCAGCGGCCGACAGTTTTTCCTTCGCCGCCTGGGCACGTTTCGACCGGCCCAACTCCCCATCGGCGGGCACCTTCACCGACGAGACACTATCAAACGCCTGCCGGTGGACCTGCAGCAACCGCTTGTAGTCCTCCGAAGCGGGGGCGATCTCGCGGCGTGCGTCGGCCAAGTTGTCGGCCAACCCACCAGTGCTGACCGCGTGGAGGTGGTCACTCACTTCGGCCAGCCGATCGGCATCCTCCGACTCCACCGCCTGTCGGGCCTCGCGGGCCAACCTCTCAGCCACCCGCCGGCACCGATCGGCCCGATCGAGGGAGGTGTTGGCATCGGAAAGTTCGAGGGCTGATCGTGCCAGGTCGGTGTACAACCCGCGGTTGGTTTCCAGCAGCTTGAGCATTTCGGCGGCCGTCGGCCCGTGGCCCGGCTGGGCCGACACCCAGGCGGCCAGGGCAGCGAGCACGGCAGTCACAAGCAGCGGGCGGCAGTTCACGGCGTCGGGCCTCAGTTCGGGGTTCCCTGGGCAGCGATTTCGGCCAACGACGCCCGACCTTCCTGGGCCGAGCGAGCGATGCGGTCGAGGGCGGCCTTCGCGTTTGGTGGTGCGTTCTCGGCCAACTGGCGGGCGTCGGCCTCAGCCGCGGCGAGCGTCCGGAGGGCGTCGCTCAGGGCTTGTCGCCTTAGTTCCGGGGCAGGGGTGCGATCCTGCATCTGTCGGGCTTGTCTCACCACGCCTTCGGCGACCAGTTTCTCGTAGTCACGGGCCAGGGCGTTCATCGTCTCTTGGTCGGCCACCTTCGCCACTTCGCACGCCTCGCCTTTCAGGTCGTCTGTCCATCCGGCGAACACGCTCACCTGCTGATGTGGAGCGCGGGCCGTGGTAGCCAGTTCGTTTGTCCGCTTCACCATCCGGGCCAGGCGTTCTGATCGCGGTCGTTCGGCCTGTTCGGGAGTGGGGCCTTTCGCTTTCGGCAGCAGGAAGAACAGCCCCAGCCCGACCGCGACCGCCGCCGCGACTCCACCGCCGACGTACCGCCACTCGATCCGCTTCAACCAGTTCGCCACTGGGCGAAACGCCCCGCTCTCGGCGAGCGTGCTGGGCAGCACTGGCCGGCTACGGATCACCGGCCCATCGGTCTCTAGTCCGGCCAGGAAATCGGCTTTCCGCCGCTCCGCAGTGGGCACTGGTAAGCGGGTCAGCAACGCATCCAACCGCATTGCCGCGGCCTGGGCAGCCCGGCAACTGGCGCACGCGGCCAGGTGGGGGAGCAGGTCGTCGGTCGGCCGGGTGGGGTCCGGCAGAGCGAGCAGCCGGTTGCGGGCCACGTCGCAGGTCATTGCGGTCTCCAAGTGACTCCGCTCTCTTCAGGAGCGGTTGGTCCAAACCGCACCCGGCGGGTGCGGAGTCGATTCACTCACCCGACTCACCGTCGGCCTCTGGGAACAGGTCCGGCGAAAGCACCTTCACCAACTTCTGCCTCGCCTTGAACACTCGCCAGCGAGCCGTCTCCTCGGTAATCCCTAGCACGGCGGCCACCTCACGAAAACTCATGCCCTCTTCGGCTCGTAGCATCAAGGCCGTGCGGAAATCGACGGGTAGTTCCTTGATCGCTTTCGCCACTTGGTCGAGTGCTTCGCGGTCGGCGGCGGTGGCGAGCGGGCCAGCGGCGGTGTCGGGGGTCGGTGGTTCGTCGCCGGGTGGCTGGGGAGACTTCCGTTCGGCTCGCTTCAGGTTGACGAAGTTGTTGTGCGCGATGCGGAACAACCACGCCCGGAAGTTACTTCCCGCCCGGAACGACTTCACCGCCGCGAGTGCTTTCAGGAACGTCTCCTGGGTGAGGTCCTCGGCCCGGTGGCGGTCGCGGGTGAGGTGGTAAAGCCAGCGGTACAGGCGATCCCAGTAGGCCTCCACCACCCGCGCGAACGCCGAACGATCCCCGGCTTGGGCGGCCGCAATCCATTCGGATTCGCCCCCGGTCCCGGAGGGGTTGGGGCGAGGCGGATCCAGGTCCGGGGGCACGCGTTCAGGCCGGGTGGGTGGTTCGGGCTGGGGGAGTATTTCCCGCCGTACCACGGTATCCACCGGAGTTTGTGGCGTCCAGTTGGGGCGGCGGCGGGGCGGGCCGCCAGTTACGGGCACAACACCAACCCCGCCGACGTGTTGGCAGAAACCCAGCCGATGCTTCTCACCATTTCCCTCATCAAGCCTGGAAACCATCGGAGTTAGCGGAAGAATCCCTTGCCAGCCAACGACTTGCGTCGATTTCAGGGCAGCCATGAGCCTGTGTGAATCACTATCAGGCGTGTTTCGGGGTGGGGAAATTTGAATCGTGGGGGGTGACGCGACTGGAATTGGTGCGGCTGTCCGGGGTCGGTCGATTTTCGGACATCGAACGCGTCTTGGTGATCTCGCGCCCCCCCCTCTCTGCCACACTGCCACCTGCCACACACATACCCCCCCCGCTACCGCGACCGAAATGTGGCGAAATCCAGCCTCTTTCGTCGATCGGCCATCACTCCCAACCCATGACAGATCAGGGGTTTGCGTCGGGGGATGCTGATTCCGCGTTTGCTCGGATCGGCAGTGCCCGGCGGCAGGATCGGGGGCCACCCTCCTTGCAGCCGTCGGCCGGCCCGCCCACAATACGCCCGTCCCCTTTCCCATTCGGAGCGTCTGCCATGCTCTCCCGCCGCTCGTTCCTCGCCGGCACCACTGCCGCCGTGGCCGCCGCCGCACTTCCACGCCTCAGCGCCGCCGACAACGACGCCAACCCCTACGGCGGCTTCACCGTTGGGGTCCAGAGTTACACCTTCCGCAAGTTCGACCTGGAGCGGGCACTCAAGGCCATGCAGGGCCTCGGCGTGCGCCACGCTGAGTTCTACCGCGGGCACATTCCCACCGACAGCACCGGCGACAAACTGAAGGCCATCAAGAAACTGCTGGCCGAGTACGGCGTCTCCCCGGTGTCGTTCGGAGTGGAGGGGTTCAGCAAGAACGCCGACCAGTGCAAGAAACTGTTCGCCTTCGCCGCCGAACTGGGGGTGAAATACCTGAGCGCCGACCCCGACCCAGACAGCCTCGACACGCTCGACAAACTCGTCGCCGAGTACAAGATCGCCATCGCCATTCACCCGCACGGGCCGGTCGGCAACAAGATGATGCATCGCTGGAAGTCGGCTGAGTTCATCATGAAAGCCGTGAAGGACCATCACGAGTTGATCGGCACCTGCCTCGACACCGGCCACCTCATCCGCTCGGCCCAGATTGGCGTTGACCTCGACCCGGCCGCCGAGGTGAAGACGATGGGCGCCAGGAACTTCGGCCTGCACCTCAAGGACCACGACAATCAACGAAAGACGGATGTGGTCTTCGGCGACAAAACCGGCAAGCTGGACGTGCCCGGCGTGCTGAAAGCGCTGAAGGAAGTGAAGTTCAAGGGGTACATCGCCATCGAGTACGAGGCGAACGAGAACGACCCCACTGCCGACGTGAAGGCCTGCCTGGCGTACCTCAAGGACCAGGTGAAGAAACTGGGTTGATCAACGCAGCAGGGCCGCCAGGAGGGGTGATCCTTCCGGCGGCCCTATGGAGTATCCACTGCGCTGATCGTCAGTCGCCGGTCTTCAGGCCGAACATGCCGGCCACCCCACGGGCGATGGGGGCGGAGGCTGGTTGCTGATACCCAGCCATGCTGCGAACCACCTCAAAAGCCATCAGCCCGCCGAGCACCACCACCAGGAACGTCGGGGCGAGGGCCAGCACTGGCACCAGGCCCCACTTCGGCGGCGGCGGGGCGACCACCTTCTCCACCACCTCCGTCTGCATGGCACCGCGGCTCTCCCGCCGGCCGAGGGCGGTCGCCATGTCCTCTTCGTCGTCCACCGCAACAACATCGTCGTCCACCGCAACAACATCATCGTCCACCATCATCGGCTCATCGTCCATGAGCACCACCTGGCTGGCACTCTCGTCGTCAGCCGGGGCGTCGGAGGGATCGATGGCCAGATCGAAGTCGGAGTTCTCCAGGTCGGTATCGGCTCCATCGACCTGAAGCACCTCCGACCCAGACTCTTCCTCCCCCATCACCGGGAGTTCGAAGTCGGTCTCGAAGATGTCGCCGCCCTGCTGAACTTCGGAGGCGAGTTGATTCATCGACTCGCTGCCGGAGTCGTCGAGCGTCAACTCGAACTCGCTACTCCCTTCGTCGTCACTGGTTAACGGCCGGATCGGCTTGCTGGCCGGGGCACCGCCCGACTGGGGATCGAGAGACAATTCAAAGTCGCCGTCCGAGTCGTCGGCCGCAGGCTTGCTCCCGTTCTTCTTCTCCAGGTTCACCCCGCTATCGGACGGGCGACCCAGATTGATTCCGCTCTGGGCACCACCGCTGGCCGGCAGATCGCCACCGAGGGCCGACTCTTCGCTGCTGTCGTTGCTGAGTTGCAGTTCGAAGGAGTCGCTATCCGAGTCGAGAGAAAGTTCGAACTCACTGCTGCCATCGTCGGCACCACCATCCGATGGGCCAGGAATGCGGTTCACCCGCCCCGACGACTTGGGCGCGGTCAACTTGGCCGACGACTTGCCCAACCCGACTCCGCTGGCCGGTGGGAGTTCGAGGTCGATCTCTTCGGTCGGCTGGTTGCCGCCAACATCGCTCCGCTTGGGTGTGGCATCGAGCCGCACATCGCTATCGCCCTTGCCGCCCGACTTCGGCTTGGACTTGGGGCCATCGCTGGGAAGCGTGAAGATGTCGTCGGAGTCGTCGGCGAGAAAGACGGGCTGCTCCTTGTTCAGCTTGCCACTGGACGACGGCTTGGGCTTCGACTTCGGCGCCGGTGCGATGGGGAGTTCGTCGGAGGAATCCGTGAGGGGCGGGGCGGCTCCGAGTGGGAGGCCGGGATCGGAGGCCTGCCCAAGGGTGCGGGCGAGTTCATCGATGTCGGCGGCGCGAAAGCGGAGAGTCGCGCCATCGCGGAAGGAGCGAACGTTCTTCCACTCGTCGCGAAGACGCCGCTTGAATTCTTCGGCGGGGATGCCGAGGCGTTGGGCGGCTTCGTCCAGGGTGTAGGTCTGTGCCATGGGTCGTCGCCGGTGTGGGTCGAGATCACGAGGATCGTTGTGAGCGGAGCTTACCTAATGGTAACTGTTGGGGGGAGGGTAGACCAACGGAGAAAGGCGCGTCAGGTGGGGGAAAGCGCGCGGTTGTGCGGAGTGTTCCGAGGGCGCGTCCACACGGCCGCCGGGAAGAAAAGGGTGAAGCGCCCTTTTCGACCCCTGCCCGGCCCGCTATAAATTCATCCTCAAGGAAGGGGGCGTAGCTCAATTGGTTAGAGTACCGGACTGTCGATCCGGTGGTTGCGGGTTCGAGTCCCGTCGCCCTCGTTGAATGATTCGCTTGGAAACCGTGTGAAACCCCTGGTTCGTCAGGGGTTTCTTCATTTCGCCGCCCTGCCTTTCAACACCCTCTTCATTGTCAGCAGATAACTCGGATTCACCCAAATTGCACCGCGTCCCGGCAAACTGCCGGCAAACGTTCGATTCCGGTTCCGTGAGCAGGTTCGGCAACTGCTGCAGTCTTCCGGCCAAGTCATACAGCCGGCGAAAGCAGTGCCCCGGCCGACCACCCGCCATTTGACCTCGTTTTACACCGCCACGCTCAAGTCGCTGGTCGCCCCGACCTACCACAGCAGCCTGGCCATGCACCTGCGGCTCCTGATGAAGCACCTCGAAGGGGAATGCGGACGAGCCGTGTGATGCCGTCACCCTCCGCGACCTGGACGGGTTCGTTCAAGCCCGACTCGCCAAGCGGCACCCGAACACCGCCGAGCGGGAGCGGATCACCCTGCTCCAGTTCTTCAAGTGGGCGGTGAAGCAGCAGCACCTGAGCGAGTCGCCGGCCGCCGGCCTGTCTCCGATCCGGGGCGGGGAGGACCGCCCGCCGTTTCGCACCGTCGCCGAGATCGAACGCATCCTCGAACGCGGCGGACTGACAGACTACATGCGCCGGGGGAGGTGCTGAGGCTCCTTCGCTCCGCAAGGGCCAGGGCACCGCCAGTTACCGCCTGAACCCGGTCGCTCGCGTCCGGCCATTCGGCACCGAGCCGTAGGTGGGATCCGATTCACCACACTCACGAGCGGACCGAAGGCGTCACCGCGGGCCGGCGGGAAGGTGCTCGAGCAGGTATCGCGTCATGAGCATCCGCAGGTGGACGGGGGTTCCCTTCCCCTCCCGCAACCCGTGGTCGCGGTTCGGGTAGGCCATGTAGTCGAACCTCTTGTTCAGTTCGATCAGGCGGTCCACCAGGCTCTCGGTGATCTGCAGGTGGGTGTTCGTTTCGCCGGTGCCGTGGACGATCAGCAGATCACCTTTCAACCCCTCGGCGAAGTTGATGGCCGCCGCTTTGCGGTAGCCCTCCGGGTTCACGTCGGGCGTCCGCATGAAGATCTCCTGGAACCACGCGTTGTACAGCTCTGGCCGCGGCTTCGGGGCGACCGCGATGCCGACCTGATACACGTCCGGCTTGCGGAACATCGCGTTCAGAGTGTTCGAGCCGCCGCCACTCCACCCCCAGATGCCGACCCGCGACGTGTCCACGTACGACCGCATGCGGCCCAGTTCCTTCACCCCCGCCGCCTGCTCGTCCGTCGACAGCGGCCCCAGGCTCCCGTACACGGCCCGCCGCCAGGCCGCCCCCTTCGGGGCGGGGGTGCCGCGGTTGTCCATCGACACCACCAGGTATCCGAGGTCGGCGATCATGCGGTGAAACATGGTGTGGTTCTGACCGCCGGCCCAGTCGTCGAGCACCGTTTGCCCGTGCGGCTCGCCGTAGATGAAGAAGAACACCGGGTACTTCTTCGTCTCGTCGAAGTCCTTCGGCTTGATCATCCAGGCGTCCATCACCACCCCGCCGCCGATGTCGATCTGGAGGAACTCGGTCGGTTTCGGGATGAGCGGGGCGGCACGCTTGCGAACCTCTTCGTTCGCCTCCAGCACACGCACCGAGCGGTGATCGGACAGCCGCACCAGGTCCACCACCGGCGGCTTGTCGAACGTGGAGTACGTGTGGAACGCCCACTTCCGGTCCGGCGAGAATTCGTAGGTGTGCGTGCCGGGTTGATCCGCCGGCGTCACCCGTTCCGGCTCGCCCTGGCCGTCCAACTTGATGCGGTACAGGTACTTCTGCGTGGCATTCTTCGGCGACGCCGTGTAGTAGAACCAACCGCCCGGTTCATCGACCGGCCCGCGGGCGATGACGTCGGACTTGTCTTTCGTCAGGAGGGTGCGCTGCTTGCCGTCGCGGGAAATGACGTACGCCTGCCGCCACCCGTCGCGCTCGCTGAGCAGCACGAACTCCTTCCCGTTGCGGAGCCACTCCAGCCCCGCGTTGGCGGCGTAACTCGCATCGATCCAGGCGGGGTCAGTCTCCTCGTACGCGGTGGCCACCTCACCGGTCTCGACGTTCGCAAGGAGGAATTTGCGGTGGTCGCGCGAGCGGCTCTGCAACTCGATCAGCAGTTCCGTCGAGTTCCCTGCCCAACTGACGTCCTGGATGTAGAAGGTGCCCGGATCGGCGGGCAGTTTCACCCACTTGGTGGCTCCACCATCGCGACCGACGACGCCGACACGCAAGGTCGGGATGGGGGTGCCGACGCGGGCGAACCGGTCGTACCGCACTTCGGGGTACGTCGGGTCGGTCGGCTGGATCACCGCCCGACGACGCACCTTGGAGGAGTCTGTTTGTACGTAAGCGATTCGGCGACCGTCGGGGCTCCAGTTCGCGTCGCCGTTCTCCAGATCGCTCCGGTCGTCGTCGTTCGTCAGCGGCGTGACACGCCCCGTCGCGATTTCGACGACCGCGAGATTCCGCCCGCGGCGGAAGACGATGTGATCCGCTTGCGGCGAGAACGAGTCGGTGGAGGCGGGTTGCGGTGCCTCCTTCGGGAGCTTGGTCAGGGCGTTTGCGTGACACGCTGGATGAACAGGCGGGCCTTGGACCCCGGCTCCACGAGCTTGTCGGCACCGATGAAGACGGTCCGCTTGCCGTCCGCGGCGTCGTACGTCACCACCTCCGGTTCCGCCCCCGGC
>JALOQR010000426.1 GCA_025459365.1 Fimbriiglobus sp.
CGCTCGAACCACACCTGCTTCTTCCCGTTCGGCCAAGCGTACAGCCACTCTTCCAGAAAACACTGGTTATCCGTCTCGAAACCGTATTGGAAGCGAACCGAGTCGATGAGGACGGTCACCTCGAAAAAGGAGGGTGCGTCTTTCTTCCCCCATGCGAAAGCCTCTCGGGGGACGCCCCCATCCGGCTCCCAATTGCGGTGGGAGAAAAGCACGGCATTCCGCATGAACGCGAGGGCTGAGAGGACATTCGTCTTACCGCTGGCATTCGCCCCGTAAATGGCGGCGACTGCCAGCAACTCTTCGGCGTAGCCGGCTACGTTTCGGGGCCGCTCGTCCGTCGAGTCTCCGATCCGCCCGACTTCCATGGTGAGGACTTGCTCGTCCCGAAGCGACCGATGATTCTCCGTGCGGAACTCGATGAGCATGGACCATCCTCCTCACGGAACTATACGAGGGAAAATGATCGAATGCGCAGACAACCTGCGGAAACGCTTATTAAATCTGCCAAAGGGGCTTCTTGCGCGTCCAGCGTGGCGGTCCATCTCAGTGAACGCTGCAGCAGGTTCAGGTGCGCGGCGGCTGCGTCCTCGAACGTGGTCCTGGCCGATGTCTATCGGTGTGTTGTGATAAAGCAATTAGTCGAGCTTTTTGCGTCCTCCACGCGTTCCCTTTGTCGGGCAAGCGTAGGCTCGTAGGATCACATCCACTGATCGAGTAACGATCAGCATTATCTCTTCGGCGGACGGGGCCGGGCAGAGTCCGAGTTGTTGGCGGGTGTGCCGCATCCCCTGCCACATGCAGACTAGTTGGTCGGCCGCGACATCGGGCGACTCGGCGGTGAGGAGGTTTAAGGCCGTCGCCTCCGCGAGCATGGCAGAGAGGTGGCGGTGAGACGCCTCTGGCCCCCAAGCGTAAAACCGGGCGACTAATTCCGGGTGACGACGGGCCTCACTCATCAGAAGTCTGCCCAAGTCAAGGATACCGGGGCGGGTGAGCAACTGCATGAGTGCCGCGCCGTACTCGATCAGCCGTCGCCTAAGTTCGCCGAGGTCGGCCGGGGGGGGCAACACGGGAGCTGGTCGGAAGCCCCCTGCCTCGGCCGCGATCACCGCTTGGAACAACGCCTCTTTGTCGGCGAAGTGGCTGTAGATGGTCCTCTTGGAGACGCCAGCCGCCTGAGCAATGGCGTCCATCGACACCGGCGGGAGGCCGTGCTCCAGAAATAGGCCGCGTGCCGCGGTGACAATTGCGGCCTGTCGCCGAGGATCTTTGGGCCGCCCTCGCGTCTGTGGGGTCGGCTCGGCCCGGTCGGATGGGGCATTCGGTTCCATTTTTTCTTCTCCCCATTGACTGCCAGGACGATAAACGCTACTAGTCGGTGCAGTATCTTAAATCGGTCCAGGCCGCCAAAACGAGTTCGATCCCGTGTACCTGATCGCCTTGAAGATGTTATTCGGCGACCGTAGCAAGTATCTCGGCCTCGTGCTGGGTGTTGCATTCACCACGCTACTTGTTAACCAGCAAGTGGGGATTTTACTCGGCCTGCTCGACCGGGCTGGCAGCGCCGTCTCCGACGCGAGCGAAGCCGATATCTGGGTTATGGATCCTGGTGTAAAAACTCTAGATATCGTGTTCCCGCTCCGGGACACGGAACTGCCCCGCGTGCGGAGCGTCGCTGGCGTAGCATGGGCGGTGCCTTTATTCAAAGGGGGCGGCACCGTCCGCACGCCGACGGGGACAGTGGAAGCAACCGTTGTCTATGGAGTGGACGACAGTTCCTTGGTTGGCACACCGCAAACTGTTATCGCTGGCAGGCTCGGCGACCTACGGCGGGTGGATGCGGTCGCTCTCGACGTCGACGGCTTCCGCCGCATCTGGCCAGGTCAACCCTACGAGGCAGGCCGCACTTTCGAGTTGAACGATCGCCGGGCGGTCGTCGTCGCCGTAGTCGAGGCATCCCCATCGTTCGCGTCGGGACCGGTCGTATATACCCGTTACTCCCAGGCCCTCCAATTCACCAATAATGGGCGTAACCAACTCTCATTCATCCTAGTTAAGGCCGAAGCGGGACGGGATCTATCCACCGTGGCCACAGCTATTACTTTTCGTACCGGATTGAAGGCCAGCCCAGCCACACTATTCAAAAAAGATAATGTTCAGTTCGTCATCGACAACACCGGTATTCCCACCAGTTTCGCCACGGTGGTGGCCCTTGGGGTGATTGTTGGAGTATCCGTCGTTGGTCTGCTCACCAACCTGTTCGTGCTCGAAAACCTCAAGCAGTTCGCCGCCCTCAAAGCCATCGGAGTTCGTAACCACCGGCTGGTTGGAATGGTTCTCGCGCAGGCAGCCACGGCCGGTGGGGTCGGCTGGGCATTAGGTCTCGGGGCGGCCGCCGCCTTCTTCCAGTTCGCCGGCCAGGGCGACCCCAACTTTCGCGGCTTTATCCTGCCATGGTTCGTAGCTGCTGCCTCAGCCGCGCTTGCGGCCAGCATTATGGTTGTAGCCGCTGCTGTCGGCTTACGCCGGGTGCTGTTCGTGGACCCGGCTGTGGTGTTCCGAGGGTAATGACATGACGAGCGACGTACTACCCCGCTCACTCGCTCAATCCTCACGAGTACCCGTAGCTGTTTCCTGCCGGGCGATCGAGAAAGGGTTTGGCCAGGGGGAAACGCGGGTTCGCGTACTGCGGGGGGCCGACTTCGAGGCGCGGGCTGGGGAGATGACGTTTTTGGTTGGCCCGTCCGGGTGCGGGAAGACGACCCTCATCTCGATATTTGGTGGGTTACTCACACCAGATGCTGGAACAGTAGAGGTGTTCGGTACCGACCTACGGCGGTTGTCTGGCGGCCGGCTGGCCGACTTCCGGGTGTCAACCATCGGGTTCATCTTCCAGCAGTTCAACCTGCTGCCGACCCTGACCGCCGCTGAGAATGCGGCTGTCACACTCATTGCCCAGGGAGTACCCACCCGACGAGCGGTTACCGTAGCCACCGAGTTGCTCGGGCGGCTCGGGCTTGGGGCACACATACGGAAGTCTCCG
>JALOQR010000427.1 GCA_025459365.1 Fimbriiglobus sp.
CCTCGGCGGCGGGAACCTGCGGCTTCTCCCAGTTGAACCGGCGGGCGTGGTACGGACACGCCGCCTCGCAGTAGCGGCAACCGATGCACCAGTTGTAGTCCACCACCACGATGCCGTCGGCCTCCTGCCACGTCGCCTCGATCGGGCACGCCTTCACGCACGGCGGGTTCTCGCACTGCTGGCACTGCACCGGCATGTAGTACTTGTCCTTCGCCGGCACCGGGTGGTCGTAGGTGGCGTTCCCCTTCTCGAAGTCGATGCCGCCCTTCTGCATCTCGAACACGCGGATGTAGCTCTGGTGGCTGGGGCGGTCGTGGTTGTTCTCCACGTGGCACGCCTCGGCACACTTGCGGCAGCCGATGCAGATGCTCAGGTTCAGGGCGTACGCGAACGACACGCCGGGGATCGGCTTGTGGTCCTTGACCGTCACCGGCTTGGCGGTCGCCTCGCGGGCCTCGGCCGTCAGCTTGTTCAGGATGGTTTGCAGTTGTTCGGGCGTCAGCTCGCGGTAGTGCTTCTGCAAGAACTCGTCGGTGTTCAACTCCGTCGTCCACTCGAACCACGGCTTGATGGCCGCCGCCCACGCCGCCAACCCGAGGGTGGCCACGCCCGCCTTCACGGCCGTCCGCCGGTCCACCTCGCCGAGAACTGGAAGAGACAACTTCTTTCGCTCACTCATGGCCGCCGCCTCCGGTCTGGAATCGGTCGTTCGGGCCGCGGGCCGGCGAAACGGTCGGGTACTTCGGGGCGTGCGGGTCGTGGCAGTCGACGCAGTTGTTCCGCACTCGGCCCCCTTTCGCCAAATCCCAGTATCCGCTCATCCCGCCGTGAGCCCCGTGCTGGTAGTCGCGGAACTGCGGCCCGTGGCACTGGGCACAAAGTGTCATCACGTCGGAGTGCGGCACGCTCTTGCCGTCCGCGAGCCGGAGCGAGGCGTACCCGTTAGTCGGGTTGTGACACGAGGTGCAACTCAGGCTGCCGTGCTTGCCGACCAGCCCCTGGTGGAACTGGGCCAGCGGGGTGCCGAGTTTCGCTTCCGCGTTGGCCGGCCGAGTGGCGTGGCAGGTGGCACACGCGACCGTCACCGGCCGCCCCTTCTCGTCGAACGTGCCGGTCGGCACACCGGGCGGGCCGTGGGGGGTACGGACCACGACCGGGTGACGAACGCCGGGGGCGGGTGACTCGCCGCTGGCGGAGGACGGAGGGGCGGAACCCCCGCACCCGGCCGTCAGGGCGGCGAGCGGAGCGAGGAGCCAGAACTGGCGGACGGGGTGTGTCACCGACAGGAACCTCCGCGACTGCGACGCCGATACAGTACCGTCAGCCGCGGGACAAATCAAGAACTACAACTCTTTTATTCTTGATTTCTCCGTGAGGGCCGGTAGAGTACCCCCGTTGCCACCCGGAGGCCCGCCGTGCACACCAGCGGTTTGGTCATCACCCTGTCCGATGACCCGTCACAGGCTGCCGAAGCACTTCGAGAACTGGCCGCGTCCGGTCCGGTCACGTTCGGGGAGGTGCGGGGTTCGCTTTGGGCGGCCGTGCTGGAAACGACCGGCCCGAAGGCCGCTCACGACTGGCACGACCGGGCGGCGGCGGTGCCGGGGGTGGTCGGCGTCGAGGTGGTGTTCGTCCACTGGGACGACGCCGAGCAGGAGGTGACCCATGCCGGTTCTTGAAGCGACCCGTCGTCAGTTCATCCGGTCGGCCGCGATGGCCGCGGCGGCGGCCGTGATCGGGAATCGACCGGGCGTGGCGGCCGACCCGCCGAAGCCGCCTGGTGGAATCGAGTTACCCGTGCTGCCCGGAGTGAAGTGGGACAAGGCCCCGTGCCGGTTCTGCGGCACCGGCTGTCACGTCCAGGTGGGGGTGAAGGACGGCAAGGTGGTGGCCGTGAGCGGCGACCGCCTGGCGGAGGTGAACAAGGGCCTCCTCTGCGTGAAGGGGTATCACGTCGGGCACATCTTGTACGGCCCGGACCGGCTGACCACGCCGCAACTCCGCAAGAACGGCAAGCTGGAGCCGATCACCTGGGACGAGGCGATTGAAGTGATCGCCAAGCG
This sequence comes from Fimbriiglobus sp., assembly GCA_025459365.1. Classification (GTDB taxonomy): domain Bacteria; phylum Planctomycetota; class Planctomycetia; order Gemmatales; family Gemmataceae; genus JALHQU01. The sequence goes on from JALOQR010000427.1 coordinate 2,064, forward strand.
GATCGCCGTCGCCCCGTCCAAATTTGCGTTCTACGGCTCCGGCCAGTGGACGGTGCCCGAGGGGTACGCGGCCAACAAGTTCATGAAGGGCGGGTTGAGCAACAACCACATCGACCCGAACGCCCGGCTGTGCATGGCGTCCGCCGTCACCGGGTACATCAGCACGTACGGCGTGGACGAGCCGTACAACTGCTACGACGACCTGGACCACTGCGACGTGCTCATCCTGTGGGGGAACAACTTCGCCGAGATGCACCCGGTGCTGTTCAGCCGGTTCATCGACCGCAAGCTGAAGGGCGACAAGATCACCCTGATCGACCTGACCACCCGGCACACCCGCACCAGCGAGCGGGCCGACCACGTCCTCGTCTTTCAGCCGCAGTCCGACCTGTCCATCGCCAACTGCATCGCCCACCAGGTGATCGCCGCGAACGCGGTGGCGACCGACTTCGTGGACAAGCACTGCACCTTCCGCAAGCCGTGGAAGAAGGCGGGCGACCCGCAGACGCTGATGGGCGAGCCGTGCACGTTCGACGAGTACAAGCGGTTCGTCGCCGAGTACACGCCGGAGGCGGTGGCGAAGACGAGCGGGCTGTCGGTCGAACACCTGCAACTGCTCGGCAAGCTGTTCGCCGACAGGTCGAAGAAGATTCTCAGCCTGTGGTGCATGGGGCCGAACCAGCACACCCAGGGCACGGCCATGAACAACCTGATCCACGCCGTGCACCTGCTGAGCGGGCACTGGGGGCGGCCGGGGGACGGGCCGCAGTCGCTCACCGGCCAGCCGTCGGCGTGCGGCACGGTCCGCGAAGTGGGCACCCTGTCCCACGCCCTTCCGGGCGATTTGCGGGTGGACAAGCCGGACCAGGCGGCGAAAGCGGAGAAGTTGTGGCACCTGCCGCCGGGGCGGATCAACCCGAAGGTCGGCTACCACACCGTGCAGATGTGGGAGCAGTTCTGCACGGCGGCCGGCG
>JALOQR010000135.1 GCA_025459365.1 Fimbriiglobus sp.
TCTCGCCCTACAATCGCGGCAATCGCCCGCTCCGGGCCGTCGTATGTTTGTGGATGAGTCAGCCCGCCTCCGCACCAACCCGCCAGCCCTCCACTACGGGGCAGCGGCCACGGACTTCGACGCCGACGGGCGACCCGAGTTCGTTGTCGCCGGGTTCGGCGGGCCGAACCGTGTTCTGCGCTGGGACGACAGTAGCCAACAACTTTGGGATATCGCCCCCCGCTCCATCGCCGACCCCGACCGCCAGACGCTATCACTCATCGCTGGCGACGTGGATGGCGATGGCCGTGAAGAACTGTACGCCATGCATGCGGACACGTTCAGCGGGCCGAAGACCCACCCCGATCGCCTCTTCGATCACGACCCCGTCACCGGCCGCTGGCACGACCTCCTCTCTCACCCGGCCCATCGCCCTGCACGGAATGCTGTGGCTGGACGTAGCGTCGCAACCCTCGACCGGCGCGGTACTGGGCGATACGGCTTCTTCGTTGCCAACTACAACCGGCCGATGGGGTTTTTCGAACTCGGTGGGGACGGCCGGTTAGTCGATCTCGCCCCAGCTCTGGGGCTGAACCTTTGCACCGGTGGGCGGGGCGTTTGGGCCGGGCCGCTCGAATCGGACCGCAGCGACATTCTGTGCGTGAACGAGATGGGGGCCAACTTCCTCTTCCGCAACACCGGCCTCGGCACATTCCTGGAGATCGCTCACGATGTGCGGCTGGCCGACCCGGACGAACACGCCCGCGGGGTAACCGTGCTCGACGCAGACGGTGACGGCCGGCTCGATGTGGTGTGGGGAAATTGGGATGGCCCGCACCGGTTGATGGTCCGCAACCCCGATGGTCGCTTCCGCGACCGCGCGACTCCAGCAATGGCCTTGCCCAGTCGTGTCCGTACCGTCATCGCCGCCGATTTCGATAACGATGGATTCGAGGAACTCTTTTTCAACAACCTCGGCGAGCCGAACCGGTTCTTCCGCCGTGTGGAGGGCGAGTGGCGGCTTGCCGATCCCGGCCCGGCGTCGTTGCCCTACGGGGCCGGCACCGGGGCCGCGGTGGCCGACGTGGACGGCGACGGGGTACTCGAACTCCTCGTGTGCCACGGGGAGGCATCGGAGCAACCGCTGGCCTTGTTCAAGGCCGCCAACCCCGGCTCGAACTGGGTACGGTTCGCGCCCCTCACTCGGTTCGGTGCTCCGGCCCGCGGAGCGACAGTGCGGCTGTCCGCTGGCGGGCGGACGCAGGTCCGCGTCATCGATGGGGGGAGTGGATATCTGTGTCAGATGGAACCGGTCGCTCACTTCGGGCTTGGTGAGATGACGAGCACGGAATCGGTACGGGTGACGTGGCCGGATGGAGCTGAGGTGACACTCAGGGCGCCAGAACCGCAGCGGATGCACCGCGTGGAGTATCCACGCGGATGACATGAACTGGAATCGCAGTGACCGGGGCGGGCGCAACCGACTCGGTCACGCCGTTCTGGCTTCCAGATGGCCTCTTACTTCCACCGCACGCGGAAGCTGCTATTTCCGAGCACTCGCACTTCTCGCTCGGCGACCCGGTGCGCTTCCAGATTGTCGAGCAGGTCTTCCACGTCCGAGAGGCGGGAGAGGGTGGCAACCGTCCAGCCGTCATCGGCGAACACCGTCTCGGCGTCGGAGGCGAGAGTGTCGGCACTCGACGGTTTGGTTGGGGCAAACGGGTAAACGGTGCCCTTGGGCTGCGACATGACCACCCCGGCTGTCAGTGCGGCAGACGCCGCGAGGAGCACAGCGATCATCATGGCGGTCACTCCGTTCCGTTCACGGGCAGATCGACTGCCGGATTCCTAGAACAAGGAATCGATCGGCGACGGGCGACAAACGGGCGAATTACTCGAGAATCCGGCAGGCAGTTCAGCCAACCGACGACTCTTGAGCTACCGACCGAAAAGACCGTACCGAACCGTTCGGGGAGTAAGCGCGATTCTTCGGAGTTTAACGCACCCACCGGGCAATCCCGTATCTCCTTGCCGGAAATGTCGAGTCTTGCCCACCCGCCCGCCATTACAGGCCGTATAGTCCCGGTCAAATTAACATGACGGACACAGTATCCGAGGCCCTCGATCCAACTCGCCTCTTGTTCGAAGACCACCATCTCTTGGTGGTGAACAAGCCAGCCCCGCTACTCACTCAAGCTCCGCCCACCGTGCCCAGCCTGGAAGCAATGGTGAAGGCGTACATCAAGAAGAGATACCAGAAGCCGGCGGGGGTCTATCTCGGAGTTCCGCACCGGCTCGATCGTGCCGTGAGTGGGGTGGTCTGTTTCGCTCGCAACACGAAAGCAGCGCAGCGGGTGCATGCTCAGTTCGCTGAGCACACGACGAAGAAGGTCTACTGGGCGGTGGTGGAGGGAGAGGGCTTGCCCGACGCCGGGGTGTGGGACGACTGGCTAGTGAAGAAGGCGGACGTGGCCGAAACGGTGGTCGGACGCGAAGGCGAGCCTGGGGCGAAACTCGCCATGCTCGGCTATCGGGTGATGCGGCGGATGGAAGGGATGGTGCTGTTGGAGTTGTCGCCCCTCACCGGGCGGATGCACCAGTTACGGGTACAGTGTGCCAGCCGTGGGCACCCGGTGCTCGGCGACGAGAAGTACGGGAGCAAGACCGCGTTCGGGCCGCCGGGAGAACTGCCACGCGAACGGGTGATCGCCCTGCACGCCCGCCAACTCACTCTCACGCACCCGTTCACGAAACAAGAGATGACGTGGATCGCCGAGGTACCGGCGTATTGGGGAGAACTCACGGGCTCGCCACTGGTGTGAACGGGCTGTTGAGAGGGCACAGGTTTCACCCAAACTCGGAATCGCCGATCAGTTCGTTCACGATTTGCCGAGTACCAAGTCTAATGCCCAGCAACCGCGGAGGTGTGTGGGATGATGGCGGAAGTGGAACAATAATTCGTCGTCGGTGCAGCCGTCGTCTTCGAGGGCATCGGCCAGGATTGGCAGGCGGTCGTAGGCCTGTTCGGTCTGCACACCGAGGGCGATGCCGCGGGCTGTCTCGCTGACGCGCAGCATCCACGGGGCGGCCCGTCCACCGGCGGCGGTCCACTCGGGCCCGGCTACGACTCGCTCGCAGAACGGGTTGCCAGCCACCTCGCGGAATACCCCACACACTCTTCTGTTCATCTCTCGGCGTGCGTTCATCGCCGCTCCAGTGCCAGCCTCGCGCGCGGCCACCGAGCCGACCCAATCCACCGCCCGTTGCAGGGCAAAGTCGGCCGGGGTACTCACCGTGGCCATGAGCGCCTGAGCGAACGCGGTGGAAACGGGGTTGGGGGAGGAAAATCCAAGTTCGGTCTGGAATAGGGGATTCACTCCGCGGCCAAACTCGTCGATGGCCCCCTGATACTCGTCGCGTGTCGCCAGCCCATCGGCGTGCCGTTCAACAACTGCCAGCATCGCCCGCTGAGTATCGGAGAAAAGCCCGTCGAGTAAACGGCAGCAACCGCAGGCCAGGAGTTGCAGTTTGCGGGCAGACAGCCGCGATCGCACGTGCTGAAACAGCCGGGATGGGGAATCGGTGGACAGCCAGTCGGATTCGGTCATCGGCGTCGGTCTGGCGGCTCACGCCGCTCGGCTCACCGGGAGTGTCGGATTGCATCTTAACCCGCCCCCGCGTACCGTCGGAACACCGATTTCGTACCCTGCACCACCGGAACCCACCATGCCCCCGGAAAATTCGCCCCCGCCGCGGGTGACAAGCGTTGACGCCCTCCGTGGGTTTGTCATGCTACTGATGGTCGCCGAGTGCCTCGAACTGCCCAAAGTCGCCCGACAGTTTCCAGACGATCCCATCTGGCAACAGATTCAGTTCCACACCACACATGTCGAGTGGGTGGGGTGCTCTCTGCACGATCTCATTCAGCCGGCGTTCTCGTTTCTGGTCGGAGCGGCAATGGTCTTCTCGCTGGCCCGGCGGCAGGTCAGCGGCGAGCCGTTCTGGAAGTCGTTGCTTCATGCTGGTTGGCGGGCCGCGTTCCTGGTGGCGTGGGGCGTCGTCATGCGGTCGTTCCACACCCCCCGCACGAACTTCACCTTCGAAGACACACTCTCGCAGATCGGCCTTGGCTACCTGCCGCTGTTTCTGATCGCTCAGCTAAGGCCACGATGGTGGTGGGTGGCGCTCGTGGTGCTACTTGTCGGCTACTGGGGGGCGTTCGCCCTTTATCCGCTTCCACCAGAGGGGTTCGACTACGCGGCGGTGAAGGCGGCCGACCCGCAGTACCAGCACGATGGCCTCGCCGCTCACTGGAACAAGAACAGCAACGCTGCCTGGGCGTTCGACACCTGGTTTCTCAACCTCTTCCCGCGGTGGAAGGCGGGCACCGTCGACGGCCGGTCGGTTCTGGTGCCGAACCCGTTCACGCACAATGCCGGCGGGTATTCCACCCTCAGTTTCATTCCCACGCTCGGCACGATGCTACTCGGGCTGATCGCCGGGGGATGGCTGAAAGCCGGTGGGCGGTGGAAGCCGGTACTGTGGTGCGGAGTGGCCGGGGCCGTGGGGCTGGCCGCCGGGCGGTTGCTCGGCGATCTGGGCATCTGCCCGGTGGTGAAGCGGATCTGGACGCCGAGTTGGGTGCTGTTCAGCGGCGGGTGGTGCTTTCTGCTACTCGCCGGGTTTCACGCCCTTTCGGACGGGATTGGCTACCGCGGGTGGACGTACCCCCTGCGAGTGATCGGGGCGAACTCGATCCTGATCTATACGCTGGCCGACTCGCCCGTGAGCAGTTTCGTGCCGGATCAGGTGTTCAAGCACCTGCCCGGTGGGTGGCTGGCGGCGTGGTCAAAGGAGTACTGGTGGCCGCTGGTGCGGGGTGGCGTGTGGATGGGGCTGGCGTGGCTGCTGCTGTGGTGGCTGTACCGCAAGCGGGTGTTTGTGCGGGTGTAGCGAATGGAAATCGGCCCCGAGTCGAAAGAGACTGCTCGCCTCCGGCTCAGGGCCGATCTTCGTCGGCTCACTTGTCTTCTTTCTTCTTGTACTCTCCCTCCACCGCGTGCTTGCCCTGTTCGGCATGCTCATTCGCGTCGAAGTCGGACAGGGTCGCCTTGTCCTTCTCCACCTTCAACTTGAAGCTGAACTCGTACTTGTCGGAGATCTCCACCGGGAAGTCGCCATTCTTCACCACCTTGGTCGCCTTGGCCGTCCACTTACCGTCCTTCCCCTCGGAGAGCTTGGTGGTGATGGTGAGTTTGTTGTCCTCGACCGCCACCGTGACTACCAGTTCTTCCTTTTTGCTGAAATCGAGTTGGAGGGTCAGCCCCTCATCGGTCTTCCTTGTCCACACCCCCGATGGGGCATCGGTTTTCTTGTCGTCCTTCCTCGCCACCGGCTTATCGGCCGGTTTCTTGTCTTCGGCCATCGCCCACCCGCCGACCAGAGCCACCGTGACCAGAGCCGAGAGCAGTCGGGACATGCGCAGAAACCTCTGTAGTGAGAGTGGGGCAAAGCCCCACTCACCAGAGTAGTGGGCGAGTCAACGTCCGTCTCATCTGCGGTTGCCTGAATCGCCCTGCTTCGCTACTCTCCGCACAGGTTTCTTCGATGCCCACGGAGGATCAGGCATGGCCGGACATGGAGCCGAGGTGGAGGTGCCGCACAGCGAGAACGACCCGTTCGTGAAGAAGGTGGCGCTGAGCGTGGCATTGTTCGCCGTGGTGCTGACACTGGCGGCGGCCGGCGGCAAAAAGGCCGGTAACGAGATGATGATGGGCCAGATGCAGGCGAGCAACGAGTGGAACCGCTACCAGGCCAAAGTGCAGCGCGAGGTGCTGTACATGCAGGAGCGGGAGATGCTCGAACAGACCTTCGGCCCGATCAAGAAGGAAGAGGCCGAAGAACTAGCCAAGAAGTACGAGGCGGCACAGAAGGACCGAGCCAAGCTTCCCGCCGAGGCGAGCGAGCGGCAGCGGCAGCGGCTCGCATTCATCACCGTCAAGCTGGCGGAGTACGAGGACGACAAGGGGAAACTGACCAAGCAGGCCAAGGAGTACGAGAAGTCCCGCGACGAAGCGCACAAACGCGATCCGTTCTTCGAGTTCGCCGAACTACTGCTTCAAATCGGGATCGTGCTGTTGTCGGTAGCCATGCTGTCGAAGGCCCGGTGGGCGTTCGCCGGCGGATGCATCCTGGCTGTCGGCGGGTTGGCCCTCACCCTGATGGGGTACTTCACCCCCGACGTGTCGATCCCGTTCCTCACCAGTGGAGCGAGCCACGAGCCCGGGCGCTGACTCCGGCTTGCCCGCACACCCGGTCGGCCACCGCTTTGGGTGTTGTTCTCCACTTCGCCAAATCGTCTGGCCCATCCCCCGGAGCCATTGCGTTGCTCCGTGGGGGGGCGTTCTCGGCAGGCTCTCCCTGAGCGGGATGCTCACATAGGTTGCTCCTGAGGATTTCGGGCGTAAGTTCTTTTTGCCAGAGCAGTTGCGGTTGATCTTTCGTCGAGATCCTCAGGATTTTGCTCCGGTGAACCGAGCGATTTTGCCCAGGGGGGTATGTGTGTGGCAGGTGGCAGTGTGGCAGAGGGGGGGGCGATGATCTGGCCCCCGCCCTTGACGTGGTAACCCGGTCGCGATTTGTTGAATGGTGCCCTTCGGGGGTCGAGATGTGTTCAACTCACATCCATCCCTCATCAATCCCCGTCGCAGCGAACCGCCCGGCAGACATTCCGCCTGACTTGTAATCGTGCCGAGTTGAAGGAGATCAGATGCCCCCCCAACACACCCGCAAACGAATCGCGCTCGTGGCACACGATGCCAAGAAAACAGAACTTTTGGAGTGGGCTACGTCTCACCAGACAGCCCTCTCCCGGCATGAGTTATCGGCGACCGGCACTACTGGTGGGCTACTGATTCAACACCTCGGACTTAGCGTTCACCGCTACCTGAGCGGGCCGCTCGGCGGAGACTTGCAGATCGGGTCTGCCATTGCCGAGGGCCGGCTCGATGTGCTCATCTTCTTCTGGGACCCACTTGCCGCCCAACCGCACGACCCAGATGTGAAAGCGTTGCTCCGTGTGGCGGTGGTTCACAATGTGGCCGTCGCCAGCAATCGGGCGACGGCCGACTATTTGATGTCGTCTCCGCTCCTGGAGTTGCCCGGCGAGCAACCCGCGTAAGCGGGCGGCCCACTCATTCGGGCTGTTCGCCGTTCTCCACAACCTCGACGTACTCCAGCGGCGCGGTCGTTTTTGGGTTGTTCACCCGCACCGCCAGCCCACCGTCCAGAATCCGCTCCAGGTGGGGCAGGATTGCCTCTTTCCGCCAGCCGTCGTGGAACGGTGAGTCGGCCGGCAACTTCCCGCCTGCTTGCTTCGACCGCACCAGGTCTTTCAAGTCTTGTTGAGAGCAGACAAGGCTCTGCGCCAACTTCAGTCGGTCGCACACATCGTTCAGCACGACCGTGAGGAGCGACCCGAGCACGCCCACTTGCGGCGGGTCCTGTTCGGTCTCGATCTTCTCCGGTAATTCAGCGGCGGGGATCCGATTCGCTTCTCGCACGGCTCGTTGCACGTTTTCGAACTCCCGCGGGGGAATGCCGCGGAGTGATGCGAGGTCGTCCGGGGTCCGCGCCCCTCGCTTGGCCACCTCCAGAAGCACATCATCCCGCATGACGCTCCGAGCCGGGCGGTCTTGTCGTTCGGCGACGCCGAGACGCCAGTCGTAGACCGCCCGTAGCACGGCCAGTTCGCGGCGATTCAGCGCACCGCTCCCTTTCACCTTGCGCCACCGCTCCACCGCCGTGTCGTCGGCCGACTGCCACTTTACGAATGAAGCAAACTCCTCATTCGCCCAGTCGGTGCGGGTGTATCGTTCGAGCTTGGCCGACAGTCGCTCATAAGCGGGGATGAGATACCGCACGTCGTCGTAAGCGTACCGCACCTGCGAGGGGGAGAGGGGCCGACGCCGCCAGTCCGACAGGGTGTCGCCCTTGTTCAGTCGCGACCCGAGTGCGATCTGCACCAACCCCGCGTAGCTGATGGGGTAGGTGAGGCCGATGAGCCCTGCGGCGATCTGGGTGTCGAAGAGGTTGGCCGGCGGAGCCCCAGACTGAAACCGACACATTCGCACCTCTTCTCGCCCGGCGTGAGCGATGACGGTGCGGGCAGAGTCGTGCAGCAACGCCCAGAACGGGGCGAGTGAACTGATCTCGTAAGGGTCGATGAGGTAGAGTCGTTCGGGGGTAGACACCTGAATCAGGCAGAGTTCGGGTCGAAACGTGTCCTCGCCGACAAACTCGGTGTCGAACCCGAGTAGGCGGTGGGCGGACAGGTGTTCGACGCACTCGGCCAGGGCGGAGTCGGTGTCCACCATCCGCTCGGGGAGCGACGGCGGTTTGTACGGTCGGCGGGGCATTGCAGACGGGGGGATGGGGGATCATGGCCGCGGTCCGACGGCACTCACCCGCGAGTCGGGGGGCGTCGGCGACGGCTTACGGTACAACCATAGCTTATAGGTGTCGTACACTTCGCCCCGCACCACTAGCGGGAACTCCTTCACCAGGTTGTCGTTCAGCCTTTTCGGCGGGGCGAACCCTTCGATGTGCTCGGGCGGCGGTGGGTAGTTGCTGAAGTAGTACACAGCGTCGTGGTCGGTCATTCGCCTGCCAGCCTGGGTAAAGTGGCTGGGACGGAGGGTCAGGTCTGGCTCCTGCTCGGCCAGCACTCCGTTGAACCGCAGTAACGCAACTGTTTGGTATTCCGGGGTGAAGAGCGGGATCGGTTGCCCTTGCGCTTTGAGGAAGGCATGGAGTTCGGCGGCCATTCGCTGCCGCTCGGGCATCCGCGAGATGCGGTCGTTGTTTGCGGGTACCACCGGCAAGGGGTGAACCATGTGCGCTCCCAGAAAGCCAACACTGACCGCCGGTGCCAGAAAGGTCAGTCGCCCTCCCCATTTTCCTACCATCCGCCATAGCCAGGGGAGCGCATCGACGGCGGTGAACCAGCGGGCCGCGATGGGCCAGAAGGCAAGGTAGCTGGCCATCGCCCAGTTGGCTTCGAGTGGGCCAGTGATCGACTTGGCTGTGAAAAAGGCGGTGGGCAGCCCGTACAGGCAAGCGCACACTCGTAGCCGTGGGTCGGCCACCAGGGTGCGAAACCGCCACAGTAGCCACGGCCACAGGAGCAGCGGTAAGGCCCCGGTGAGGAGCACCTGAACCCCAACAAACTCACCGAAAGGTTGTAACCCACCAGACTTGGTCTGGTTCGCGTGCTTCCACTGGAAAAGCAACGGTTCAAACCCATGCTGGAAGTTGTAGATGAGGATGGGTGACCCAACAAGAAAAGCCACGCCCAGATGGGCGGCGTATCTCCACGCCCAGCGGCGGAGGGTCGATTGGCCCGTCAGGGCAAAGCTGAGCAACCCTGCTGGCACTGCCAGCCCAGTGGTGTATTTCCCGAGAATGCCGATGCCGAGGATTACCCCGCCGACGCCCCACCACCACCAGGCCACATTGCCCTCCGAACCATCTTCGGGCGTGAGCCGCTGATGCACCCCAACAAGCCATGCCAGGTAGAGCGACCAGAACAGGAGCAGCGGCGTGTCCGGCGTGATCATCACCCCGCCGAAGGTAAACATGGGGGTGAGAACAGTGGCGAGTAAAATCCCCCTCGGGCGGGTGAGCCAGCCAACCACCCCGAGAACGACTAGAGTGGCTACCACGGCCGGCAGGCGGATCGCAAAGACGCTATCACCGAGCAACTCGGTGCTCGCCCGGATCATCAGTGCGGTGAGCGGCGGGTGATCAAAGTAACTGAGCTGCAGTTCCTTCGACCAACACCAGTAATACAACTCGTCGTCGTGGATTGGAGTCCACGCGGCAAGGGCGGCGTACACCCCTCCGAGCAGTACCAGCAACACCCAAAACCAACGCCCGCCCACGGCCACATCCTCCTGGTGTGAAATTGCAAGGGGTGGGAGTGTAGCCGAATCGTTGCTGATGGCGGAAGGCCGATTACCGTAGGCGGAGAGCCCTACCACTTGACTTCCGATCCGTAATATTGGATAAAGAAGTCTATATTTGCTCCGCTGGGAGGCCGAACCGTGCCTCGCACCTTTGTCGCTGTCATCTGTTTGCTGTTCGTCGCGGTCGCGCCCGCCGCCGATATCGACAGCCCGCCCATCGGTTACGCCACCGCCAAGGCGGACAATGCCGTCACCCGGTTACAGAAGCAACTTCGGGACGACGCCATCACACTGAAGCCAGACGAGGAGTTCGGGTACCTGAAGGCGATGCTGAAGGCATGGGACGTACCTGTCAGCTCGCAGGTCTTAGTGTTCAGCAAGACGAGCCTGCAACGCAGCCGCATTGGGCCGAAGACCCCGCGGGCGATCTACTTCAACGACGACGTGACTGTTGGCTTCTGCCGCGGGGGGGAGGTAGGTGAGGTGGCTGCCGCCGATCCCAACCTCGGCACCGTCTTCTACACTTTCGATCAGGACACCACCGCCCAGCCCAAGTTCATCCGCCAAACCGAGAGTTGCCTGATCTGCCACGGGTCATCGCGGAACCAGGGGTTTCCTGGCCACCTCGTGCGGTCGGTGTCGTCCGATGCCAAGGGCGAACTGGTACTCTCCCGCGGGAGCAAAACGGTCGATCACAGCACCCCGTTCGAGGACCGCTGGGGTGGGTGGTATGTCACCGGCACAAGCGGCAAACAGACGCACCAGGGGAACCAGATCGTCGGCGGGTGGAACTGGGCCGAGAAGGACAAACAACCAGCCGGTGAGAACGTGACCGACCTGAAACCATATTTCACGGTCGCCAACTACCTGAGCCCGCACAGCGACGTGGTGGCTCTCATGGTGCTGGAACACCAGGGAGAGGCGCAGAACCGCCTCACGCGGGCGAACTTCATCACCCGACAGGCACTGCACGAACAAGCCGAGTTGAACAAGGCATTCAAGGAGCCGCCAGGCACCCGCAGCGAGAGCATCACCAAGCGAATCCACTGGGCGTGCGAATCGGTGGTGACATATCTGCTCTTCAGCGAGGAGGCGAAGTTGACCGACGCCGTTGCCGGCACGTCCGACTTCGCCCAAGAATTTGCCGCCCGCGGGCCGTTCGACGCAAAAAAGCGGTCGCTCCGCGAGTTCGACCTGAAGACGCGGCTCTTCAAGTACCCACTTAGCTACGTCGTCTATTCGAAGCAATTCGATGGACTGCCAGACGAAGCAAAGGAGCGGATCTACCGCCGGCTTTGGGAGGTGCTCACCGG
>JALOQR010000009.1 GCA_025459365.1 Fimbriiglobus sp.
GTCCTGGCTTTGGCATCAGGACAATACAATCCGTTTTGTAGCAGGCAATGCCGGCTGACTGTTGACCCTGGGTAAAACTGTCACTGGTGACGGTCAGCATCGCCACGACGGCTAGCACTCCTACAACTAGTACTCCTACAAGGCGTGGGACAGGGGGCAGGGGGCAGGGGCATGACTACCTCGTGAAAGTTGACGTGTAAAAAATTGTTTTAATATCTAATTCAGGCTGGTGACAGCTAGCTTGATTCGAGTCTCCCAACCACCTGACCACACCAATATATTTGGCAGTCTCCAAAGTGATTGTCAAGCCCACAATCCAAAAACCTGTCGTCCTGTGCACTGATCGCTCACCGTTGCCAAGATACGTTCGAGGCCTGTGTTGGTTTTGTGAGACTTGCGGCGCACCTTCCCTCGGGCCGATGGATGAGGGCTGCAACACCTTCCGAAACGCCACAACCCCGGCCGGGGCCGGGGTTGTGGGGACCACTCAGGGTGTGCGATGTACGTCAGGCATCGACGCCGAGGTGGGTACGCAGCTTGCGAATGGCCTTGAATACCTGCTCGGCCGCCACGTTCACCGCCTCCCACTGCTCACGCACCGCCGTCGGCTTCTGTCGCACATCTGCCACGTCGGCCCCCAATTCGCCCGGCCGTCGTGCCCGCTGCGTCCGCTTCTTCACGGCGTCGATGGCCCGCAGGAACTCCCGCTTCTCCTCGCCGTCAACCTGGAGCATGAGCGTCCAGTGTGCCGGCCGGATGGTTTGGAGCAGGCGGGCGAGCACCTGCTGGGTGCAGTCGTCCCAGGCGTCGGCCGGGAGGCGGGCGTTCCGCCAGCACACCTGGCAGTAGCGGGCCACGTCGCGGATCTGCTCGCCGTTCACGTCGGTCGTCGGCACCGGGCGGGTGTCGTCGGCCGACGCTGTACCAGTGGCGGTGAGGGCGGTGCCGATCACCACCGCCGCGATCACCCCGCGCGACTGTGCCGCCGCAGAAGGAATCAGTTGTCTCATGAGTCCACCCCAAAGTCACACAACACAAGTATACCGGACGAGGGTGCGGAGAGTTCTCGCGGCCCCGCTTCGGTTTGGCCGGCCTCACGTTAGGTATTTATGGTAACCGACTTATGGCGTTCCATGCAATCCGATTTGCAGCCCCGCCGGCACGCACTACCCTTGTTCGGATTGCCCCGCTGCACCGCCCGGATGGCGGACGAGAATGATGTCGTACCCACCGGATGAACCGATCTCCGAGTTGCTCCGCGGGCTGAAAAGTCCGCTGCCGGCATTTCGAGCGAAAGCGGCTCGGGCGCTGGGCAAGTATGGCCCGACCGGGACAGACGTCTACCAGCAACTGCTCGCCCTGACCAACGACCCGGAGCAGGTCGTGCGGGAGGCCGCGGTGCAAGGATTGGCTGGGTTCGGGGTTCAGGGGGTGCCGACGCTCATCCGGCTCCTGACAAGCCAGTGCAAGTACGTACGAAGAAATGCCGTGTGGGGGCTGGGCAAGCTCGGCCCGGAGGCGTTGCCCGCTCTGGTCGCACTCATCCCTGTACTCAAAGACCCCGACCCGCGGACAGCCACCGGCGCCGCCCAAACTCTCGGCGGAATGGGGCAAGCCGCCGAGGCCGCGGTGCCTGCACTGGCCGAAGCCATGCGCGGAACGAATGTCGTGCTCTGCCGAATGGCGGCGAAAGCCCTCAGCCAGATCGGGCGGCCTGCCCTACCAACGCTCGTTTCGCACCTCAAGCATCACGACCCATTCGTGCGGGGAGAAGCGGCCGTTGCCCTGGGCTGGATGGGGCCTGTGGCGTCGGCGGCCGTCCCCCACTTGATCCACCTCTTGAGTACGGCGGCGGGGTCCGGGCGCTATCGCAAGCTGTCACAGCCGGCGTGGGCCGATTCAAGCAACACCATCACGCCGGTGGCCACCCCGCCACCCTCGAGCGGCGAGCAATCGGTGTTGTTGCAGGTGATTCAGGCGCTGGGGCGGATCGGGCCTTCGGCGCAGGAGGCAATGGAACAACTCGACGAACTCGCCGACGACACACGAGACGACGTGCGTAGTGCCGTGATGTCTGCGATGCGGAGCATTCGCGGAGAAGACAGCCTGGCCGACGACGAATGACGCCAGGGGCACTCTCCACCCGGCGTTCCGTTCCCAAAGAACAGATCCGATCTCGTTGGCACTGCTCGGGGTGCTACCTGTTCCGGACGACCTCCCGTAGCCCGCTGCGATAGCCCTCCACCACCAACCCGGTGGAGTGGCTTCGCACGATGAGCGCCCCGTGGCTGAATGTGTCCCACGTTGGCACGCCGGTGTCTCGTTCGGTCACCGTGTTGGCGTACAGGTTGCCACGGCTGACGAGCACGCAGCTTGGGGTCGCCCACGCCCGTAGCCCGGCTGGGAATGCTGCCTGACTACCGTGGTGCGGGGCCATCAGTACGTCGCACGTCACCGGCCGGAGCATCAACACCCGATCGGTGCCCGCCTTCTCCAAATCCCCGGTCAGCAAGAGCGTGTGCCCGGCGTGCCGCACGGTCAGCACCAGGCTCCGCTCGTTCTCCGCCCCCGGTGGCCCGACCGCCGGCGGATGCAGTACCTCGAACGCCACGTCGCCGGCCTCGAACCGCTGGCCGGCGCTCACCACCCGCACCGGCACGCCCGCCCGCTTCAGGGCATCGACCACCTCGGCCACATCGGCCGCCGGCTTCTCCGCGAAACTCGGGGTGAACGTCGCCCGCCCGACCGGGAACCGCCGCACCAGTTCTCCGATACCGTTGAAGTGGTCGCTGTCGGCGTGCGACACGAACAACTCGTCCACCCGGCGAATCCCGCGAACCCACAGGTACGGGGCGATCACCCGACGCACGGCGTCGGGTCCGGCGGTGGTGCCGCAGTCGTACAGCAGGCAGCGGCCGTCAGGCGTCTCCATCACCACGCACCCGCCGTGGCCGACGCTCAGGAAGGTGGTCCGCAGTTCGTCCGCTGGCCTGGTTGGTCCGGGAAGGAACGCCGCGACCGCGACCCAAACCGGCACCGCCACTGCGAACCGTTTGGATGCAGCCCACCCGCGGAGGACGATCACACCCACCAGCAGGTAGAACCCCGCCAGCCACCAGCCCGGTAGCCCCGGCAGGTACACCGAGGCAAAGGGCAGGCGGTCGGCGGTATGAACGCACCACTCGGAGGCGGCGAGCGGCCAGCGGGTGAGCGCCCCGCACACATCGGCGAGCACCGGCACCCCGGCGACGAGCATCAGCAGGAAGCCGCACACGAGGGCAAGCGACGTGAGCAGTACGAGCGGCGGGCCGACGAGCAGGCCGACTGGCGAGAGGAGGTGTTGCTCGGCGATCAACAGCGGCGTGTTCACCACGAACAGCACGGCGTTGATGGCATAGGCCACCCACACCGCCCGCACCGCCGCCCGCAGCACCTTTTCGGGCAGGCTCCGCGACTCGTCGATGAGTTGTTCGAGCGGGGTCTTCCGCCGCGGTTCCAACCACCGCCCGACGCCCCATACCAGCACGAACACGCTGAAAAAGCTGAGCCGACAGCCGAGGTCGAACGCGGCCGTCGGGTTCACGCCGATCACGACGAGCCACGCCAGGGCGAAGCTGTTGGCGGTGCTCGGTGGCCGCCGGAGGATCACCGCCCCGCATGCCGCCGCCACCATCACCGCCGCCCGCAGGGCCGACGGCCGCAGCCCGGTGAGCAGGGCGTAGGCGAACACCACCGCGGCCACCGCCCACGCCGCCCGCGGCCGGCGCACCCCGGCGGCGGTGAGTACCAGCCACGCGAACGCGGCCACGAGCACGAGGTGCTGCCCGGAAATGGCCAGCACATGCACCACACCGGTGCGGGTGTAGCTCTCCCACTCGGCGCGGTCGAGGGCGTTGGTGTCGCCGAGGAGCAGAGCCTTGCCGACGGGCGACTCGGCCCCGAGTGCGGTGTCGATGGCCGCCCCCGAGCGATCGCGGAACCAGCCGAGCACGCGGGCGACGCTCCACCCGCCGGCCTCCAACCGCACCACCGCCGCGGCCCGGACTCGTAAATCGCCCCGCCACCGCTGATCGAGATACACCGCCCGCCGATCGGCCTCGCCGGGGTTGCCGGGCGGTTCGGGTATGGTGAACCGGCCCACCGCCTCCACCATGTCGCCGGCCCGCACCCCGCCGAGCGGGAGCGTCTGCCCCGCCGCGTGATCGACTGTCAGCCGCACCCGCCCGGAGCACGGCTCCCACCCGGCGGCGGTCTCCACCTCGGTCACCTCCAGGGTGGCGGCGTCGGTGACGGTGCGCCGGGCGGGCGTGAGCGGGTCGGGGGTGATGCGGCGGGTGAAGGGGTCGTCGGCGAGGGTGCCGCGGACTTTCAGGACGACGGGGGTCGGGGCGGCGAAGCGGGCGACGTCGTCCGGTGGGAACTCGTGCCGGTGGGCGTGGTGGGAGACGGCGGCCAGCCCGGCGAAGGTGAGCCACAGCCACGCCAACGCCCACGGCTTCAGCCGGAACACCACCCACCCGACCAGCCCGAGGGCCGCCACTGACAGCCCGATGACACTCGGCACGCCGGCGAACCGGTCGGCGAGCAGGCCGAGGGTGGCGGCGACGGCGGGGGGCACGAGCGGGGCGGCGAGGAACTCGTGCCACGGCGGGGGCGGGGGCGTGTCTGGCAGGAGGTCTTCGGCGAGCGGGTCCGGGGCGGTGCTCATGCGAATAGGTTAGAGCATTTTCAGTCGGTTCCTTGGGGGGGCGGTGTTGGGGTCCGCCCTTCAGGGCGTGGTCCGCACTGCGCGCCCTGAAGGGCGGACCCCAACACCGCAAGGGACTCGCTGAAACTGCTCTAGCCCGACGCACGAGCGAGGGGCAGACCACGAGTCGTGGTGTGTCCTTCCAAAACCCGCCCCACCAGGGTCATTCCCCGGTCCCCTTCGGGTCGCGGCTCAGTTTCCTGCGCTTCTCGATCTCGGCCATTCGTTCACGAATCGTCGCCTCGAAGCCGCGGTCAGTCGGGGTGTAGTACACCGCGTCGGACGGGATGTACTCCTGGTCCACCCATCCACCGTCGCCGTCGTGGGCGTACTGGTAGCCGACATGCCCGAACTGCTTCGACCCCTGGTAGTGCGAATCGCGCAGGTGCTTCGGCACCGGAAGGGTCCGCCCTTCCTTCACGTCCTTCGTCGCCAGACCGATCGCCACCGTCGCCGCGTTCGACTTCGGGGCGGTGGCGAGGTAGCAGACCGCCTGCGACAAGTTCAACTGGCACTCCGGCAACCCCACCCGCTCGACCGCGTCCCACGCCGCGTTAGCCACGAGGAGTGCTTGCGGGTCGGCGTTGCCCACGTCTTCGGACGCGAAGATGACCAGCCGGCGGGCGACGAAACGCGGGTCTTCGCCGGATTCGAGCATCCGGGCGAGCCAGTAGACGCCGGCCTGCGGGTCCGAGCCACGGAGCGACTTGATGAACGCCGAGGCCACGTCGTAGTGCGTGTCGCCGGTCGGGTCGAAGTCGAGCACCTTGCGCTGGATGCTGTCTTGGGCCAGTTGCAGATCGAAGAGAATGGAAGCGGAGGATTGGGGTTGCCCACCTCCCCCCTTGAGAGGGAGGTCGGTTCGAGCGGAGCGAGAACCGGGAGGGGGGTCTGCTTGGCGTTTCACCCCCCTCCCGCCTCCACCTGCGGTGTCGGCGACCTCCCCCTCAAGGGGGGAGGTGGGGTGGTTGGCTTCCCCCGTCCCCCTCATCCCTAACCCCTCTCCCCCAGCAGAGAGGGGAACCGTCGCGGACTTCACCCCGATTTCCAGCGCCGTCAGTGCCCGGCGGGCGTCGCCGTCGCACGCCTCGCACAGGAACGCCAGCGCGTCGTCGGTCAGCGTCACCGGGGTGTCACCCAACCCGCGTTCCGTGTCGGCGAGCGCCCGGCGGATCACGGTGGCGATGTGCTCCCGTGTCAGCGGTTCGAAGGTGAAAATCTGGCTGCGGGAGAGCAGGGGCGTGTTGATGGCGAAGAACGGGTTCTGCGTCGTCGCCCCGATCAGGATCACGACGCCCTCTTCCACGTCGGGCAGTAGCACATCCTGCTGGCTGCGGTTGAAGCGGTGGATCTCGTCCAAGAACAGGATGGTGCGTCGGCCGTCGTACTCCAGGTCGTGCCGGGCCTGTTGCAGCACCTCCCGTACGTCCTTGATGCCGGCGCTCACCGCGTTCATCGGGCGGAACTTGCTCTTCGTCTGGTTGGCGATGACGTGGGCGAGGGCGGTCTTACCGCACCCCGGCGGGCCGTAGAAGATCAGCGAACTGATGCGGTCGGCGAGGAGCATGCGCCGGAGCAGTTTGCCGGGGCCGAGGAAGTGCTCCTGGCCGACGTACTCGTCGATGGTGCGCGGTCGCATGCGCGCGGCGAGCGGGCGGGCCGAGCGGCGGTTCTCGGTCCGCATTGAGTCGAACAGGTCCATCGGTCGCCCTGCGGGGAACTACGCCGGTACGGGCAGTGTACCCCGGCTCACGCCATGCCGACAACCCAAGGGAATCGTCTAATGGCACTCAGAGAGTGAGCGGTTCCACTTTCCCCCGGTCTGGGGTCGGTGACAATGACAGAAAGGAGAAAGAGGCTGATTTTCGCCACTTTTTGGGCCGCGGCAGAGGGGGGGGGTATGTGTGTGGCAGGTGGCAGTGTGGCAGAGAGGGGGGAGTGAACCGTGCCCCGGATGTTACGACGTTACTCGTATCTCTGTCGAGGTGTCCTCCGTACCACTTCAATCCTCTTTCGCACCGGATCATCCCCGCTCACCCACCGGACGAGGCCGCCACCACTCGCTTACCAGCCACCAACCGGATGCCCACATTCAAAGCCATCACCACTCCCATCAGCACCAGCGTACCGCCCCAGGCCTGGTCCTTGTAGTCGGCATAGGGCGACTGGGCGTATTCGTTGATCTTGCCCGTCAGGAAGGGGAACGACTCGTCGAGCGCCAGTACGGTCGGTGAGTCTGGGTCTCCCTCGTCGATGGCCACCATTGGCAGTTCCTGGTTCTGCTGGGCGGTGAACAGGAGCGGGGCCGTCTCGCCAGCAATCCGCCCGATAGCCAGGAAGATTCCCGTCACGATCGCCGGCAGCGATGCCGGCACAATCACCCGTAGGCTGGTTTGCATGCGGTTCGCCCCGAGCGCGTAGCTCGCTTCCCGCAACGACGACGGGACCAAGCGCATCGATTCCTCCGCCGACCGCACCACCACCGGCAGCATGAGCACCGCCAAGGCAACCATACCTGCCCACGCACTCGCCCCGAGCGGTTCATCGTTCCCATAGGTCGGAGCACAGAGCACCGCGTACACGAACAGGCCGATCACAATCGACGGCACCCCACCGAGCAACTCAGCAACAGCACGGGTGACGTTGGCCACCGGCGAGCGGCGTGCCTCCGCGAGCCAGATGGCCGCTAGCAGGCCGACCGGCACAGCCAGTAGCGTCGCCCCGACCACCATGACGAGGCTGCCGAGCATTTGGTGCCCCAGGCCACCTCGCACCAACCGGCGGCCAGTGACGGAATTCCGCGGCGGGTCGGCCCGCTCGCCCCGCCGCCATTCCTGGTACTCACGAAACTCGTCGTCCTTCAAGTGCGACTTCGCCACATGGGTGAAGAGGGCTGGATCAGCAACGGCCGGCACCCCCTTCACCACGATCAGCCCGAGGATGAGGAAGAGTGGTACCACAGTGACCAGAGTGCCAACGGCGAGAACAGCGGTCATCACCCGGTTCCACAGCGCTGCCAACGACCGTGGAGGCACGATCCCCGGCGGCGGAGGAGGCAGTTCACCGGCGGGGACCGGCTCACCAACTGGCGGGGCGGCCGGAGCCTTCGGCCGAGTGAGCCACGTGAGGAGCAAACGAGCCAGTACGTTGGTCACGGCGGTGACGGCGAACAAGATCAGGGCGAGGGACATGACCGCCGCACGGGTGTTCGGGTCACCGGCCTCGGCGATCGAGTTGGCCATCTTGCTGGCAATGGTGTCGCCCGAGCCGAACAAGGGCGACTGGATGACGGACTTGTTGCCGATGAGCATCGTGACGGCCATCGTCTCACCAAGCGCCCGCCCGAGAGCGAGAAAGGCAGCGGCCACGATGCCAGGCCGGGCCGTCGGCAGAACGACACTCCAGATGGTCTGCCAGCGGCTCGCCCCCAGAGCGAGCGACCCCTCACGGGAGATACGGGGGACGGCCCGAATCACATCGAAGCTGATGGCGGTGATGTACGGAAGCACCATTACCGCCAGTACCAACCCGGCCGCGAGGATGCCGTTCCCGCCCGTGTTCGGCCCACCCACCAGATCGAACACCCGCTGCAACGCCGGTGCGAGAACGGTCAACCCCCAGAACCCGTACACCACACTCGGGATGGCGGCAAGCAATTCGACCAGGAACATGCCAACCTTTCGGACCGGCCGTGGGGCGATCTCGGAAAGAAAAGCAGCCGATCCGACGCCGAGCGGCACGGCCAGCAGCAGGGCGATGCCCGAAGTCACCAGCGTGCCGTACACGAACGCCAGCGAGCCGTAACTCGGGTCGGGATTCACCGGGGTGGGGTTGGGCCGCCACTCGGCGGAGGTGAGAAGGTGATTCTGACCCGCCCCGGCGAACGCCGGCCACGACTGATAGGCGAGGACCACCACCAGGCTAAGGACGCACGCCAGCACACCCATGCCCGCCCCACGGGTGACAGCGGCAAAGAGCGTCTCGCCCCAGCGGGCCGGTGGTTTTTGGGGGGTGGCGGGCGAAGTCATAGGGGCATCGTGCGGGTAGGCGAACCCGAAGGGGGTTGTTGTACGGTACGATCGCCCCGCGTTGACCGCGACGGACGAAGCCAATAAGTCGACTCACTCGAACTCGATGGCTTCGAGTTTGGCCGCCACCTTCGCTCTGAGTCCTGCGGGGAGTTGGGCGTAGTTGCGGCTTTCCGCCATCCGCTGCCCCTCGCTCGAAGCGGCCCACTTGAGGAACTCGACCACCGCCTTCCCGCGGGCCTTCGGTTGCTTCTTGTACAGCAGGGCGAAACTGGTGGCTGTGATCGGGTAAACGTCGTCGCCGGGCAGGTCGGTCAGGTTGTAGGTGAGGTCGTGTAGGTCGTAGGGGGCGGCAGTTTGGGGTCGGTTCGCACCCACCTCGGCCGCAGCTGTCACACTCGCCAGGGTAGCCCGCACATCCTTGCCCGACTTGTTCCGCACCGATCCGAACGTCGCCTTGGTGTCGAGGGCGTAAGTGAGTTCGATGTAACCGATGGCCCCATTGGTGGTGGCGATGTGCCCGGCCACGCCCTCACTTCCCTTCTTCCCTACCCCCACCTTATCGGGAAATGCCTTCGTCGCCCCCACCTTACCGGCGAACTCTGGGCTGACCTTCGATAGGTACTCGGAGAATACATACGAGGTCCCGCTCCCTTCCGAGCGGAACACCGCCTGAATCTCCAGGTCGGGCAGTTTTGCGGTAGGGTTGAGCGCGACGATAGCCGGTTCGTTCCACCTCTTCACTTTCCCGAGGAAGATGTCGGCCAGCACCGGACCGGTGAACACCAGCGGTTGTTCGACCCCGTCCAGGCGGTAGGCCGGCACCACCGCCCCGACTACCAGTGGCAGGTGGATCACCTCCCCGCCGGCGGCCTTCGCGTCAGCCGTTTCCTTCTGGTTCATCGGGGCGTCCGAGCAACCAAAAACGAACTCCCGACTGGTCATCTTCTTGATGCCGTCACTCGACCCCGTCCCCTGGTAGTTCACCTTCACCTTGTTGTCGGTGATCTCACGGTACTCGTCGGTCCAGAAGGCCATGATCGGCTGGACGAAAGTTGCCCCACCGGCGTCCAGGTTGGCGCGGACAGCCCCCCCACCCCCCTTCCGTCCGCATCCAGCAAGGGCGGCGAGCAAGGCCACGGGGAGTAGCAGGGCAAAGATGCGAACTGGTCGCATGGGCGTTGGCTCATCGGTTGGGTCGGAAGCGGTGAGAATGCTAGCGACGAGCCGGTGCGAAACAACCGCCGGTAGATGAAGATTCGGAGTAGATCGGCGGTCACACCCCGACCGCCTCGAACACGGCGGCATGCAGTTCGCCAGCAGTGAATGGTTTCCGCAAAAACGCGGTCGGCCGATCCGGACCGAACGAGGCCAGCACTTCCTGTCGCCCGTAGCCCGTACACAGGATCACTGGCACATCGGCACGCACCGCCCGCAGATCACGGAAGGTGGCTCGCCCGTCGGGTGGGGGCATGGTCAGGTCGAGCAACACCACCGCCACCCGGTCGTGGAAACTGCGGAAGGTCTCGGCCCCATCACGCCCGCCGGCAGCCGTCAGGACGGTGAACCCGACCGCTTCGAGAAGCTTGCGGGCGACTGCTCGAACTTCGTCCTCGTCGTCGATCACCAGCACCGTCTTACCCGCCCCGCGGCTCTGGGTGAGTGCCGGATCGGAGGCCGAGCCGGCGGCCGGCAAGAGGACTCGGAAGGTACTCCCACGGCCAGGAATGCTCTCCACGTCCACCGCACCCTTGTGCCCGCGGACAATCCCCTGAACAGCGCTCAGCCCAAGCCCACGGCCGATGAACTTGGTGCTGAAAAACGGATCAAACACCCGGCCGCGAGTGCCCTCGTCCATACCCACCCCGGTGTCGCTCACCTCAAGGATGGCATACAGCCCGGGCGACAGGTGGCCGGTCGCCGGGCGGGAAGCGAGCAGTTCACGGGAGGCGTGCAAACCCGAGGTTGAAACAGTCACGCAGCCACCGTTATCGGTCACCGCATCGGCAGCATTCGAGAGCAGATTCAGGATCACCTGCCGCATCTGGGTCGCGTCGCCACGCACCGGCGGAGCCGGGTCGTCGAGGGCAAGATCAAGATTGCATCCGGGCGGCACGAGAGTCCGAAGCACCGGCCCCATCTCTCGCACGAGTTCGGTTAGTTGGAGGCGCCGAACGACGAACTGCCCACGACCAGAATACGCCAGCATCTGTTGGCACAGTCCGGCGGCGGTGCTGGCGGCCGATTCGAGTTTGCGGATGTACTCGGCGGCCGGCCCGGCGCCGGACTGGAGCCGGGCGAGTCCGGCGTTTCCGAGGATGGAAGTGAGCAGATTGTTGAAGTCGTGTGCCACGCCTCCGGCCATCACCCCGAGCGACTCCAGCCTCTGCTCGTGTAACAGTTGCCGTTCGACCGCCCGGCGAGCGTCTTCCGACCTCTGACGATCGGTCACGTCGATTCCGATGCCGGCGGCGTAGCACCGGCCGTCGTCGACACCAAGCGGGAACTTGACGTTGTGCCAGGTACGGGCGTCGCCGGCCGGGCCGGGGGAAGTGTCGTACTGGTCGACAATCTGCCGGGCCGAAATCACCCGCCGATCGCTGGCGGAAAATCGCTCGGCCACTTCGGCGGCAAACACCTCGCTCAGGTGTCGGCCGATCACTTCTCCGGGTGTCCGCCCGATCGCCCGCAGGTACTCTGGGTTGGCCCCAACGTACCGTCCGGCATCATCACGAACCCACGCCGGAAACGGGGCGAACTGGCCAAACCGCAAGAAGGCATCGAGGATCGGCGGAAGGGAGGGAGGGTCGAGAGTTACGAGCACTCCGGTGGAGCCAACCAGCGGGCTGAACCGCGCTCGAACTGTTACCCCACCAGCCGAGAGACGAACCGCGAGTGTTTCGCCGTTCAAAGCCGTGGACAGGGCCGTCGCCCATTCCTGCGTCGCGGAAACGACATCACCAAGCCCACGGCCAATAAGAACCGCCGGTGGTATCGACACCCACTCCACGAATGCCGGGTTCGCCGCCACAACCCGATGGTGGGCGTCGAACACCGCGGCTGCGAGCGGCAGCGCATCGAGGATATGGTTGTGCGACACGTCGATTGTTCCAGACCGAGCAGGGTTCTGAACCAGTTTCGGATCGATTGGGTAAAGTCAAATCTCGCACATTTAGGTTGAGTAGCTGTTCACGGGTCAGAAGTTCCGTTTTCCCCGCGCTTTGGAAGATTGCACTCCGATTTCGGGGATCCATCTTCCTCAAGACTGCCCCTGAGCCTTGGCAGCCCCTCGGATTTCCCGCGTTTCAGCCATGCAGGGTTTCTCAGTGAACGCGCCCTTTTCCCGGCAACGCGTGGGTCGCGGCGACAAACCTCGCAGAAAAACCTACCCACGGGCACGAACCACTCGCCAGCGACCACCCAAATCCTTCACCGAAGGGAGTACTGTCATGCCGACGGCGCCGAACAATTCCCGCACGTTGGCGTCCTGGGTCCAGCCCACCTCAACTGCCACTTGACCGCCTGGATTCAAGTGTGCGCTTGCGGAGGCAGCAATCCTTCGATAAAAATCTAGGCCGTCTGGCCCACCATCCAATGCCTTCCGTGGCTCGAAACTCCGGACTCCGACATCGAGCGCCTCGATTTCCGACGCCGGGATATACGGAGGGTTCGACACGATCAGGTCAAACCGGCGGTCGGACGGCAGCGGAGCAAATAAATCGCCAACGAGAACTGACACCCGGTCGGAAACACCATGTTTTTCCGCATTTTTCTTCGCAACCGCGGCAGCTTTTGGGCAAAGGTCAACCGCAGTCACCACCGCCGATTTCACCTGGTTAGCGAGACTAATTGCGATACAACCGGAACCGGTGCCTAAATCCAAGACAGTTGGCGTCGGCTTTCCCTTCAAGAAATCCACCGACGATTGCACCAATGCCTCCGTATCCGGGCGGGGGATGAGCACATCTGGCGTCACTTCAAATGTGAGCAGGTAGAAGTCTCGGGTGCCGACGAGGTAAGCCGTTGGGCAGCCCTCGGTTCGCCGCTTGATCAGGTCTCGGAACCGTTGCCGTTCGTCGTCGGTCGGTTGGTCGTCATACCGGGCGAGCACCTCAATCGGGCGGCAACCGAGAACGTGGGCGAGGATCAGTCGGGCCTCTTTGGCCGGATCGTCGATTCCTTTGGCGGTGAAGTGTTTGGCGGTCCAGGTCAGGAGATTACGCACCGTCCAGACGGTAGGGCCAGGGTCGCTCGACATGCGAATCCGTCCGGGAGGAGCAATGAGTGGGGAATTGTAGCAATGGGGTCGGGGGGATTGTCAGGGGTCGGTCGCCTTTCGAGCATCGGAGGCTTCCTGGTGATCTCGGGATGCCCCCCCCTCTCTGCCACACTGCCACCTGCCACACACATACCCCCCCCTTGTAGAGTCGGTGGCGTGGGAGGTCGGGTCTGGAACCGGCCGCCCTTCCTTCTTTGCCCTAACGCCCTGGCGCACCGGCCCGTAGAATCAGTGGCATCAGTCCACCCCCGGTCTGCCCGGAGTCTGCCATGCGCTCTGCCCGACTGCTGCCATCGGTCGGTTTGTTCGCCGTGATGCTGACCATCGTCACCGCCAACGCACAGGACCCGCCACCGGCCAAAGCGGAGCCGAAGAAGGAAACCAAGCCCGACCCCCGTGTGGTGGCCCAGCAACTCGCCGACAAAAAGGCTCTGGACTCGGCCGGGCTGAAAACCGACGACGTCGCCGGGTTGATCGGCCACCTGAAGAACCGCACCCTTTCGACCGAGCAGGTGGGCAAAATCACCTCTCTGGTGCAGAAAATGCATGCCGACGCTCCATTCGACGAACGCATTGCCGCCCAGGAAGAGGTGCTGAAAATTGGCGGGCAGGCCGCTGATGTGCTGCGGAGGGAGGCAAAGGAGAATCCCGATGCCGAGATCCGCTTCCGGGCGTGGGACACCCTCCGGCGACTCACCCAGGAGAAGCAAAGCGGGCCAGAGTTGACGGCGGCGGTGGTGCGGGCATTGCGTAGTGTGCGGTCGGACGAGGTCGCCCCGGCACTTCTCGCCTATCTCCCGCTGGCCGACGGGCCGGCACTGGCCGACGCCATTCAGGAGGCGGTGACAGCCAACGCCGGAACAGATGGCAAGCCGTCGCCGGCCGTGGTGAAGGCACTCGATGATCCAAGCCCGCTCACCCGGCAAGTGGCGGCCGTGGCCCTGGCGTCCGGCGGCACCTCCGCCCAGCGGGTCCGCTTCCCGTCGGCTTATCCCAAACTGCTCGAAATCGCCAAATCGGACCGAGAACACGCGGTACGGTTCGCCGTGACGAAGGCGCTTCTCCTCGATGCTCGCGAGAAGCAGGCGGTGGCCGCCCTCATCGACCTGCTCCCGGGCATGACACGCGGGCAGTCGTGGCAAGCCGAGGAGTTGCTTGCCCAGGTGGCCGGGAAAGACAGCCCCAAAGAACGATGCAAACACCTCCGCGACCCATCCAACCCCACCCGTGAATCGCAGGCGAGCAAGGAGTCCCGCACCAAGTGCCGCGATGCATGGAAAGCGTGGTGGGACAAGGCATCGGCCGCCACCGATCTGAACAAGGTCGATCTCCAGTTGACCGTCAAGGGTGAGTTGGTGGCCGTCAGCCAGAGTTGGGCCAACATGCAACAGGTCCACCTGATCGAATACGGTGCCGACGAGAAAGAGAAGGGGCGGAGTACCTTCCCAAACAATTCCGGCAACTTGTTCGACGCCGCCATCCGCGACGATGGCATCATCGTGACTATGGACCAGTACAACAACCAGATTCAACTCCGCGACACCTCTGGCAAAGTCACGAAAGTGTGGCAAGTCAAGGACGCCGCCGCTGCCCGGTTCGGCTTCCAGCCCCGCGGCATGGAACTGCTCGACAACGGCCACCTGATCGCCTACCACCAGAACGGCTTCACCGAGTTCGATAAAGATGGCAAACAGGTCATTGCCTATGCCCGCCCAGAAGTGAACAAGGGCCAGCCGAGAAACGATCTGTGGGGCGGGGTGCGAATGAAGAACGGAGAGACGGTGGTACTGATCCTCAACCAGAACCAGGGGGAGTTGATCGTCCTCGATGCCAAGGGGAAGGAACTGGCTGATCGCAAGCCGGTGAAACTGCCCGGCCAGCCGTATTACCGCAACACTCTCATCCAGACGGGCGACGACAAGGTCATGCTCTACGACCAGAACAACAACCGCATGCAGGAGATCGATCTGAAGACGGGCAAGGTCGATGCGGCCAAGTGGAGCGGGCTGAACAGCCCGATGAGCATCCAGCGGTTGCCGAACGGCAACCTCCTCTTCGCCGAGTATAACCGGCTCAGCGAACGGGCGGTGGACGGGTCGGAGGTGTGGAGCACTACCAACCGCGACACCTCGGGCAATTCGCAGTTCCTCCGGACCTCACTTCGCGCGCCCCTGTCACCACGCCCGCCAGTCTTTCGTCACCCGATACACCCCCACCCGTAACCGTGGGTGATCTCGCCCACGGAATGGGTACGCCCCACCGCCATACATCGGCGGGATGGTTTGGGCGCTCAGCCCATCGCGCCACTCCAGCACCGTCACCTCTTCCAACCTCAGTTCCGCCGGGGGAAACTCCGGATCGGGTGGATGGGGGCGATAGAAGCCGCCATCCCGTGGCACCAGGGGCAGCACCAGCCAGTCGCCGGCTTTCAAGAGTGTCGTGCGATCAGTTTTCCCATCCCACTGCGACACCACCGGCCTCATCCCGGCGCGTTCGCAGTAGTATTGCCACCCCCAGTGACCGGTGTACCACACCGTCGGCCCCGGTTCCATCTTCACCACCGCCGCTGCCCGCTCGGCCAGCACCTTCTCCGCCTGGGCGTCCCAGCAGTCGATGGCCCACACCAGCACCCCCAACCCAACGGCAAATGCCACCCCCCACCGTGGCACCGCCGGCCTCCCCTGCCCCAGTTTCGCCACCAGATGGAACAGCAACACCGCCACCGCCAGGCAGACGCCAATCACGCGGCGAGCGGCCGGGAACGGCGTCATGCCAAGCATGCCGAGAGTTTCGATGAACACCCACCCGACAAGAAACAGAGTGTCGGCATCGGCCACCCGCTTCCACACTCCCCGCCCGAGGCCCATGACGACCGTGACGGCCACGGATACCCCGCCAAGCCCGAACACAATGAAGGGCAGATCGTACCGCGGGCCGAGTGGCTGAGTTGCGGAGTACGGCAGCACCAGCAGGCACGCCACGGCGACCATGAACACCGCCACGGCCACGACCCGCACCCACCGCGGCCAACCGATGCCAGCCGCTGCGGTGACCGACACCCCCGCCGCCAACCCGCCGAACTGCCCGAACAGCGGTTGGGCGAACGCAAATCGCTCGGCCAGTTTCTCCCACAGATCACCCGCCCCGGCCCCACTGCTCTCCCGGAAGTGTCGGAGGAAGTGAGACTCGCCATGAACAGCGACGAGGTACTGCTCCCACCCCCAACAGATCGCAGCAGCCACCACCAGAGCCGCGATCAGAGCCATGAGCGCCCACACCGAGTGCGGCCGACCGAGGCGGGTGAAGGCGTAGGCCACCAGCACCGGGGGCACCGCGAGCATGCTGTACTTGGTCTGGACGGCAAGCGCAGCGCACAACCCGGCGAGCGGCACCAGCCACCACCGGCGGGCATCGCATCCGTGCATGAACAGTGCCACCGCCGCTGCACCGAGGGCGAGCGCTGGTACGTCGAGCATGACACTGAACAGCGGCAGCACGGCTGGCGACAGGCAGAAGGCGATCGTTCCTTCGGACTCCACGCCGGGGGCAAAACGCCGCAACAGCGAACGTACTGCCAGGCAGAGAATCCAGGCGAACGGAAAGAGCCAGAGTTTCAACAGGAAAAGGTGTTCGCCGAACAAGGCGATGCCAGCGGCCAACCAGTACGGTAGCACCGGCGGGAGGAGGATCTCCATCGCCGGTTGTGGGCACCAGTACCAGAACAGTTCGAATCCGTAGGGGTGGAGTGGGTCGGTTGCGAGGTGGCGGGCGAACAGCAGGTACGCGGTGTCGTCGACCACTGCGGGCTTCACGGCGTTCAGCAGGGTGACGACCACCGCGAGGAATAGCGGCAGGCGGTGGGTACGCCACGACATGAGGCACTCCGGCCGAGGGTTGCGGAACGGCGATCCGGGGCTACCGGGCGACTTTCACCAGTGCGAACCGCACCACTGCTCCGTTGCGGGTGTACCCGCGGCGGACCTCCTCCACCACCGTACCGCTGTTCTCACCGCCGACCACCTCCACCACCTCCATCAACTCCGGGTCGAACGCACGGCCGACAGTCGGGATCGCCCGCAACCCCGCCCCCTCCAGCGCTTTTTCCACCCGCCGCAAGCTCATGGTGTAGCCATCGGCCAGCCCAGCGAGCATTGGTGAGAGCTTGGCCGTCGCCTCGGCCGCGGTGGCGGATCGCTGGTGGTCTGCCGTCACCGCTTCCTTCGCCCAGTCGGTGAGTACGGCCGACCTCCCGAAGAGTTTGCCGAGAAACCCTGTGGTCACCACCGGCGGGTCGGGCAACGCAGCCGCCGATAACTTGGCCAGCAGCGGTTCGACACCGGCTCGCACCGATTCGATCTGCCGTTGCGACGCCGAGAGGGCATCGGCGATCTCGATCAGCCCCTTCACCAGCGGGGCGGTCGAGTCGGACGCCGGCGGTGGGGGAGCGGGCTTCGGGGCGGCGGCGAGTTGCTGCACGGCCGCGGCTGCTTGTTCGGTGGCCGTGCGGGTGGCCTTCGTCTGTAGGTTCACGTCGTGCCGCAGGGCGGTGAACTGGGCGACTACCGCCGACAGGTCGAACCGCTCGGGTAGGGTTTCCGGTGCAGGCGGCGGGGAGAGCAGGTTTTCCAGGTAGGTCCGGAAGTCGGCCAGTACGGCGTCGATGTGGTCGGCAGTCAGGTACCCGGCTTGGCGGGGGTGGTTGCTGCCGTGAGTTGATCCAGGCTCGGTCGCGGGCGGGGCGTCGTGCATTCGGCTTCCTCGATGATCGCCTCGATGGTGTTTTCGCTCCCCTGCTCGAAGAGTTTGTATTTCACCCGTGCATCCAGGGTGCGGAGTTTCTCGTAAGCCGCTCGCACCGCCGCGAACTTCTCCGGATGCTGTTCCGGCGTGTATCGGAGCGTGAATTCGAGATACCGCTTGCGGACTGTTGCATCGTCGGCGTCTGGCGTCAATTCGAGCACGGTGTACGGGTCGGGCATGGGTCAGGTTCCGGGCGAGCGGGGAGCGTCGGCCCCCTGGTTCTGATACTCACCACCCGCGTGCTGACGTAGGCCGTTCGACTGCCGGGCGGCGATCTCGTCCTTGAAGAGTTCACGGATTTTACGCCGGGCGAAGAACTCGAACACCCACGGCACGAAGCGATTGACCAACACGAGCAGTTTGCCTCGCGGGGTGAGCGTGACTTCGGGGCGGTCGGCGGCGATGGCGTTGAAGGTGGCAACGGCCACTTGCTCCGGTGTGCTTCCCCGCTGGTGATCGAGAGAGATACGGGCCGACCGTTCGAGCATGTTCTGCGAGAAGTTGGTTCGCGTCAGCCCAGGGTTGACGACCAACACCCCGATGCCCTCCTTGCTCAACTCGGCCCGAATGGCATCGCTCAGCCCCTGGATGGCAAACTTGCTGGCCGAGTACAGCGACCGTGCCGGATATCCGCGCCGACCAAACACCGAGCTGATGTTCACGATCAACGGCCGATCTCCACGGCGGAGAAGCGGCAACCCCTCGCGGATCATCTCGCCGGTGGCGAACACGTTCACCTCGAAGATCTGCCGGAGCGTCTCGGGCTTCGTCTCGATGAAGTGCCCGGTCGCCCCGATGCCGGCGTTGTTGATGAGGATATCCAGCCCTCCGAATTCCTGCTCGGCGGCGGCGAACATGGCATCGCGGCCGGTGGGGTCGCACACGTCGGCGACCACGGTGACGATCGTTCCGCCAGCCGCACGAATCTCGCGGGCCAGTAGGTCGAGCAAATCCTTGGAGCGGGCCGCGGCTACCACCTGGCAACCGCGGCGGGCCGCCTCGACTGCCAAGGCGTAGCCGATCCCCTGCGACGCGCCGGTGACGAGCACCCGTTTCCCGGTCAACTCCCGCCGCGGCATAAAGTCCACCCCATGAGCGATAATGGTGTTAACTTACTCCCACACCCCCCCGCGGCGAGCCGGGCCATACCCGGAACTCACCCATGTTCGAATTCTTCAACGCGACCCTCATCCTGCCCGATGGGCTGATGCCCCAGGCGGCGTTCTCGGTCCGCAACGGCCGGTTCACAAATTTCGGCTACCCCCGCAAGACCAGTATGGAGGCGATCAACCTCGGCGGGCGATACGTTGCGCCGGGGTTCGTGGATCTGCACGTTCATGGCGGAGACGGAGCCGACTTCATGGACCTGACGGCCGACGCCTTCCGCACCGTCTGCCGCTGCCACGCCCGCCACGGCACCACCACCCTCACCCCCACCAGCACGGTCGGCACCCGCGCACAATACAAGAAGTTCCTCCAACTGAACGCCGAACTGACCAACGCCGACACGGGCGGGGCCAGGATCGTCGGCGGACACCTCTACGGCCCCTACTTCCATCCGGCTGCGAAGGGGTGCCACCCAACCGCCGACTTCCTCACCCCCGATCCAGCCCAGGACGACGAACTACTCGCCTTCGCCGGGAAGGGGCTTAAGACCCTCACCGTCGCCCCCGAAACTCCCGGTACCGACCGCCTGGCGAAGGCGGCCAAGGATAAAGGAGTGCTCGTGACGGCCGGGCATACCTACGCCACCTTCGAGCAACTCGAAGCGGCCGTGGGATGGGGGGTGAAGCACGTCGATCACTTGTTCTGTGCGATGTCGGATCGGGCACGCTTGCGGCAAGAGCAGCCGTACCCCATGCGGGCCGGGGTGATGGAAGGTACGCTCTTCCACGATCAACTCACCACCGAGGTGATCGCCGACGGCGTTCATCTGTCGCCGGGGCTGCTGAAGTTCGCCTACAAGCTCAAGGGCCCCGACAAGCTCGCGCTCGTTACCGACGCCATGCGGGCAGTCGATCGGCCCGACGGAGAATATTGGTTCGGGCCGACCGACTTCGGCGAGTTGGTGCGGCGGAAAGGGGAGGCCGGGCTGACACTCGACACAAAAGGGCTAGCGTCGGGAGTCATGGGCATGGATCACTGTGTGCGGACGATGCTCAAGGCGACCGGGGCCCCGCTTCCCGACGTGGTCCGCATGGCGAGCCTGACCCCGGCGAAAATCCTCGGCATCGAACGCGAGACCGGCAGCCTGGAAGTGGGCAAACGGGCCGACTTCCTGGTGCTGACCGAAGATTTGCAGGTAGAGCGTGTGTTCGTCGGCGGTGTGAAAGTGGTGGGGTGAGCCGGGGTAGGCGAGCCGGGGGGGCCGACACGCACCCCGGCTCACTGCTGTCAGTTCACCCGGAACTCGAACTTGGCGAAGAACAGCATCTTGCGATCGCCAGTGCGGTAAAGCTCTTCCATCATCACGTCCAGGTCGGGCTTCACTTTCGTCGGCTTCAATTGGTTGACCCCGGCGTTCACGCTGAACTTCACCTCGGTGTCCCAGGCGATCATTCCCCGTTCCAACCACACCGTGACCTTCTTCACCCCCGCCCCGGCCTTCACCACGATGGTGTTGCCGTTGATGATGTCGGCCGAAAAGGTCGCCGGGAAGGGTGGGTTGTCTGGCCGTGCGGCCCGCTTCGAGGTCAGCGAATTTCCTTCCATCAGCCCACTGACTCCCACCCAGTAGAAGCGGTCGTCGGTCGGGCGGAAAGTGCGCCAGTCGTCAAAGCGTTGGCCGTCCATCCGCAACGACTCCAACCCCCGCACCCGTTTTTTGCGATTCATCCAGTCGAAGATGGTCGGCACCTCGCCGGCATACCATTCCTCGGACCGCCCCTTGTACACGCTCAGCACCGCGTAGTACCCGAAGGGGAGCCAGTTTTGGTAGAGCCGCCGCAGCCCATCCATCCCGGACGCCCGCTCGCCCGTCACACTGTAGACCGCCAGTTTCTGGGCATTTTTGGCGTAGTCGCGGTAGAACTGGTGGACCGGCGAGCCGCACATACACACGACCCCGGCGAACTGGTCGGGCCGGCTCATGGCCAGATCGAGGGCCAGGTTGCCCCCTTCCCCAAATCCGAAGGCAAACACCCGATCCGGATCGACGGCGAATCGGCGAGAGACGTCTCGCACGGTCGAGGTGACAATCCGGTGATCGGTGCCGAGGTAGTCGAACCGTTTCTTGCGGGTGAGCCATTCCGGGGCCACGAGGATGTACCCGTTGCGGTCGGCCTCGGCAGCCAGGTTGCCGACCATGCCGGCCGGCGGCAGAGCCGGATCGTGCAAGGCCACCAAAAGCGGGTACGTTCGCCCGTGCTGGTACTCCCGCGGCAGGCGGATGACGTACGACACCCCGTCGGTGTCGTCTGGGAGGGCACCAGAATCCACCTGATACACGTCTGGAGCACCGCTCTCCTTCACGTCAATCAACTTCCCACGCCGGTTGGCGAGGTCTTCGGGGTCGGAGGGCGGCAGGAGCGTCACCAACTGGGCGATTTCATCTGCCCCGAGGGCATCATTCGACTGTTGATACTTCTGCAGCAAAGTGACGCGGGCATTCGATGCCCGCTCATTGAGGTAGTCGGTGATCATCGCCCGCGTGTTCCACACCCTGGAGGCGTACACCGGGTCGGTCTTCGCTCCGTTCTTGCCAAGGAGCCAGCCAGTGACGGCCAGGGCGAGGGCCTCCTCGGTCTTCGCCTTGGGCTGACGGCCGGCGGCTCGTTCTCGGGCCATCTGGGCAGCGACCTGTGCGAAAGTCTCCACCCGATCGAGGGTGTCCGGATGCAACTCGGCGTACACCGCCTCCGCGCCGGGGATCACCCCTTTCCACTCCGCTGGCACCGGCTTGCCAGGGAACGACAACTCGATCGCTGGCCCGCCGACCGCCGCCGCCAGGTGCTGCCGGTCGGCCCCGGTCACTTCGTCGATCATGGTTCGCAGGTGCCGCCGGGCCGCTTCGTGCTTTGGTTGGAGCGTCTCGACGGTGGCCTTCAACTTGCTGAAGCGGTCGAGCGTCAGCTTGTCGGCCCCTTTGGGCTGGTAGGTGGCGAGGGCGTCAGCGGCCGTTCGGTACTGACCGGCGGCGACGGCCGATTCGAGCCGGCCCATCACCCAGTTGGTTTCGGCCTGATCGATCGCCGCGGCGATCTGGTCGTACTTCTCGGTCGCCTCCTTCGGCCACGCCCAGGGGATCTCTTTTTTCGTCCGGTCCAGTTCGGCCCGCGTCTCGACGAACCAGCCCGCCGCCAACATCAATTCGGCGATCCGCAACCGCTTGGCCGGATCGGGGGCCGGCAGCCATCCGTCTCGCAGATCGGGGTGGTTGGCCAACAACTCCCGCACCACGGCTGGACCAAACCCAGGATCGTTCAGCCCGTGGACCTGCCGGAGGTTGTGGGTGATGGCGGTGAGCGTGAGGTGCTTTGGCGTGATCGAACTGACCACCTGCACAATCCGGCTCCCGGGCGAGTTGCTGAAGGTGATGTTGATTTGCCGGCGGCCATCGGCGTTGAAGGGGCCGATGGTGGTCGTGGATGTCCCGATACCCGTCGGCAGCTTGCTCGGTCCCAGAGTGGCGGGGCGGGTGAACGCCAACGGTTTGTCGTCCTTGATCGCCCCCTGGATGAGCTGGATTTTTTTCTTGGTATTGTTGCTGAAGTACACCCAGTGGTCGCCGGCGTTCAGGTAATCGGCCGGGAAGGTGAGGTCGAGCGGGCTGTCGAGTACCGCCGGACTGGCGACTTCCTTACCGTACTTGCCACGGAGGGTGAACCCATCCGGGAAGACGACCGCATCTTGAGACAGTGCAACCGGGGCAGTGAGCAGCCATCCAGCGAGCGCGAGGCGGCAGAGCATCGAAGCTTTCCCCAAACGGAGTCGGCCGGGCAGACGTTCCCCATTGTCCACCCGTGGGAGGTTGGGTCAAGCGAGCCGTTGCCCGATCGCCCGCCGGGTGAAACAATACACGCACCGGTCGTCGAACGGAGAACGGGCCGAGCGGGCCGGGCGTTGGAGGGGGCGTGATGCCGATCGCGTTTCGCTGTCCGGGGTGCCGGAAGAAACTGAGCACCGCCAAGCGGAAGGCGGGGTCTACGGTCGCCTGCCCCGGTTGTGGAGCCGAGGTGCGAGTGCCGAGTGCGGGCACTCTCGACGCCCAGGTCGAGAAGTTGCTCGCCGCGGCTGCCGCCAAGACCTCCCCCGCCGCGGTGGAGCCGAATGTCGAACTCATTGAGGAGCCATCGCCTTTACGACGCCCTTCGCCGGCGAAAAAAGTGGGCCAGGCGAATGGCCCGAAACCAGAGGCGAAGCTGAACGACCTGCCACTGTTTGAGCGCGACGACCTGTCGGAATTGCTGGAGAAGGGCGACGACTCCGACCACGAACCGCAGCCGCTTCCACCCGCACCGCCGCCGACGGCCCCCGCCGACGGCCTGTTCGTCTCCCGGAGCACCGCCACGATGGCGATGGCGGCAGTGGCAGTGCTTCTCGGGCTGGCGTTCATCGCCGGGTATCTTGTCGGCAATCGGGGGTGATCACGTGGCCCCGTGCCCGAGGTTACCGAGCTGAATACCGGCCCCCTCGGCCGCGCCCCTCTTCGGCACGTAGTTGCCGAAGTACCCGGCCCAGGCGAGGTTGATCACCTCCTCGGACAGCTCGATTGGCTTGCCGCGGAACCGGCAGATGTCTTTCGCCCGTTCCAGAATGTCACGCGGTTCGCAGGCCCGCAGTTCCCGCCCCTCCCGCTCGTACCGGGCCAAAATGCCCTCCAGAATCCCTGGTGGCACCTGCGCCCCGATCTTGGCCGCGTATCCGTGGAAGATCTGGGTGTACTGGTCGGGCGTCGGCGCTTCGAGCAACAGACGGTAACCCATCCGCCGGAGGAACGCCGGGTCGGTCACCGTCTCCAGGCTCAGGTTGGTGGCGATGATGAGTACTTGCCGTAGGGGCACGGCGATCTTTTGCCCGGTGGACAGCGTGAAATAGTCCACCTGGTGCTCCATCGGGGTGATGAAGCGGTTGAGCAACTGGTGCGGCGACACCCGCTCGCGGCCGAAGTCGTCCACCAAAAACACCCCGCCGTTCGCCTTCAGGTGCGGTGGGGCCTCGTAGAACCGCAGCGACGGGCTGTAGATCAGGTCGAGGTATTCGAGCGTCAATTCGCCCCCCACCACCACCATCGGCCGCTTGCACCGCACGAACCGCTGATCGATGGCGGGCGACTTGAGCGCGTCCGACTCCACCCGCTGGTGGACCTGCTCATCGAACAGGCGGATGACGTCGTTCCGCACGCTGATGCAATATGGGATCCAGATATCGCCTTGCATCGCTTTCTGGATCTGCCGGCCGATGCTGCTCTTGCCGTTGCCCGACGGGCCGTACACGAACAAGCTCCGCCCACTCGACACCGCCAGCCCGGCCATCTCGATCGCCTTCGGGGTCAGCACCAAGCCCGCGAGGGCATCAGTCACGTGCTTCGGTTTCACCTCTGGCGAGTGGGCGAACTCCCACCGCAGCATGGCGGCATACGACTCCAGGCTGACCGGGGCTGGGCCGAGGTAGCCGTTCACCTCCATCGCGCGCTCGGCGTGCCGCCGCCCGCTGTCGGTGATGCGGTAGATGGGGCGTTCTTTCGTCCCCGACATGGTCGTCTCGATCCATCCCTCGGTGAGGAGGGCCGAGCAGACCTCGGCGGCCACCGGCGGGGAGATGCGGAGGCGATCGCACATGTTGTCGGCGGCGAACCGGTTGGACGCCATCGCATACTTGGCGGCCAGGTCGATGAGCGCGCCTTCGTCGAGCTTGGCCTCGGCGATGTTCGCCGGGGCACGGGGGCAGACGATCTCGCCAAGCCGCCCGAGCGCGGGCATATTCGGGTCTTTCAGCGGCGACGTGTTGTCCATCGGCGTGCGGCCTCGACAGAGAGCGGGTGTATTGCCGAGTAGTCTAACGGCCCACCCGCCTTCGCGGCGACGGTGGGGCGATATTCGGAAGCGACCGAGCCTGCCGCCACGTCGGCCCAGACCGGCGGAGCGAGCCCCACCGCGCGGTCCAAGTGGCGACAGCCGCCCTTGTGGTACAGGGCAGATGGGGCGAGCACTTACTTCATCCACTGATTGGCAAAGGCGAGGAACGTCTTCCAGTCTTCGGCGTTCATCTCGTGCTTGCCGGCCCGGATCCAGTACCCCAGGCGGCTGTTGAGCAGTTTCCCCTGCCCCGGCATCGTGTCGGCCTCAACGCCTTTCACGCCGAGCAACTCGTACACCGGCGTGGCCCGCCTCATCATGTCGAACTGGCCGCTCGGGTTCGCCCACAGATCGTCGGCGGCGTTCGTGTACAGCACCGGCCGCGGGGCACACAGGGCGAGCAGTTCGTGCTGGTCGATAGGCAACTTGTTCGGGTCGTCGTTGTACTTCTTGAAGCTATCGCTAAACCAGTGCGGGAAGCTGGTGTTGATCCGTTTCACGCTCTCCGCCTTCGGGTCGGCGTGGCGGCTCGGGCCGGTGCCGCCGCACCCGGCCTGATGGGGGAACACGCAGGCGATGCGGTCGTCGAACGCCCCGGCCAAGAGTGCCGTCTTGCCCAGCCGCGAGTGCCCGACCACCGCCACCCGCTTCGGATCGCACCACTTCTCGCCCACTGCGAAATCGACCATGCGGTGAACGCCCCACGCCCACAGCATGATGGTGGCCGTCTGGTTTGGCGACGGGAAGCCAGGAGGCGGCGGAGATGCCCAGTGGAGCAACCCGCTCCCGCCCACGCGGTCTTCCTGGAAGTCGCCGTTGTAGCACGTCACCACCGCGTAACCGGCCTTCACGATGTCTTCGAGCGGCCAGACGCTCTTGGCCGTGCCGCGGCCCTCGGCCGTTGCCTTGTTGTCCTTCACCCCGACCCGGTTCGGGTACATCCACCCGGTGGGGATGTGAACTCGTGGGTCGTCGGTGAGGGAGTGGTTACCGCTGAAGTTCAGCCCGACGAACACCGGGGCACCGGCCTTCGGGCGGTCGTTCGGCAGGGCAATGAGCAGGTGAACCGGCGGGGCTTTGTCGTCGGCGAACAGCCGCAGTTCCACTTCTTTCAGCGTGCCCTTCCCGCCGAACGCCTTGTCATCTTCGAACAGCACCTTGGCGATCGGTTGCGACTTGGTGAACGGGTAGATGCCGTACATGTCGCTTTGAAACAGTTCCTTCAACTCCGGCTTTCGTTTCTTCGCCCAGTCGTCGGCCGACGTGACCTTCGCGCCGTCCTTCATCACCAGCGGGTCGGGGAAGTCGAACTTCGGCGGGTCGGCGGAGAACGCGATCGCGGTCACGGCGAACGCTCCGAGCAGGGAAAGGGGGAATCGCATGTCGGCACCAAGAAGAGGAGAGGTTACGGACAGACCCACAATTCCCATCCGTCGCCGCTGGCAGTCCGGACGACTGGTCCACGTGTTTCCAGCACGGTCATGAGTCGCTGGCTGTAGACGTTGTCGGGTAGGTGCACGAACGCCACCTGTGGGGGCAATTCAACGGCATCGGCCGGCACCCGCAGGGGTTTGTAGTCTCGCAGATAATACAGGCCGGGGTCGGTCGCTGGTCGAAGAACCATCATCAGCACCCCCGGCGGTGGATCGGCGGTGAGTTCATCAACCACCCCCCGCCAGTCGATGGTGTGCAACCCGAGGTGTGGTCCGGGCCAGCCGAAGAGCCGACCGATGGCGTCGTAATGTGAAGCCGCGACGACGAGTACCCCCAGTATGATCACCGCGGCCACCAGCCCCACTGGGCGGCTGGCGAGCCGGTCTAGCGCGAACCCCACGGCCAGATACGCCGCCGGCAAGAACACGATCAGGTTGCGAGTCTGATGGAACGGGACGCCCAGCATGCCAATAAACCCGACGACCGCGGCGGGCACCACGATCGCCGTCAGCAAGAAAGGCCCGAGAGGAAACTGTCCGATGGCGGGCTGAGGGGGTGTACGCTCGACGTACCGCCACGCGAGCAACACTACCCCCGCCATGACCCCACACAGGGCGAACAGCCAGCCCGTCTGACGGAGTACTTGGATCTGAGCATCCGCCACTTCGCCGTAGTACCCGTGCGCCGCGAGTGTCTGTTGGGCCGCCGGTTCGACAGATCTCGGAAACAGGATGGCCATGCCGCCCGCGGCGACCAGAGCAAGAGCGAGCAACACGGCTCCCACCGGCCCGGCCGACAGTCGCCGGGTCGGGCCGGTGGTTGGCACCACTACCCGCCACCCCGCCCACACGCCCACTGCGGCGAGCAGCATCACCCCTGCCGCGAGCGCCCAGCCGATCGCGGCCCCCCATCCGCGCACGCCGAAGAGGTCGGCCAACGAGTCGGCCAACCCGGCGGGAGTCAAGTGGGAGAGATGCTCCCACTCGCTCCGCGTCTGAAAGCGGAGTACCGGCAGCCAGGCGACATACGGCAGCCCTGCCAGGCCGACCGCGAGCAGAAGACGTCGGGCCACCGCGGCCCCCGCCCCGCCGACCGACCAGGCGGCGGCCAGAGCCGCGTGCCCTGCCAAAACAGGCACGGCGAAGTAATGCGTGAAAGCCGCCCACGTCGCAATCAAGTAGTACCCGACGAGCCAACTGCGAGAGCCGGTCGTCCAGGCACGCAAGTACAGCCAGTGCGCGGCCACCAACAGGCACACCAGTAGGGAGTACTGCCGGGCCTCGGCGGAGTAGGTGATGTGAATCGGGTTGACCGCGAGCAGTGCCGCCGCAAACACTCCGGCCCACGGCCGACCCATGGCCTGGCCAGTGAAGAACAGAAGTGCCACCGCGGCCACCCCGGCCACGAACGGCAACCCACGAACGGCCACTTCAGACGCTCCAAACAGATCGACCCAGAGCACGAACGGTACGCTCATCAGCGGCGGATGGTTGGTGTGCAGTCCGTCCCGCGCTACCACCGCCGCGACGTTCTTCGGCGTTGCTCCTTGAATGCGAACAGCGTAGAGTTCGTCGCAATCGAAACATGGCTCGCCGAGGTCGTACCCGCGAACACCCATAGCCGTCACCAATCCGACAGCAACGGCCACCCAAACAGGCCAACGAGTCGAGCTCGACAGACGGTGGGCAGACACAATGGTGCCTCTCGGAGGATCACTATTGCTACCAATACAGCCGATCCAGACCGACATTACCGCCACACAGCACGACACCCACACGCCGGGCATTCGTGGCTTTGAACGCCTCACCCAGCACCACCGCCACACCGACGGCCGCACTCGGTTCGATCACCAGTTTCATCCGCTCCCACACCAGCCGCATCGCCGCCACGATCTCCGCTTCACTCACCGTGAAAATACCTTCGACGTGCTTTTGGATGATCGGCCACGTCAGTTCGCCGAGGTTGGTGAGCAACCCATCCGCGATGCTATTGGGCGGCACCTGGGGTTGACGCTCGCCGGTCGCCAGGGAGCGTGCAGCGTCGTCGGCGTTGAGCGGTTCGGCCCCAAACACCCGCACGGTGGGGTTCGCTCCCTGGATGGCAACGCAATAGCCGCTCAGCATCCCACCACCACCGACCGGCACCACCACCGCGTCGAGGGCGGGCACGTCGGCGAGTAGTTCGAGGGCAGCCGTCCCCTGCCCCGCGATCACATCCGGGTGGTCGTAGGGAGGGATGAGTACAGCACCGGTCTCCCGCTCCACCTCGCTCACCACTCGCAGGCGATCGGCGATCGTCGGTTCACACTCGATCACCCGCCCGCCGTAGCCGAGCACCGCCTGCTTCTTCACCGCCGGGGCGGTCCGCGGCATGACGATCGTGGCCGGGATACCTCGCACCTTCGCCGCGAGCGCCAGGGCTTGAGCGTGATTGCCGCTGCTGTGGGTCACGACCCCGCGGCTCGCAGTCGCGGCATCCAGCTTCTGCACCGCATTCGTCGCCCCACGGTACTTGAAGCTCCCGGTTGTTTGGAAGTTCTCGCACTTGAAGAAGAGCTCACGGTGGCTCAGCCGGTCCATCGTTCCGGAGGTGTGAACAGGGGTCCGCGACACGAACCGGCGGATGCGATCGGCAGCCGCACAGACATCCGCAAACGAGACGGCAGGCATGGCAAAGCTCGGAGGCAACGGTGAGATTTGTTGTAGACCGTTGCCGACGCTCCGTGTGCCGCCGGCTTGCAAAAATTACAGGCCCATTCCCCCCGACCGCGGCCAGCTTGCGGTTGCAATTATTACCCATCGACAACCACGCTTCGTGCCGGTATTAGCCCACCCGAACACCACACACCAGCGGGCCTGCGGCGACGTGATTGGGGAATCACTCGCCGGCGACGGGCCTGGCGTGAAACGAGCGAAAGCCTGCGGGCTGCGCCCGAACACACGCTATGGCGCAATCGCGCCCACTGGCGCTGTGGCGCGGAGGGGGGCTTCCGATTTCGGCTACCGACGTGGCGGGTTTCTTGCACCCGCTGGCGGTTCGTGGCCGATAATTGCGAAGCGGTGCCGGTCTGCTTCCCGCTCGGCACCCGGGGGGATTGGCTCAGTCGTGTGTCGCGGATCGTGGCGCAGCTTGGATGCGCCCGCCTGCCCGTCCTTCACGGGCCACCGACTCCGAGCCGCTCATCAGGGAGGATCCGATGGTGACCCGTGCTGCCGAAACCGACCTCGCCCAGCTCTGGCGCGACTACCGGGCACACCCGACCGTCGAGCTACGGAACCGGCTACTGGAGAACTACCTCCCGCTGGTGAAGTACAACGCTGAGCGGATCTGGCAGCGGCTGCCGGATGGCGTCGATCTCGACGACCTCATCTCCGCTGGCACCTTCGGCCTGATGGACGCGGTCGATGCCTTCGACCTCGACCGCGGGGTGAAATTCGAGACCTATTGCGTACCCCGGATTCGCGGTGCCATGCTCGACGAACTCCGAAGCATGGACTGGGTGCCCCGCCTGGTGCGGAGCAAACAGAGCAAGTGCGAAGCTGCCCGCAAGCAGCTCGAAGCCGCACTCGGTCGCCCACCGACCCGTGAAGAACTGGCCGCCAAGCTCGGCGTGCCGATGGAGCAGATCGAGGCATTCGTCGGCGAGGCGACGGCGGTCAACCTCGTGTCGCTCAACAAGAAGTGGTACGAGACCGACAGCTACAAGGATGTCCGCGAGATCGACATTCTGGAAGACAAACGGGCCGAAGACCCAACCGGTCGGTTGCAAAACCGCGACCTGATGCGGCTCGTCACCCGTGGGCTGAACCGCAACGAGCGTCTCATCGTCATCCTCTACTACTACGAGGAGATGACGATGAAAGAGATCGGGGCAACGCTCAACCTGAGCGAGAGCCGTGTCAGCCAGATGCACAGCAGCATCGTGGCCCGGTTGCAGGCCCAACTCGACAAACGCCGCCCCGAGTTCTCGAACTGATCGACGCTCGCCTACAACGACGCAGCCCACCCCTCGCGGGTGGGCTGTTCGCATTTCCCACCGGTGGCCGCCATGAACACCATCATCGAGCCGTTCCGCATCAAGATGGTCGAACCGCTCCGGCTGACCACCCCGGCCGAGCGCGATGCCATCCTACGGGCCGCCCACTTCAACCCGTTTCTCATCCCCGCCGACGACGTGTTGATCGACCTGCTCACCGATAGCGGCACCTCTGCGATGAGCGCCGAGCAATGGGCCGGCATGCTCCGCGGCGACGAGAGCTACGCCGGGGCGAAGAGCTGGTTCCGCTTCGAGACGGTCATGAAGGAAATCACCGGCCTACCGCATGTGCTGCCGACACACCAGGGGCGGGCGAGTGAGCGTATCCTGTTCGAGCTACTCGGCGGCCCGGGCAAGGTCATCCCGAACAATAACCACTTCGACACCACGCGGGCCAACTGCGAACATAGCGGCGCGGCAGCGGTCGATTTGGTCATCGACGAGGGCAAGCAACCGCAGAGTCGCCACCCGTTCAAGGGCAACATGGATGTGGCCAAGCTCGAACGGCTGATCGACGAGGTGGGGGCCGACCGCGTGCCGTTGGTCATGCTCACCGTCACGAACAACAGTGGCGGCGGGCAGCCGGTGAGCCTGGAAAACGTGCGGGCGGTGCGGGGGGTGTGCGACCGGCACGGCATCCCGTTCTTCCTCGACGCCTGCCGTTTCGCCGAAAACGCCTACCTCATCAAACTCCGCGAACCGGGGCAGAGTGGCCGCAGCGTGGCGGACATCGTGAAGGAACTTTTCTCCCTGGCGGACGGCGCGACTATCTCGGCGAAGAAGGACGGGTTGGTGAACATCGGCGGGGTGCTGCTGATGCGGGACGAGCACCTCGCCGCCCGTGCCAACAATCTGCTCATCCTTACCGAAGGGTTCGTCACCTACGGCGGGTTGGCCGGGCGAGACCTGGAAGCGATGGCTCAGGGGTTCCGCGAGGTGTTGGACGAACACTACCTCGAATACCGCTTGCGGAGTGTGGCCTACCTCGGTGAGGGGCTGATACGGCACGGCGTGCGGATCGTCGAGCCGCCGGGAGGGCATGCCATCTACGTCGATGCCGCCGAGTTCTGCGACCACCTGACGCCCGACGACTTCCCCGGCCAGGCGCTCCTGTGTGCCCTCTACCGGCACGCCGGCATCCGGGCGGTCGAGATCGGCAGTGTGATGTTCGGCCGCATCGACAAGGCCACCGGGAAAGCGGTTCACCCGCCGATGCAATTGGTACGGCTGGCGGTCCCGCGGCGGGTCTACACTCAGAGCCACATGGATTACGTCATCGAGGCGATTGGCGAAGTGCGGGCCAACCGTCAGGCGATCCGCGGCTTACGGATCGTGGAAGCGCCCGAGGTGCTCCGGCACTTTACGGCCAAATTCGCCGAAGCGTGAGCGCATCAGGTTGCGCAACCAGTTGACAGAACGGGAGATACGTTGCGCAGTGGGCTTGCCTCGGCCCGCCGAGAGGGTACATTTCCCGCAACCTCTCGTTATCCAACTCGCCATTGGGCTGCCTTTGTGGTCGGCCCGGAGGCCGTGCGCATGCTCCTGGTCCGCCGCCTGGTCGAAACCCCGGCTTGCCGTCAGTATGTTCAGATCGACATTCACGACTTTATGCTGGATGAGCGCGAACTCGCCGAGAAGTACGGCGTGCCGTGGCACTCCGACACCGCCATCGTCACTGCTCTGGCCACCGGGCTGG
The DNA here is from genome assembly GCA_025459365.1 of Fimbriiglobus sp. Lineage (GTDB taxonomy): Bacteria > Planctomycetota > Planctomycetia > Gemmatales > Gemmataceae > JALHQU01. The sequence continues at coordinate 32,037 of JALOQR010000009.1, forward strand.
CAGTGCTTTTCGCCGGTTATTGCGTGCTGGCGTCGATGCTTGGCAAGGGGGCATGAGCAGGGAGGTTCGCCCACCGCGCGAGCGAGGGGCGAACCACGAACTCACTTCGTCAGCATGTGGATCAGGTACGCCTGAGAGGTGGGAAACTTCTCGTTCGGCTGGCCGGTGGAGTGGAACGTCACATCCACCGCCGCTGTCTTCAGTTTCTCGGCCAACATCATACCGAGTACCGGCGAGTGGGTCGGGTCGGGGTGTGTCGCTCCGGGCTTGGCGTCCTTGTCTCCCTTGTAGAACAGGCCGATCGGCGGGTCGTCTTTGCTCACGTGGGTGATTGGTGAGTACTCCTTGATCCACTGTGCCAGTTTCTCGCGGTCTTTCTCCACCTCGTCGAGGCTTTTCCGCCCGAAGGCGTGCGCACCGTAGGTGTAGTTGGGGAGCCACTCGCGGGTCTCTTTCGGGTCGAGCGACACCTGGGCGCCATCGACCCCCACGCACAGCAGGCGGGTGCTCTCCCGTTTCACCGGGTCGTCGCTCCTCGGGTCGGCCATGTCATCGTGCAGTGCGAGCCACAACGACGAACACGCCCCCGCCGATCCGCCCGTCGCGGCGATCTTCGTTTTGTCGATGTTCCACTCTTTCGCCTTGCTCCGCACGAACTGCAGTGCCCGGGCGGCATCTTCAAGCGGGGCCTTCACCGGCGGATCGACCTTTTGCTCGTTGGCCTGCTTCATGAGCCGGTAGTTGATGGTGACAACGGAAATCCCCTTCTCCAGGAAGCCCTTCACCCGCGAGTAGTAGCTGCTCTTGTCGCCGTTGCTCCACCCTCCGCCGTGGATGCAAAACACCAGCGGGGTGGGCTTGTCGGCCTTGGCTTGCCAGAAGTCGAGCTTGTTCCGCTCGTGTGGTCCATACGACAAGTCGGCCGCGGTCGGCTCGATGGGCGGTTTGGGGAGCGGCTTGGCCGGTGGCTGGGCGATCGCAACCGACGCCACAAGCCCGGCGAGTGCGGAAAGGGTACGAGAAGGCATGTTGCCTCCTGAATGAGGGGGAGAGGATGCTGAACGTACCACACCGCCACGGAGGGAGCAACCAACCGACATGCGTGGAACGTACGGTCGGAATGGCATCAGAAGAGTCAACTGCTGCCTTCATTCAGGGCCGTGAGGTCATGGAGTGCATCAAGCGGGGCGACTCCCTTCATCGTTCCTTTGCTCAGATCGCGTAGACGGGTGGACGTTGTCGGATACGATAAATGTTTGCTTTCCGCTCGGCCGGCGAACCTGCGTGTTTCCGGGCGGGTCGTTTCTACACTAATCCAAGCGAGCTGCGGTCCGCCGCCGCTCCCGACGCCGGGCGAGTGCCCGACGCCGACCGTCCCCCCCTTTCCCCCGGCCGTCGAGCCGGGGCAGGCGAACGATGCTCGACAAAGTACGCAACATCGGGATCATGGCCCACGTGGACGCCGGCAAGACCACCACGACGGAGCGGATCCTGTACTACAGCGGGACCAAGCACAAAGTCGGCGACGTAGACGACGGGGACACCACGACCGACTTCGACCCGCTGGAACGGCAGAAGGGCATCACCATCAACAGCGCCGCAGTCTCGATCGACTGGGGCGACATGGCCATCAACATCATCGACACCCCTGGGCACGTCGACTTCACCGCCGAAGTGGAGCGCTCGCTCCGCGTACTCGACGGCGCGGTCGGCGTGTTCTGTGCCAAGGGCGGCGTCGAGGTGCAGAGCGAAACCGTGTGGCGGCAGGCGACCAAGTACAAGGTGCCGCGGCTGGCCTACGTCAACAAACTCGACCGCATGGGCGCCAACTTCTGGGCCTGCGTCGAGCAAATGAAGACCAAGCTGAACGCCAATCCGGTGGTGGTCACCATCCCCGCTGGCCAGGACGACAAACTCGAAGGGATCATCGACCTGATCCGCATGAAGCTGATCACCCGCGACCTGACCGACAAAACGAACCGCAAGTTCTTCGTCGAGGATATCCCCGAGAAGTACCGCGAGGAAGCGGCCAAGCGCCGCGAGCAGATGCTCGACGGCGTGAGCGCGGCCTCCGATGAAATCATGGAACTGGTGCTCGAAGGCAAGCCGGTCAGCGAAGAAATGATCCGCAAGGCGCTGCGGGTCGGCACGCTCGGCAACATCTTCACGCCCGTTCACTGCGGCAGCAGCAAGATGTTCCACGGGGTGCAGCAGTTGCTCGACCTGGTGGTCGACTGCCTGCCTAGCCCGCTCGACCGCCCGCCGGTCGAAGGGACCCACCCGAAGACGAAAGAAGTGTCGCTCCGCAAGCCGGAGGCGAGTGAGCCGCTCGCCGCGCTGGCGTTCAAGACCGTCGCCGAGACGAACGGCGACCTCGTGTACATCCGCGTGTATAGCGGCGAACTGAAGCCGGGCGAAACCTACATCAACACCACCACCGGCAAGAAGGAACGCATCGCTCGCTTCTACCGCATGATGGGCGACAAGCGCATCAACCTGGAGAAGGCAGGCCCCGGCGACATCGTCGCCGCGATGGGCCTGGCCGACACCTTCACCGGGAACACGCTCTCCGACCCGGAGAAACCGGTGGCCCTGGAAGCGATCCAGTTCCCGAAGCCGGTGATCAGCCAGGCGCTGACGTTCAGCAAGACGCTCGACGCCGGCAAGGTGGGCGAGGCCCTCAACCGCCTGGTGCGAGACGACCCGACGTTGAAGACGCACACCGACGAGGAAACGAAGGACACCATCATCAGCGGGATGGGTGAACTTCACCTCGAGATCAGCATCGAGAAGCTCAAGCGAGCCGTGGGCGTGCCGCAAGACGACACCGAAAAGGTGAAGCTGGGCAAGCCCCGCGTGGCCTACCGCCAAAGCCTCGCGAAGATGGTCGACTTCGAGTACAAGTTCCAGAAGCAGACCGGCGGCCGTGGGAAGTTCGCCGTCATCGTGGTGAAGTACACCCCGCTGACGCCCGAACAGATCGAGGAGAAGGTCAAGGAGATCGAGGCGCTCAACGATCCGAAGATCAAGCCCGACCCGAACAACGTCTACTTCGTGAACAGCATTACCCAGGGGTCGATCGACAAGCAGTACATCCCGAGCGTGGAGGAGGGCCTCCGGGAAGGAGCGAAGAAGGGGTACAAGTACCCGTTCCCGTTCGTGGACCTGGAGTTCGACCTGCACTTCGGCAAGATGCACGACGTTGACTCGTCGCAGGACGCGTTCTACCTGTGTGCGCTGGAAGCCTTCCGCGAGGCCCAGGACAAAGCCGGCATCCAACTGCTGGAACCGGTGATGAAAGTGGTGGTGGTGTCGCCCAAGGACTACCAGGGGCAAATCACCGGGAACATCAGCAGCAAGCGGGGCGTCATCGAAGAGACAAGCGAGGAGGGCGGGGTCGCCCAGGTGACCGCCAAGGTGCCGCTCGCCAACCTCTTCGGGTACACCTCGGACCTTCGCTCGGCGACCAAGGGCCAGGCGAGTTTCAGCATGGAGTTCAGCCACTACGCCCCGGTGCCGGTGGAACTGGCTGACCTGCCGGCCGGCACCGTCCGCGGCGGCAAGTGACCGCCCGATCGAACGTGAAACAGCACAGACCCCCGGCCGAAACGCCGGGGGTCTTTTTTCGATGAGTACCGTCTGCCGAATCGATGCAACTATCACTTGACACAGAAGCCCCCCCCCCCGTTACAACTACACGCGTCGGCTTCCACACGATTCACACCACGAATGGAGAACGGGGATGAACACGCGATTCGGGTTGCTCGGTCTGATGGCGGTGGCTATCGCATTGGCGACGATCGAGACCTCAGATGCCGCAGATCCAAAAGTGACGAAAGGGAAAATATACGCCGGCTACTCATCCACAAACCAGATGATAACCGTAGCGCCGAGTGGAACGTTCGATATCGATTCGCAAGTTGGCGAATACCAAGTGGTGGTCGATGCTGGAACGGTAAATAATGGTAAGTTCCTAGCTTGGAACGGGCTAGCCCAATATGAACAAGATGTGACGACCACCGATGTGGGGATGACAAAACCATTTGGACCTCCCCAACCGAAAGCGATCACCAACCCCCCGCAGGGTCTGTTAATCAGAGGGCGTGTGCGGTGGCGTGCGAATACCAACGACAATTGGAAGTGGCTTGGCGACGAGTTCACGACACCGTACACCTCTGTTGCTGCGGCGCAATAGTTGGCACACCAAGATGTCTCAACAATATTATCCGGAATATGCCATGTGCACAACGTGGCAACTGAATGAAGCCCACACTTTTTCATGGAGGATGTCATGACACCCCGACGTGGAGCGAGTTTGGTCGAGTTGCTAGTCGTGATTGCCATCCTCGCCATCCTCATTGGCCTACTCCTGCCGGCCGTGCAGAAAGTGCGAGAGGCGGCACGTCTGATCCAGTCGCTGAATCACCTGCACCAACTGAGTGCCGGCTTGCATCAGGTGGCCGATTCCAACGGTGGGAAGATCGGGGGGACGGTGAAGGCCGATCCCGCGAACCATCAGGAATACCGACTTCAGAATTCATCGCTCCCATGGTCGGACACACTCCCCCCGCTCTGGCTGATCATACGCCTCATCGACGGGAAAAGCCTGTATCACCCAGATGAAGAGACAGTTGGCTATCGGCACTACCTGATCAGTACCGCCGACCCTACATTTCCATCCATGCATAAGGACGTGTTGAACCAAGACGGACAGGTAACCTATCCATATGGCGGACCTACTAGCTATGCCTTCAACATGATTGCTTTTGTAGGCCCACCACGCTTCCCCACCACGTACTCGGACGGCACGTCGAACACGATCGCATTTTGTGAGCGATACTACACAACACGCGAATTTGGTGCAGACCCGTCCCTTGAGGCGAGCGGTTACTCACCTTATCAGTACCTGATGCACGGCACGATGGACCCGGCGTATCCCATCCAACCTGGCTCGTCAGTTCGTAACAACCTTGACAAAAGAAGAGCAAGTTTTGCTGATGCTGGATGGGGAGATGTGATACCCGTTACGACCATGTTTCCTCCGGTCTCTCGGCCTTCCGTGTCGGGATTGACGTTTCAGGTACGGCCGAAGTTCCTTGACACGGACAACCGCATCCCCCAAACCCCGTTCTCGGCTGGGCTACCGGTGGCGATGTTCGACGGCAGCGTCCGTACGGTGCGGCCGGGGGTCAGCCCGGAGGTCTTCTGGGGGGCCGTCACCCCCGCC
>JALOQR010000428.1 GCA_025459365.1 Fimbriiglobus sp.
GACAATTTGGAACCAATCTGGTGCGAATCCCGTCCGACGGCTTGAAACCGACCTCTCCCACTGCTAAATTCTACTGAGACGCAATCTCAGCAACCCACCGCCGGTCGCAACTCCCATGCTCATCCCTTTGGACATGCTCCAGCCCGGTGAGAAGGCCGAGGTGGTGGAAGTTTCCGGTGATGCCGCCTGGGTGTGCCGGCTGGCCGAGATGGGTTTACGGGAAGGTTGCCAACTCACCGTCCTGCAACCTGGTTCGCCCTGTTTGCTGAAAGTGGCCGACTGCCGGCTCTGCCTGCGGGGCGGCGAGGCGACACAAATCCTGGTCACGCCGGTGAACGCCTGACATGACCCTTGTCGACATGACCGCTGGCGACCGCGGGCAAGTGGTCGAGATCACTGGTGATCCGGCCGTAGTACAACGCCTGTTCGAACTCGGCCTGCTCGAAGGGGAGGAGTTCGACTTTCTCGGATTCGCCCCCCTCGGCGACCCGCTTGAACTGCGGGTCGGCAACACCCGCCTCAGCCTCCGCCGCGCCGACGCCGCCGGGGTAGTCGTTTCCAAGCTGTAACCTCTCATGGCCTCTCGCCCACTCACCGTCGCCCTGGTCGGCAACCCGAACACCGGGAAATCGACCTTGTTCAATGCCCTTTCCGGGCTGCGCCAACACGTCGGCAACTACCCCGGCGTTACAGTGGAGATGAAGAAAGGGAGTTTCACCCACGGTGACCGTCGGGTCGATCTCATCGACCTGCCCGGCACCTACAGCCTCGCCGCCCGTAGCCCAGACGAACTCGTCGCCGTCGACCTACTCCTCGGTCGCCGCCCTGAAGAGCCGCCGCCGGACGTCATCCTCAGCATTGTTGATGCTAGCAACCTCGACCGCCACCTCTACCTGACGACACAGGTGATGGAACTCGGCGTGCCAGTGGTGCTGGCGGTCAACATGATCGACTTGGCCACAAACCAGGGGGTGAGGGTCGATGTGGCAAGGTTGGCGGCCGAGACAGGCCTACCGGTTGTGCCGGTGCAAGCCAACAGGGGCAGCGGACTGGCCGAGTTGAAAGACGCGTTGGTGAAGGCCGCCGACAGCCACCAGAGGCCGAACGCCCCTGCCCTCCCCGCACCGCTCGAAGCCGAGGCGCAAGCGGTGGCAACCGGCCTGAAAGATAGCGTGCCGCCGTTCCTCGCCCGGCGGTTGCTGCTCGACGTGAGCGGGGCAACGGAAACCTGGTTTGTTCAACAGCACGGCGAAGCGCTCCGCACCCGTGTGATCGAGGCCCGCAAACGATTGGCCAACGCCGGAGCGGCGGTGCCAGCGGTGGAGGCCAAGGCCCGCTACGCCTACATCCGCAAAGTCACTGCTGCCGCGGTGAGCAAACCCACCGTGCGGCCCAAGAACACCTCCGACAAACTCGACCGCGTACTTACCCACAAGGTGTGGGGCACGCTCGTCTTCTTCGCGGTGATGTTCCTGATGTTCTGGAGCATCTTCACCGCCGCCACCCCGCTCATGGACCTGATCGACGCTGGCACCGGCTGGTTCGGCAAGCAAGTCGAAGAGCAGATGTCGGCCGGCCCTTTGCGATCGTTGGTAGTCGATGGCATCATTACGGGTGTCGGCGGGGTGGTGAAGTTCCTGCCCCAGATTCTCATCCTGTTCGCCTTTATCGCCGTGCTCGAAGACTGCGGGTACATGGCCCGCGCTGCCTTCCTCATGGACCGCCTGATGAGCCGGTGCGGGCTGAGTGGAAAATCGTTCATCCCGATGCTCAGTAGCGTGGCGTGTGCGGTACCGGGGGTGATGGCGACGCGGGTGATCGAGAACCACCGCGACCGGCTGGCAACGATCCTCGTTGCCCCGCTCATGTCGTGCTCGGCCCGCATTCCTGTCTATGTGCTGATGATCTCGCTATTCCTGCCAGACGAATCGGCGTTCGCCCAGGCATTGGTCATGTTCGCCATGTACATGATCGGGTTCGTCGCTGCGCCGCTGGTGGCGTGGGTTCTGCGGAAGACACTGCTGCGGGGCGAGCGATCGTTGTTCGTCATGGAACTGCCGGCATACAAGCAGCCATCGGTTCGTACCGTCGGGCTGCGGGTGTTCGATGCCGGCTGGCAGTTCCTCAAGCGGGCCGGCACTGTGATCCTCGCAAGCATGATCGTCATCTGGGCGGTGCAATACTTCCCCAACTGGAACGCTGAAGGCCAGACCTATGAAGGATTGGTGACCACCGCTGAAGACGCCCGCGACGAGGCGAAGAAGCAAGCCGCGGAGGCGGAAGGCGACGACAAGGAGCGAGCGGAGGTGGAAGCCAACGCGAAAACCGCCGAAGTGAAACACCTCAAGGCCGAGTGGCAGCGGAACAGTCTGCTCGGGCAGACCGGACGGGCGCTCGAACCTCTATTCGCCCCGCTCGGCTGGGACTGGAAAATCGGCATGGCGACGCTGGCCAGTTTTCCCGCCCGTGAGGTCATCGTCGGCACGCTGCGGATTCTCTACGAGGCCGACGAAGCTGAAGACGGGCAGGCCGATCCGCTGCGGGGGTCCATCCGCGACGACTGGGACACCGACCCGGTGCGAGGCAAAAACCGCGTACCAGTGGCGTTGTCGGTGATGGTTTTCTTCGCCCTGTGCATGCAGTGCGCGAGCACGCTGGTCGTCATCCGCCGTGAAACCAAGAGTTGGCGTTGGCCGGTGTTCTGCTTCACCTACATGACGATCCTGGCATACCTCGGGGCACTGGTCACCTTTCAAATCGGCCGGCTGATCGTGGGGATGGTGTCGTGAATGAATTCGTTGCCGTGATGCTGATCGTGGGGAGTGCGGTGGCCTACCTCGGGTGGACCGCCTGGCGAATGGTCGTCGGCACGAGGAAGGGGTGCGGGTCGGGTTGTGGGAAGTGTGCGGCGATGCCAGAGCCAGCCGCGAAGGGGCGGGTAGCTCTCCCTGTATTGAGCGAGCGGGCGGCGTCTGTTCTCTGATCGGGAACCAGTCCACCGGTGGGCCATCCACCGGTGGGCCACACCTCCTTGATGTTCCCTTGCCCTCCCTCCGGTCGCCGCTAGAATTCTATTTTCGTTTCCAACGCCGTTGGGCCTGGGGCTTTACGTCATGGCACACAAGAAGGGTCAGGGGTCGGTCAAGAACGGTCGCGACTCGAACGCCAAACGGCGTGGGATCAAGAAGTACGCCGGCGAAACGGTGACTACCGGCAGCATCCTGGTGGTGCAGTGCGGAACCAAGTGGCACCCTGGCCACAATGTCAAGCGGGCGAAGAACGACTACCTGTTCGCCCTGTGCGACGGCACCGTCTACTTCACTTCCGACGGCCGCAAGATCAACATCGAACCGGCCACCGAAGCAATCGCGAGCTGAGTGCCGGTGACGGCGAACGGCCCGCGTGAGCAGGCTGTTTCCATGACCGGAAACAGCCTGCTCACGCGGGCCGTTCGCCGTTATCTACGCAGACTTGAAAGCGAAAGTTGCCGATTTCCAACTCGTCGCCGAACCGCAACCGCCCCTCGTTCACTCTCCGACCGTTGACCTTTACCCCGTTCGTGCTGCCGAGATCTCGCACCACCAGGTAATCGTTGACTTGCGCAAGGCAGCAGTGCCGCCGCGACACCTTCTTTGAGTTCAGCACTACGTCGCACTCGGCATGGCGACCGAACAACAGAATCGGTTTATCGAGCAGGATGCTCGGGCCATCGGCCAGGGACAGGAGCAAGACGGGCATGGGAGCGAGCACATAGGGCGAAGGGGCAAGACTAGTTTACCTCATCGCCCCACAGCAAGCAGCCACTCCAGGACTGCTTTCTGAGCGTGCAGGCGGTTCTCGGCTTGGTCGAAGACCACGCTCGCCGATCCCTCCATCACCCCGTCGGTGATCTCCTCCCCGCGGTGGGCGGGCAGGCAGTGCAGCACTTTGCAATGCGGCGGGGCTTTCGCCAGCAGTTTCTCATTCACCTGAAACTTGGCGAACTTCCGCAGACGCGTCTCTCGCTCGGCCTCCTGGCCCATGCTGGTCCACACGTCGGTGTAGATCACGTCGGCGTTCGCCACCGCCGCCAGTGGGTCGTGCAGTATTTCGGGGAAATCACCGCCGATCTTCTCGGTGTAGTTCTTCTTGAATGTTTCGTCGAAGGCGTACCCCTTCGGGCAGGCAAGCACAAATCGCGCCCCGAGCTTACCGCACCCGACCGCGAGCGACATCGACACATTGTTCCCATCGCCGACGAACACGATCGTCTTCCCCTTCACCCCGCCGCAGTGCTCCCGCACCGTCAACAGGTCGGCCATCGCCTGGCACGGGTGCGAGCGGTCGGAGAGGCCGTTTACCACCGGGATCTCGCCGTGCTCGGCCAGCGCCAGCACGGTGTCGTGCTTGAACGTCCGCAGCACCAGGCAGTCAATGTACCGGCTCATGACGCGGGCGAAATCGGGCAGCGGTTCCCGCCAGCCGAGGCCGATCTCGTTGCCAGGGAAGAACAGGCTCGTCCCGCCGAGTTGGGCGGTGGCTGCCTCGAAGCTCACCCGCGTGCGGAGGGAAGGCTTCTCGAACACCAGGCCGACGACCCTACCGGCCAGAGCGGTGCGGCCGGTGGTACGATCGGCTTTGAGAGCCGCGGCGCGGTCGAGCAACCGCGCGAGCAACTCGGCCGGTTGGTCGATGAGGTTCAGGAAATGCGGCATTCGCGGAACCTGTCTTCGCCCCAGAGGGGTCGGCGTTAGAAGCCCAGAGTGAAAACCCTGGGGCGAGATAGTCACTTTCACCGTTACGTCATTCCCATCAACACTTCCCCGATCACCGCACAGCCCTCGTCGATCTGCTCATGACTGATGTTGACGGCCGGCAGCAGCCGGATCACCG
>JALOQR010000429.1 GCA_025459365.1 Fimbriiglobus sp.
GAAGCGGGTGCCGTTCACTACCGGGCCGGTGACGGTGACGGGCAAGTGGAAGCTGAACACCACCGACCCGGAGCGACTGCTGTTCACCATCACCGACGCGACGGTGACGGTGGCGGAGTGAGGTCGCGGGCGAAGGCGTCTCTCGCTCGGGTCCGACGGATTGAGCCGTTTCGACGAATCCGCCTCTGTTGGGGTCCACCCTTCAGGGCGGTGTAGTCAACTCTCGCCCGAAAGGGCGGACTCCTACACCACCTCCGTTGGGGTCCGCCCTTCAGGGTGGCATAGTCAACTCTCGCCCAAAAGGGCGGACTCCTACACCTCCGCCTCCGTTGGGGTCCGCCCTTCAGCGCGGTGTTCCCACCGCACACCGCCGGGCTAACCGAACGGCACCTCGACCACCTCGAACAGCCGGAAGTCGGCGAACGTCCCCCAGATCACATCCACGAACTCGGGCGACCACTGCACCACCTGGTCGTACCAGCCGGCGAGCAGGTCGTCGGCGTCCGGCGGTGGCGGTGTGGTGTCAAGCCGGCGGAGAGTGGCGAAGGCGTCCTCCACAGACAGGCCGTTGGGTAACTCGTCCGGTTCGGCGTCCGTGACGGCGTGGGTGGCGAGCGGCCGGCGGGTGAACTCATCGCCGATCAGGGCGAACGGGTTCACCGTGCGGCGGGCCTTGCGGACCATCTCGACGAGGTGTCCATCGGCCGATTCCCCGTCGCCGACCGCGAACAGCAATTCCCGCCCGTTCCCATAACCGAGTTGCTCCCACACCTCCCACCGGGGTAGGGAGGTCGGCTCATCGGCCAGCCGCCGACGGGCGACGACGAACGCCGACGAGCCGTTCAAATCGCCGACTGCCGGCACCTTACGGACGGAGAAAAGCGGGGCGGCCGCCCATTCGTGATTTTTCCCCTCGGCATCGAAGTACAGTACGCCGTCGTCTTCGGACTCTTCACGAAGGAGGGCGGCCAACTGCTGCTCCGCCCGGCTGGCGTCTCGCCGTGAACGATGCACCTCTCGCACCTCGAATCGCTCGGCCACTTGTACCCGGTATCGCTGGTCAGGGCCTTCGGAGTCGAAGTATCGTGCACGGTTCTCGTCTAGCCACTCGTTCTCCACCACCAGCCATGCGGCCTGTCGGTCATCCTCTTCGGTCACATCGAACACCTTCAGCTTGTCGCACGCCCGCCACACCACCGCCCGGTCGTCGTCGGTGAACGTGCGGTTGTTCTTGACCCACCAGAAGACGTAGTTCGGGCTGCTGCTGAGCGCCGTTGGCGGTGGAGTGAGGCCGTGGTCGAGCAGGTAGTCGTGGAAGGCGTAGGGCGGGAGCGAGGTTTGGTAGAAGAGGCTCGGACCGCCGAGTTGGAAGGGGTTCAGCGTGCGGCGGGCGTGAGCAAGCAGTTTCGCGCATTCGGCGTGGGCGTCAGCGGGCTTGGCGAAGGTGGCAACGGTCGCCCACTTCTCGGGCAACACCCGCTGCACCCCGGCGACGGACGGGGCGAACTCCTGCCGGCGGACCAGATACCGGATGGGTGCAGTCATGGGGTTGCTATAGGCGGTCGAACGCCGCCGGTGTCCTCCAACTTGATCTACCCGCGCTTTCTCCAGACGGGTAAGTTAGCCCGACTTGCTGGAGTCCCGCGTTGATCAGTCTTGTTTTGCCGACGTACAACCCGGGTGAGAAGATCGATTCCATTTGGGCGTCGGTCCTCCAATTCGTGCGGTCGCGCCCCGAGGCGTGGGAAGTGCTGTTCGTCCTCGACGGCTGCACCGACGGCACCGCCGACCGCCTCGACCGCCTCGCCGACGCCGATTCCGACCCGCGGGTGAAGGTACTGGCTTACGCGGCCAACCGAGGCAAGGGGCACGCTGTTCGTACTGGGCTGGCCGCCGCCTCTGGCCACGTGCGGGCATTCACTGACGTCGACCTGGCCTATGACTTCGACGACGTGCTACGGGTGGTGGGGCAGGTGAGCGACGCCACGCCGGTGGCCATCGCCAGTCGTCCGCACCCGGACAGCCTGCTGCTCATCCCCGACCGCATGCTGTGGTACGCCTTCCGCCGCAAACTGCAGAGCATCGCCTTCCACGCTGCGACCCGCTTCACCGTCGGTTTGCCGCACCCAGACACGCAAGCGGGGCTGAAGGCCTTCACCGCCGACGTGATCGAACACCTTCTCCCGCACTTGAGCTGCGATGGGTTCGGGTTCGACTGCGAACTCCTCCTGGCGTGCAAGCGGGCCGGCATCCCGGTGACCGAACTGCCGGTGCGCGTGAAATACGAAGAAGGGAGCACCACCAGCACCATGACCGGGTTCCGCATGCTCCGCGAACTCTGGGCCATCCGCAAGCGATGGAAGAAGCGGACCCTGCCGACGCTCACCGCCACCCCGCCGGTGGCGAAGGCCGCCTGAGATGCCCCGTCGCCTGATCGTCACCGCCGACGACTTCGGCGTCGGCCCAGCCACCTCCCGCGGCATCCTTGACCTGGCCGCCGCCGGCGTCGTCACTTCCGCCGTGGTGCTCGTCAACTCCCCGCACGTCGAAGAGTGTGTGTGGCAGTGGCAGCAGTCCGGCCAACACCTCGAACTCGGCTGGCACCCCTGCTTGACGATGGACGCGCCGGTGCTCCCCGCCGCACAGGTGCCGACGCTCGTGGACGACCGTGGGCGGTTTCACCCGCTCGGCACGTTCCTGAAACGCCTCCTCCGCGGGCAGGTGAACCGGACGGAAATCGACGCCGAATTGACCGCCCAGCACCGGCGGTTCCTCGAACTGATCGGCCGCCCGCCGGCGAGCATGAACGGCCACCACCACATCCACATCTTCCGCCCGGTCGGCGAAGTGCTGCTGAAACTGCTTGCCGAGCACTCGCCGAAACCGTTCGTGCGGCGGGTGCGCGAACCGCTGAACACGCTGCTCCGCGTGCCCGGTGTGCGGCTGAAACGGTGCGTGCTGAACTGGCTCGGCGGGGGTGCGGTGAAGCGACAGGCGCGGG
>JALOQR010000136.1 GCA_025459365.1 Fimbriiglobus sp.
ACCACCACGCCCTCGGCGTCGCCGGCGAGTTTCTCCACCGCCCCGCGGACGATGTCGCCGTTGCGGAGGAGCAGGGCGTCCTGCTTCTTGGCTGGGTCGAACCAGGAGTAGCCGGCGGGGTCGAACGGAGTATCGGCCGGCGGGTCGGTGAACCAGACGACGCTCAGGGCGGTGAGGGGCAGGGCCAGCGGCTGTGGCCGGGCGTCGCCGAGGCGGAGGAAGGCGGTGAGGGTGGCGTCGTCGGCGGCCGTGGCGTCCTGCAAGCGGAGGAGGTCGCCGTTGGCGAGGCGGACGTGGGCAGTGGTGGGTGGCGCGGGCAGCGGCCGGTCGGCCCGGCGGAGGGACACAAGTTCGCCGGTGGGGGTGGCGGCGGCCGGCTCGGTGAGGGTGACGGCGAAGTCCGGGGCAAGCTTGGCCAGAGTACCGGCCTTCGCGGTCGGGTCGGTGGTGTGGGCGACGAACAGGGGGAAGGCCGGCTTCGGGTCGGCGGCCAGTGCGAGGGCGAGCAGGGCGGGGAAGAGGGTCATTGGGCACTCAGCATCTGGAAGCCGTCGCGGAGGAACCACACGCCGACGACGACGAGCAGCAGGGCGCTGGCGACCGGCAGGTAGCGGAACCACCGCGATTCGCCGAACCGCCGCCCGCCGAGGCGGTTGACGCCGAGTACCGCCAGGCCGAGCAGGATCATCACCGCCGCCAGCCCGACGCTGAACGCCAGCAGCAACGGCACAGCCAGGCGGATCTGCCCCTGGGCCATCGCTAGCAGAAGCATCATTACCGCGTCCCAGCACGGGATGATTCCCCCGCCCAGCCCGAGCAGCACCACCCGCACCCACCCGAGCTTCGACTTCGGCCCGTCCGCCGGGGTGTGGTACGTTACCGATCCGTCTGGCCCGTGGGTGTGGTCGGCCCCGAACAGATGAACGTGGTCGGCCCGGTTCCGCATCCGCTGCACGAACAGCCAGAACCCGACCGCGAAGATGAACAGCCCGCCCGCCATCATCAGCCAACTTTGCACGGTGGCGGGCGGCACCGTGTTGCCGTACACGGCCCACAGCCCAATCGCGACCGCAATCACGCTCCCGGTGTGGGCGACGGTGGCGGTGACCCCGAGCATAACGGCGTGCCAGACGGTGCCGCGCTCGCCGACGAGGTACGCCGCTACCATCGTCTTGCCGTGGCCTGGGGTGAAGGCGTGGGCCGCACCAAAGAGCGCCGACAACACCAGCAACAGCCCGACGCCGACGTTCGAGTCGAGCAGCGCCTTCAGCCCGCGGTCGTGGAACTGCTCCCAGATGCCGCGTTCGTCGGGCGTCACCCCGACTTCCGGGGGCGAATCCGGCGTCGGGGCCGGCGGCGTGAACACGTGCTCCGGCTTCAGTGTGAAGGTGGCCGACCCCTGCCGTCGTTGCAGTTCCTCGCCGGGTTTGAGCAGTTTCCGTAGTTCGTGCAGGCGGGCGGGGGGTTCGTCCGAATCGAACGCAGCGAATGGGTTCGTACCGGCCGCATCGACGGTCAGTTTCACCGCCCCGTCGGCCTCCTCGGATACCGACTTGCCGTCCCGCCCGACGAACTGGGTGGCGTCGGTGAACTCGAACCGGTGCTCGGCGGCGGAGAGGGGCGGCCAGTCGGCGCGGAACTCGAAGCGGATCTGCTTGTTGTGGTCGTCGCGGGTGCCCTCGCCCTTCACGAACCGGAACCGCACCTCACGGCCATCGAGCAGGGCGATAAACGACCCGGCCATCCGCTCCCCCTTCGCCCCGACGTACCAGCCGAAGAACTTCTCCTTGGGGAAGTTCAGCCCGAGTTTGCCGCGGTCGGCGTCGGTGATGAACGTGTGCCCGTCGAGGAGCATCGACTCCTCGGAGAGCGTGAGGGCGTAGCGAACGGTGACCCCGGCGGGGTCGAGGCGGACTTCAATGCGGCGGGTGAACTCGGCCTCGGGCAAGACGTGAGCGAGTGCCGGGCCGGCGACGGCGAGGAGCAGCGTCAGCGGTAGGAGCGAGCGCGGCATACGGGTAGTGTATCGTCGTCGGCCGGTTGCAGGCACCTGGCGAGGACGGGAGTTGTCATCGCCAGGTGCCTGCAAGCGTCGCTGAGTTTACTTCCCGTCCTTCTTGGGCGGCAGCCACTCCTTCTGCGGTGGGGGCGGTTCGACGCCTTTCAACTCCAGCGTACTCACCGCCATCGTCTTCAGGTCGACCACCCGAATGCGGTGGGCGTTGGTGTCGGCGACGTACAATTTTCCGCCGGCCACGCTCAATCCGGCCGGCTCGTTGAACGCCGGGTCCTTTGCCTCCCCGCCGAGCAGCGTCTTGAGCGTCTTCGTCGCGGGGTCGTACTCCTTGAGCTTGCTGTTGTAGGTGTCGGTGATGAGCAGTTTGTCGTTGTAAACGGCGACTCCGAGGGCGTGTTGGAGCTTGGCCTTGTCGGCGGGGCCGTCGACATCGCCGAAGTAGAACAGGCTGCCGCGGCCGGGGCTGCCGATGAGTGTGCTCACCCGCCCCTCGCCGTTGTGCGGTAAGCGGCGGATGGCGCTTCCCTCGCTGTCGGCCACGTACAGATACTTGTCGTCAGCTGCCAACCCGGACGGCTGGCCGTAGTTGGCGGCGTACAGCGGGCCGTCGTCGATGTTCTCCCGCCCGGTGCCGGAGTAGCTCTGGATCTTGTTTGCCTTCAGGTCGTAGGCCCAGATCTGGTGGTGCCCGGCCATGGCGACGAACAGGGTGTCGCCGACTTTGAGCAGGTCCCACGGGCTGTTCAGGCCGGTCTTGAGCGGGTCGGCGGGGGTGTCGATGGTGCGGGTGTCGCGGGCCTGCTGCCCGGTGCCGGCGACGGTTTTGACGGTCCCACCTTTCAGATCGGCCGCGCGGATAGTGTGGTTTTTGCGGTCGGCGATGTACAGGGTATCGCCGACCAGTGCCATCCCCTGCGGGTCGTCGAACTGGACCTCGGCGAACTTGCCGTCCTTGCTTCCCGGCGTGCCGGTGCCGATGACAGCCTGTTTCTCGCCTTTCAAGTTGGTGACGACAATTCGGTGGTGGGTGCTGTCAGCGACGAAGAGGCGATCGGACTTCTCGTCGGCCAGAACTTTACCGGGGAAGAAGAGGGGGGTATCGCCGGCTTCGCGGTAACGCACGAGGTCGAACCGCATCGGCTTATCGTTCAGCACTTTCTTGTCTTTGGCCTCCTCGACGAGCTTGCCGATGACCGTGTCGAGCAGTTCGAGGTTGCCCTCGCCAGATGTGACGCCGACGAACTTACCTTCGGCATCGATGAGTGCGAAGGTGGGCCACGAACTCACCTCGTAGGAATCCCAGATTTTGTGGTCGGCGTCGTTCACCACGGGGTGAGCGATCTCGTAACGCAGTACGGCCTTACGAATACTCTTGGTATCCTTCTCGTTCTCGAACTTGGCCGAGTGAACGCCGATGACCACCAGTTCCTTCTCGTACTTCTTCTCCAGCTTGGCGAGGTCGGGTAAGATGTGAATGCAGTTGATGCAGCACAAGGTCCAGAAGTCGAGCAGGACGATCTTCCCCTTCAGGTCGGCGAGTTTGAGTGGCCCGGCGGTGTTCAGCCAGTCCATCTTGTCCGGGAACTCCGGTGCCTTGGCTCGTTCTTTGGGCGGGTTCTGGGCGGCGGAAAGTTGGGGGGGACTCCCTGGGCGGGGGGTACTCACCAGAACGACCACGGCCACAGCAACGGTGAGCGTGCAGGCCACTACAACCGGCACAACCCAGCGAGGGGAGGGAGAGGAGGAAGGGCTCACGGGCAGCCTCCAGGTGGGGTAGGGACAGTCATCGGGTTCTATGGTAGACGACAGGGCAGGTCGGGCGTATCGGGAAATGAAAGAGACACGCCTGCCGACGTTACCGGCGGCGGCGCCAACAAACCCGCTCACCCTCCGTTCACACAATTGACGTGGCCTCTCGGGCCGTGTTACCGTGTCGAACCTTCTCCCCGGCCGCTCGCTCGCCGGGGCACCGCAGAACGAGACGTCACATGGCCAAGACGACCGGCATCTGGGGCATCGACATCGGTGAGTGCGCTCTGAAAGCGCTCCGCCTGGAGGTCATCGAGGGCCAGCCCACGGCCACCGCGTTCGACTACATCGAACACCCGAAAATTCTCTCTCAGCCCGACGCCGACCCCGATGCCCTCACCCGTGAGGCACTCGAAACCTTCCTCTCCCGCAACCCTCTCGGTCGCGATCATGTCGCGATCGGCGTGCCCGGCCAGGCCGGCCTGGTGCGGTTCGTGAAACTGCCGCCGGTGGAAGAGAAGAAGGTCAACGAGATCGTGAAGTTTGAGGCCAAGCAACAGATCCCGTTTCCCCTTGAAGAAGTCGTGTGGGACTTCCAACGCCTCTCCGACAAACAGGAGGTGATTGGTGGGTTCGCGATGGAGACAGAAATCGGCCTGTTCGCGATGAAGCGAGACATCATCAGCCGGCACCTGGCCCACTACCAGGGAGTGAAGGCCGAAGTTCACCTCGTGCAGATGGCCCCCCTCGCGCTGGCCAACTACGCCACTTACGAATTGCTCAAGAAGCGGGGCGGGGATAGCCCGGCCGAAGAAACGGGCGAACTGCCTCCCGGAAAGAAAAAGCGCTGCGTCGTCATCCTCGACATCGGCACCCAGGGGTCGAACCTGCTCATCACCGACGGTGCGAAGGTGATCTGGCAGCGGCCGGTGCCACTTGGCGGGAGCAACTTCACCCGCGTGCTCACCAAGGAGATGAAGCTCACCTTCGCCAAGGCCGAGCACCTGAAACGCAACGCCGCCAAGTCGCCTGACCTGGCGCAAATCCTGAAAGCTCTTCGCCCGGTGCTCACCGACTTCGTGGGTGAGGTGCAGCGGTCGCTCGGATACTTCACCAACACCCACCGCGATGCCCACGTGGCGTACATGGTCGGCCTCGGAAGCGCGTTCAAGCTGCCGGGTTTGCAGAAGTACCTGTCGGAAAAGCTCAGCTTGGAAGTGCGGAAGCCGAACACCATCGACGGGGTCGCCGGCGAAGCGGTGCTGACCGACGCCGTATTCCAGGAGAACGCTCTCACCTTCCCGGTGGCTTACGGGCTGGCTCTGCAAGGGTTGTCGTCGCTCGAAATCGATCCCGAGCAGCAGAAGCGCTACGCCCTCCTACGCACCAACCTGCTTCCGCAGGAGATCCACCGCGACCGCATGATCCGGGCGAAGAAGCCGTGGGTGGCGGCCACCGCGGCCAGTTTGCTCCTCGGTGTCGGCACTGTGGCGATGGGCCACGGCTGCCAGTACGGGGCGGCCACCGACAGCAACCTGCAGGCGGCCATGAAGAACGCCAAGTCGGCGGCCGAACAAGCGAAGGCCCGCGACGGTGAGTTCAGTTCGCAGAAAAGCAAGGTCGATCAGAAGATGGCCGAAGTGAAGGCGCTGGTGGCCGGCAACGAAGAGCGGCTGAATTGGGTACGGTTGCACGAGGTGATCGCCACCGCCTTGCCCCGCCCGCCGCTCTACGTCTACAACCCCAATGCCCCGTCCGATCGCCAGTACGACTACCTCTTCGGGCCTGATGGCAAAACCCCGGTGGATGCCGGCAACCTCCTTCTGCCGGCCCGCCCGGAGAGGCCTGCCGCCGACAAGGAATACTGGAAAGCCCAGTACGAGTACCTCCAACTCGCCGGCGCCGCCGAGGCGATTGCCCTTTACACCCAACGGGTGCGGGCCGGCGTGTCGGCCGACAAACTGTACGAGAATACCAAGGTTGAACTCCTCCCCCTCGTCAACATCGAGGCCGTCGATGCCCGCTGGACGGATAACCTCCAGCAGTTCCTCGACACCGCCAACAGCCAGGCGAAGAAAGATCCGTTCGGGTTGAATATCGTCGGCGACCTGCTCGATGAACGCACCCTCCCACTCCCGGCCAGCCCCACCCCGCCGGGTGAGACACCGAAAGAGAAGGAAGAGTTGAAACTGGCGGCCGAGCGGGAAGCCTCCGACTCGCCCAACGTGAAGCCCAACAACCCGTGGCACAAGTTCAACCCGAAGGCTCCGGCCGGCGCGGGTTGGGTGGTGGAAGTCCGCGGGTACACGTACCACGTCGATGGCTTCGACTTCGTCCGCCACACGCTCGTGCGAAACCTGCAAGAGGCTGGCACCAAGTTCGCTCTCGAAACCGACCCGACCAAGGTGGGGGCGATCATCCCCGACCTGAAAGACCCGAAAAAAGACCCCGTCCTCGGCAAGATCAGCCATGCGTTCCTGTTCGGCCAGAAGGTGACCAAGGCGAACGACCCCGCACGGAAGGACCAACCGCTCACCCTCACCCTTGCCACCACCAGCTACCTCGATCGCCTGCTCGCAGCCGGCGTCGCCGCTGCCGCACCCGGTGAAGGGGGCGAACCGATGGCCGGCGGTCGTGGTGGTATGCCCGGCATGCCTGGCATGCCAGGGGCGGAAGGGGGCGGCGCGATGCCGGGAGCGGCCGGCGGAACGTGGGTCGGCTTGCTCCGTAACTCCGGCTCGTCGGCCGCCGGTCTGCCGGGCGGGTTTGGCGGGGAGGGCGGTTTCGAAGGCGGGATGTCAGGGGGTGGTGGCCCAGGGATGCCCGGAATGCCCGGAATGCCCGGAATGCCCGGAATGCCCGGCGCGGCCGGTGGTGGCGTCGCCGGTGGTGGTGTCGCCGGTGGTGGCGTGCCGGGTGGACCCGTCGCCCCGCCGGCCAACGCCAAAAACACCAAGCAGTTGACCGAGTTCATCGTCTACTTCATCTGGATGGAACCGGGTACCGCGACTGAATCCGCTGCCCCGCAGTAACCGCACCCGTAAACTCCACCACCCCGACCACCCCGGCGAAACCTCACTCATGGCGACCACCAGCCCCGCACTGAAGTACCACTTCTGGATCGTGGCCATCGCCGCTGTCCTGCTCCCGGCCATTGCCGTGCTCATCATGCTCGGCATGGTCGGGTCGGCGGTGAAAGCGGCGTCGGAAGAATTGAAGTCGGCCAAGGACGGCCTCAAGCCGAACGAGGTCAAGACTGACGGCCAGCTCAAGGCGATGGTCGCACAGGTCGACGACCTCGAAGGAAACCGCAAAAAGCTGTGGGAGCGGAACTACGAGGAACAGAAGTCGGCCGGGTTGTTCACCTGGCCGAATAGCCCGAAACTCGAATTTCGCACCCTCGCCCAACAAGATCTGAAATTCGGCCAGAAGTTCAACCTGACCGGGCGGGTGACCGACCCGCAGGTGCTCCGGGAAGCATTCGACCGAGGCTACACCGAAGCGTCCAACGCCATCGCACCCACGCGATACGCCAACAACGCGAACTATCGCAACATTCTCCGCACTGTCACCGAGTGGGGAACCATTCAGGTCGAACCGGAACCATTCTGGCTCGCCCTGGAAGACTTCTGGGTGCAGCGGGGGTTGCTCGATCCAATCAAGAAAGTGAACGACGCCGCTGCTCTGTTCGAGAACGTTACTCCCAAGACCGTGAAGGACGGCGAACTGAAGTGGACCTTCCGCAACCGGACCTGGGAACTCAACCTGGAAGTGAAACAGCAGGGCAACGCCCAGGTGCTCACTGGTACCCTGCGGAATCGCACCTCCCACCTGCAACCGCTCGGCCTGAACAAGGCGATGGTCGTGCAGTTGTGGTTTAGCGACCGGCGCGGAACTGAGAGCGAGCCAGACATGCGGTACGAGATCCGCGGGGAGAGCGTGCCCGGCAACCTCACGATCAATTGCCCGACCGAAGAGATCCGCTACGCCGGCGGGGTGAGTAAGCTCACCCGTGTGCAGCAGAAGTTCGACGAAGCGACCGTGCCCGTGCGCCTCGTGAACACCATCGAGTTGGGGATGCTCGATCACCGCAACAAAGCCGCCGAACTGGTGCTTCCGAAGCACATCGAGGCCGATGAAGCGGCGAACCCGACCGCCGATCCCACGGCCGGTGGCGACCCGAGCCAGCCCGGTGGTTTCCCCGAGGTCGGAGGTCGTGGTGGCCCCGGCGGCTTTGGTGGCCCCGGTGGCGAAGGGGAAGGTGGCCCTGGTATGAACGCCGGGATGAGTGGAGCGGCACGAGGTGCCAAGTTCGGCACTGTGCAGTCGGTGCTCCTGGGCAACAAGAAACGCTATGTGAAGCGAACCGACGACGTCCGCCGCATGCCGGTCGGCCTCTCGGTGGTCATCGACAACAGTTTCGTGAACGATCTCATGGTGGCGTACACCAACTCCCCACTGCACTTCCAGATCACGCAAACGCAGTGGGCGCGGTTCAAGGGCACCCTTCCGCCGCTGCCCGGTGCGGCTGGTACGACCCCTGCCACGCCGGGCGGCTTTGGCCCCCCCGGTGGGCCGGGTGGTTTTGGCCCTCCGGGCGTGCCGGGTTCTAGCGGGCCTGGTGGTTTCGGCTCGGGTGGGCCTGGGGGGGCGGCGGGGAACCCCGATGGCAGCGGGGAACCTGGCGCTCCTGGCTTCCCGTCTGGCACCACAACGACCGCGGGCACCATTCCGAGCGAGGCCAACGCCAACCTGTGCGAACTCGCCCTGTTTGGCTTTGTCTCCATGTATGAGCAGGTGCCCCCCGAGGTGAAGAAGCCCGACGACGCGAACGCGAACCCTGCCGACCCGATGGGACAGCCAATGCCGATGGGGCAGCCGACGCCCAAACCAGAACCGATGGGGCAACCCGCCCCGACGACTCCACCGACCGACGACAAGAAACAACCGACAACCCCTCCGGCCGACGACAAGAAAGAACCGGCCGACCAACCGAAGAAGGACCCCCCGGCCACGCCGTCGGGCAAGTAACGTTCCCCCTCATACCACTGCACCACCCTTCCCCTACGGGGAGTGACCCATGGCCGGAAAGATCGACTTCAAAGCCCTGCTTCTCGAACGGGGAGAGAAGTTCCTCCTGTTCGGAGCGCTCGGGCTGGCCGCTTTGTTCCTGGTGTGGGGCGTGGCTAGCGCCCTCGGCAAGACCGACCCCACCGCCGGCAAGTCCCAACTCGACACCGGCGTTCAGCAGGTGAAAAGCAAGCTGAGCAGCCAGGAGGCTCCGCCGGCGGATCCGCCGAAGCCGATGCCGGAGTACACCCCCATCCCGAAAGAGCGGTTCCAGGTGTCGAACTCGACGCCGTTCGAGCCGACCGTGTGGCCCGACCGGTTCCGCCAGCGGCCGAGCGTCCTCCCGCCAATCGATTCGCAGATCGACTACTACGTGGTGAACATCCGCAAGCAACCGCGCGACCACTTCAAGCGAGACGCGGACGGCAACATCGAGGACTTCCTCGCTCTGTGGATCACGAAGCAGGTGGACCCGAAGATCACCACTCAGCAGGCGAAAGACCTCCTCAAGGACAGTCTGCAAAAGAACGGCAAACAGAAGAAGAAGAACCAGCCGCCGGCGGGGGGCGGGCAAGTACCGCCGGGCGGCGGCGGACGGGGTGGCATGCAAGGCGGCGGTGGCTTGCCGGGTGGTGGTGGCCTGCCCGGTGGTGGTGGCCTGCCGGGTGGTGGCATGGGCGGCGGCGACTTCGACGGCGGGGACAGTTCAGGCGGCCCCCCAGGGTTCTTCCAGCCCGGCCAGATCTCCGGTGGTCGCAAAGCCGAGGACGTGACCGAGTGGAAGGAGCTTTCCAAGGTGCTGGAGTCGGGGAAGGTGGCCCTCCCGGCCTACGGCGTGTTCCCCGTGCGGATGGGGCTGATTCAGCTCTCGTATCCGCTCGAAGAACAACTCCGTGAGTTCCAGCGATCCCTCCGCCTGCCCAACGTCCGTCAGGCGATCGCCGAAACCTCTCCCGAGAAACTGTTCGCCACCGATCCCGAGACCGGGGCGATCGTTCCTTACTCGACTCTGAATACCGGCATCAACTCGGGCGGTGGCACTGGGATGCCCGGCGGTGGCCCTGGGATGGGCGGACCTGGAATGGGTGGCCCTGGGATGCCCGGTGGGCCTCGCGGTGGCGCAGGGGCCGGTGAACTCGCGGGTGGCGGTGGCGCTGGCGCTGGCATGGGCGGCATGGGCGGCTCGACCGGCACGACGTTGACTGCCAACAGCCTGGCCGCCCCCGTGTTCGCCGGTTTCGTCGTTCAGCGACGGATCGTTCGGCCCGATGGCACTGGTGCGTGGGAAGACTTCGATCACGCCGGCCGCTATCGGCAGGAGTTCACCGAGTACGATGCACCGATCAAGCCCGATACCGGCTACCTCCCGTACTTCCTCCGGCTCGATCAGGGGATGGCGGCCCCGATGCCGCTCATCACGAGCAACTGGACGAGCGTGCCACAACTCGTCCCCGGTGAGGTCGAGCCGAGCATCAAGCACTACCCCGAGTTCGTGCGGATGCCGTCCATCGTGGCCGACTTTGAAGCCCTCCAAAAACAGTTGAAGCCGGTGGACAAGAAGAAGGCACTCGACCAGTACCGCCAGAACCCCAACAACCCTTACGGCACTGGCGGCGGGCGGGTCGGCGGCGTTGGTGGGTTGCCCGGTATGGGTGGCGAGGCGATGGGCGGTGGCGACGACGGCGGCCCCGGCGTGATGGGATACGGCTCGGGTGGCCCTCGTGGCCCCGGGATGCAGGGTGGCCCCGGGATGCAGGGGGGGCCGGGTGGCACTGGTGGTCCGGGCAACCTCGGCGGTGGCATCCAGACGCCGACCGACCCGAACAAGTTCCCGCTGGCCACCAAGCACATGCTCATCCGCTTCCTCGACACCGACCTCCAACCGGGCACGTCGTACGAGTACCAGGTGGCGGTGCGTGTGCGCAACCCGAACTTCAACAAGCCGAAAGACGTGGCCGACGTGAAACTCGCCCAGGAGGAGTTCCTGACCTCCCCCTTCTTCAAGTGCAAGCAAACCCTCAAAGTGCCGGCCGAGTCGCACCTCTATGCCGGCTCGCTCAAGGATTACGAGAAACAGGTTACCGAGTTGCAGGACCAGTTGAAGAAGGTGAATGAAGCCAAGCAGCAATCGGTCGGGTTGATCGCTCCCGATCGCTTGAAGAGGTTGTTCGAGGCTGATCAGGTCCGCGATGGCAAACGGGCGCTGCTCCAGGTCCAACGCTGGGTCTACTCGGTCAACGTGAACGGCGAAGAAGAACGCGTGGGGGCCTGGGTGCAGACCCA
>JALOQR010000430.1 GCA_025459365.1 Fimbriiglobus sp.
AGGGGCACGACCTACGACCGGGGAACCGGGGCAGGTACCAACGCGGGCGATCAGAAGGTTGACCCGTCCACCACTTTCCAGATCAAAGGCCCCGCCCTCACGCCAAGCCTGAAGCAGGGCGAGAAGAAAAACGTCAACCTCACACTGGACCGCGGGAACAACTTCAAGGACTCGGTGAAGTTGTCTGCCGAAGCGCCGAAAGGGCTGAAAGTGGAATTCGCGAAGCCGACGGTGGTGGCCGGTGATCCGGCAGACACAGTGATGAGCATCGAGGCGGACAAAGACGCTCCGGCCGCCGAACATGTGGTGAGGGTGACCGCCACTCCTGGCATGGGTAAGCCCACCATGCTCGACGTGAAGGTGAAAGTCGAGCAGGTGAAGTAAGACCGGATCTGCTGGGTACCAGGACAGGCCGAGAGAGAGGGGAATACACCGCCCTCTCGGCCTGTTTCGCGGTCGTTAGGCCTCGTCGATGAATGGCTGCTGCAGCTTGTAAAGTTCTACCCGCCGGGCGTAGGCCGCCCGCTCGTCGGCCGGCACCAACCCAGCCGCCTTGACCCCCCACTTCACGGCTTGATCCCACCGTCCGGCCGCGGCACACGCGGCCGCCAGTGTGTCGAGGTAGCCGGCCTCCTGATGGCCAGTGTCCTCGTTCAGCCGTTGCGCCAGTTCCACCGCCTCCTCCCCGTTGCGGAACCGCTCGTCGCGGCAGGTGGCGCGGATCCACGCGGTGAAATTCAGAGCACTGGCGTCGTGTTCGTCGATTGCCAGCACCGCCGCGAAATCGTCCAGCGCCCCGGTGAAGTCGCCGGCGGCCATGCGGATCGATCCTCGGAGGTTCCGGGCGGCTGTCGAGTCGGGGGCCAGGTCCACCGCCCGGTCGGCGTCGGCCGCCGCGGCCGAGTCGTCCATCAACCGCCGCACCGTCGCCCGCGCGAAGTACCCCCGCACCCCCGCCGGTTCCAGTTCCGTGACCCGGGTGAAGTCGACCGCCGCCCGCTCGTAGTCGAGCAACCGCTGGTGGGCGTACCCCCGTTGGAGGAAGGCGTCGGGGTCGTCTGGGCGGAGGGCGAGGACGGCGGTGAAGTCGTCGACGGCCGCCTCGTGCGAACCGCAGCGGGCGTGGGCAAGCCCGCGGTTGTACAGCGGGTCCGGGTCGCCGGGAGAAAGGGCGGCGGCGTGGGTGAAGTCGTTCAGCGACTTGGCGTGCCAGCCGAGTTCGGCGTAGGCCGCTCCCCGCTGGTTCATGGCATCGACATCCTTGGGTAACTGGCGCAGCACCCAGTCGAAGTCGGCCGCGGCTTTGGCGTGGAACCCCAGATCGGCATGGATGCGGCCGCGGTGGCGGGCTGCATCGGTGTTCCGGGGATTCATTCGCAGCACGGCGGTCAGATCGGCCAGGGCGCCATCGGTGTCACCCAGTTGCTCTCGGCTGGCCGCCCGTAGCACGTAAGCCTTCACCGCCCGCGGCGAGTATTCAATGACTCGATCGAAGTCGGCGACCGCCGCTGTATGGTCGTGCTGCTCGGCGAAAACCTGCCCACGGAGGAAGTACCCCCGCACCCCCCGTGGGGCCAATTCAATGGCTTTATTCAGGTCGACCAGGGCCTCAGCATACCGACCGGTACGGCGATAGACATCGCCCCGGCCGTTGAGTGGGTCGGGGTCGGTTGGGGCCGCTGAAATCGCCGCGGTGAAATCGGCCAGGGCGTCGTCGTACTGGCCCACCTCGACCCGGGCGGTGCCGCGGTTGTGAAGGCCGGGGACATGGCCAGGGTCGTGCCGGAGCAGTTCGGTGAAATCGGCGACGGCGTCATCGTACCGGGCGAGGGCGATGTACGCGTTTCCGCGAGAATACAAGGCCCCGATCTCGGACGGGGCGAGGTCGAGTGCGCCAGTGAACATCTCGACCGCCCGGTCGTACTCGTTCCGGCGGGCGTAGGCGCGGCCACGGCGGGTGAGTTCGCGGGCGTCCGGAGTAGTGGGGGTCATAATGGGCAGTATAGATCACGCCGGGCGCGAGTAGGTTATCGCACCTGATTTGTCGGCACCGGCGAACGCAACCACCCCCAGGCGGCCGCCGCAGTGGCCACTGCCGAGTACCCCGCCAGCGCCAGAATGACCGGCCAGACCCAGCGGGGTGTGCCAGAGGCAAGCGGCAGTTCCGGATGCGATTCAGCCGCCTTCGGCCCCTCACCAGACAAGTCGGCCAATGGGTCGTCGACACTCACCGGAGGTGGGGTGTAAATGATCTTGGGCGGGGCGGCCGGGGGGGTCACAACGGTCGGGGGGGAGGGCCGGCGGGCGGTCGAACTACTCAGGACGCTCTCGCCGTCTTCGGGGTCGTCGGCAATGAGTATGTCGTCGTCGACGGCAACCTGCTTTCGCAGGTAGGAGAAGTCGGGAACGTCGCCCCCGGTCGAGGGTTGCCCGCCGCCAGACACCGGCACGGCGACCCGGCATTGCGGGCACAAGGCGGAGGTGCCGGCCGCCCCCGCCGGGACCGCGAACCGGGTGTGACAGTTCGGGCAACTCACGGAAATGGCGGACATCGGGAACGTCTCGGTCGTCGCATCAGATCCGAGTGAAGTTTAGCGTATGTTCGCCACCGACGAGGGGAATCCGCGAGCCAGCCAGCCAGCCGATTCCCCCGACCGGCTTACTTTTTCCCGCTCGGGGTGGCGTCGCCCTTCGCCTGTCCGGTCGCCCAGGCCAGCCCGCCGAACAGGTGCGCCTGGAACTTCTCGTCTTTCCACACTTTCTCGTCGTGCCCGAGCGCGGTGTAGAACACCTTCCCTTTCCCCTCTTCCTTGCACCAACTGATGGCGTAGTCGCCGTCCTTGCGGGAGTCCTTGGCCTCCTTGAAGCTCCCTTTCTCACAACTGATGATGATGCGTAGCTTGTCGCGGCTGTACGGTTCATCGGTGAAGATGTAGATCTCGTCCCGATACTCCTGGCCGTCGGTGAACCCG
>JALOQR010000431.1 GCA_025459365.1 Fimbriiglobus sp.
CGTGCTCGGGGCCACCGTCCCAGCGGTCAGGATCTGCCAGTGCGCATCGCCCCCCTTCTCGTACTGGTACACCCGCACTTTGACATCATCTACCACCTCCGCTGAGTACCCCTGTTTCTCGAACCTCCCCTTGAGGTATCCGGCCATCGTCGATGGACGGAAAAACCCGCTCGTACTGACCGTGTTCGTGTAAACGATGGCAGCATCGGACGTGGTTAACGAATACGTCACATCGAACTCATCCGTCGTTGGTTTCAGGGTCGAGAGGTCGAATTCGACGTAGATATCTGGATTCGGCTTGTCCGCCGCGCAGGCTACCCCGAGTGTGACACTCATCAGCAAACACCCCAACAGGCGACTACGGCCGAACATTTGGCACCTCCAGACGGGTTGAGCATGCCTTCGGTCAACTGAGGTGAAGGGGATTGCGACCACAGATGAACCTGTCCCGAACTGAAAAGAGAGTAGTTGCACCGAACGACGTGTGTCAAGATTGTCTGACATTTTTTTGCTCGTCAGTTCGACATGTCGTACACGCGATCCCCCGCACTGTGCTCACACGCTTGGCGAGGGCACGGCGAGGGACCGCTGGAAATCCCCCGGCGGGTGTCTAGGTTAATCTCGTAACCTCACCCCGCCGTGCCGCTTTTCCGGCGGCGGCTCAATGGAGTGGTAAGCGATGGCTGTGAAGATCGGCATCAACGGGTTCGGGCGGATCGGCCGGCTGGTGTTCCGCGCCCTGGTGGATCAGGGCCTGCTCGGCAAGCAACTCGACGTGGTGGCCGTTAACGACCTCGTGCCCGCCGACAACCTCGCCTACCTGCTCAAGTACGACACCACCCAGGGGCGGTTCAAGGGAAGCGTCGAGGCCAAGGGGGAAGACACAATCGTTGTGAACGGGCACTCCATTAAGTGCCTCGCCATGCGTGCCGAGCCGAAAGACCTGCCGTGGAAAGACCTCGGCGTCGACTATGTGATCGAGAGCACCGGCCTGTGGACCGACGCCGAGAAGGCAAAGGGGCACATCACCGCCGGAGCCAAGAAAGTCATCATTTCCGCCCCCGGCAAGGGCGAAGACATTACCGTGGTGATGGGTGTCAACCACGACAAGTACGACGCCGCCAAACACAACATCATCAGCAATGCGAGCTGTACCACCAACTGTCTCGCTCCCGTCGTTCACGTCCTCCTGAAGGAAGGATTTGGGGTCGCTGAAGGGCTGATGACCACCATCCACGCCTATACCGCCACGCAAAAGACGGTGGACGGCCCCGGTGGAAAGAAGGACTGGAAAGGGGGCCGAGCCGCAGCCCAGAACATCATCCCCAGCACCACCGGCGCCGCCAAGGCGGTCGGGCTGGCCATCCCCGAAGTGAAAGGCAAGCTCACTGGTATGGCCTTCCGCGTGCCCACCGCGACGGTGAGTTGCGTTGACCTGACCGTGAAGACGGAGAAGGCGACCGACTACAAGACCATCTGCGCGGCCATGAAGAAGGCGAGCGAAACGTATCTGAAGGGCATCCTGGAATACACCGAGGATGACGTGGTCAGCAGCGACTTCGTCCATGATCCGGCGAGCAGCATCTTCGACGCTGGCAGCGGCATCGAGCTCAACAGCAACTTCTTCAAGCTGGTGAGCTGGTACGACAACGAGTGGGGCTACAGCAACCGCTGCGTCGATCTGATCAAGTACATGGTCAGCAAGGGCTAATGCTGTTGGCGGGTAAGGGGTATGGGGTGTCGGGTAACCCGGCCCCTGTGCCCCATTCGCCCCTTGTGGCTCGACACGCTTCGACATACCCCACACCCCAGACCCGATACCCGACCAATGAAGAAGACCATCGCCGACCTGGGCAACCTGACCGGCAAGAAAGTGCTTATCCGGGTCGATTTCAACGTTCCGCTCGACAAAGTGAGCGGCGAGATCAAGAACGACCGCCGCATCCGCGGCGCGATTCCGACCATCAAGGCCCTGCTCAATGCTGGGGCGTCGGTGATCGCCATGAGCCACCTGGGGCGGCCCAGTGGCGACCCGGCGAAGGACAAGCTCTTGACGATGGACAAGGTTGCGGAGCGTCTCGGCGACTTGCTCGAACTGCCGGTGAAGAAGGCTGGCAACACTGTCGTGGGGGCGGAGGTGACTGCTGCGGTTGCTGCCTTGCAACCCGGCGGCGTACTGATGCTTGAGAACGTGCGATTCGACCCTCGTGAACAGAAGAACGATTCCGAGTTCGCCGCCGCCATCGCCGCCCTGGGTGATGTCTATGTCAATGATGCCTTCGGCACCTGCCACAACGACAAGGACGCCAGCATGGTCGCCGTGCCAGCGAACCTGAAGACAGCGGGCAAGCCGCGAGCGGTTGGCTTGCTCGTGGCGAAGGAGTTGGAGATCATCAACGGTCTGATGGGAGCGCCGAAGCCCCCAGTGTTGGCGGTAATGGGTGGAGCAAAAGTGAGCGACAAGATTGCCTTTATCAACGCTCTGCTACAGAAGGTGGATCACCTGCTGATCGGCGGGAAGATGGCTTACACCTTTTTAAAGGCAACTGGAAAAGAGGTGGGCAGTACGCAAGTTGCCGCGGAGGAACTGGCCGCTGCTCAACCGTTGCTCCAGTTTGTCGGATCCAAGATCACGTTGCCGGTGGATGCCCTCGCCGCCAAGTCCGACGATCTCGGCACGACCCAGGTCTTCGAGGGAGACATCGCCACTGGATTCGAGGGAGTGGATATCGGCCCGAAGACACTGGCTCTGTACGGTGACAAGATCAAGCAGGCCGGCACGGTCATCTGGAACGGGCCGGTCGGTTGGTTCGAGAAGCCAGCGTTCAGCAAGGGCACCAAGGGTATCGCCGAGGCGATGGCGAGCAGCGGTGCGGTGACAGTCGTCGGCGGGGGCGAAACGGCCGAGGCGGTCGAGCAGTTCGGATTCGATACCAAGATGACGCATGTGTCCACTGGCGGTGGGGC
>JALOQR010000432.1 GCA_025459365.1 Fimbriiglobus sp.
TCACCTATGCCGATTGGGAACGTGTGCGTGGAGAAACGCTCACCGTGGAGGAAGTACGTCTGTACTCCGAATACCTGAACGACGCGGCCACCGCTCCGGGATCAATCACCCTCGGACAGATCGGTTTGTACTTCGGAGGTATCACCGTCGTTGCTGGTTTGGTAGCCACGATTGCCGGTGGTTGGTTCGGCGATTGGTTGCGGGGCCGGGGGGTACGGGGGGCATACTTCCACGCGGCAGGGTGGACGACGATGCTCGCGTGGCCGCTGTTGCTGGCATTCCTGTTCGTGCCGTTCCCAATGGCATGGGGGTTGCTCTTCTTCGCCGTCTTCTTCTTGTTCTTCAACACCGGCCCGGCCAACACTGTAGTGGCCAATGTCGTCCGTTCCCCGGTTCGGGCTACCGCCTTCGCGATCAACATTTTCGTCATCCACGCTCTGGGCGATGCCATCAGTCCGCCGATCATCGGCTTCATCGCGGACCAGGCGAGCTTGCAGACAGCGTTCGTCGCATGCTCGGTGTTGGTCCTACTTGGCGGTGGGTTATGGGTCGTTGGAGCACGGTATCTGGACGCCGATACCGCAAGGGCGGAAGGAATCAGCCTGTCGGTCGGCTCCGCATCACCGCCCACGCCATAACGGCAGAGTACGCGAGTAGCAGCAGTGCTCCCTCCCAGCGGTACACCTTCAATCCGTTCACCAGAACCAACAGCAGGAGGACAGCAAAGCCGGTCATCACCGGCAAGTCAAACCACTTCACTCCGTCATCGACCGGCAACGGTGAGACGGCGGCGGTGGCACCGAGGATGAGGAGCAAGTTGAACAGATTCGAGCCAACGACGTTGCCAACGGCGATGTCCGATTGCCCGCGGATTGCTGCCGCGACGCTCGACGCCAGTTCGGGGAGCGATGTCCCGACGGCCACGATTGTCAGGCCAATCAGCGTTTTGCTCATGCCCCAACTCTCCGCCAGTTTCACCGCCGCGTCCACCATGAGTTGGGCACCGCCGACTAGACCGCCGAGGCCAATCACCAGAAAAAGCAGGCTCAGCCACATCCGCTCTGGCTTCGGCATCGACTTGCCGATTTCTTCTTTCACCGCCGGCGACTCGCGCTTGGCGGAGAGGGTGATATACACCATGACCGCGACGAATCCGAGCAGCAGCAACGCCGCGTCCCACCGGCCAATGTCGCCGTCGAGTCCCATCACCCAGGTAGCGACTGAGGCCACGAGTACGAGTGGGGTTTCCACTTTCAGAAGCCGCATTTCGGCAGTGAGGGTGCGAACCAGAGCCGCGATGCCGAGGATCAGGCCGACGTTGGCGATGTTCGAGCCGACCACATTGCCGACAGCGATGTCGGGGTTGCCCTGGATCGCCGCCGAGAGGTTCACCACCAACTCCGGGGCCGACGTACCGAATCCCACGAGCGTCAGGCCGACGATGAACGGGCTGATACCAAGCTTGCGGGCCACCCGCACCGCTCCGCGAATGAACAACTCCGCCCCAACCGCAAGCACGGCGAGGCCGACCACGAAAAGCAGCAACTGGATCAACATGGGCGAACTCCGGATGTGTGTGATCACTCTATTCGAGACGTGCGGCATACGCTTTCTATTGTCGCCGGTATCCGTTCGTGGCCGGGCGCTGCGCGCTCGGATATCTCAACCCACTGGCCATCTCGCTCCGTAGGTTTCGCAATGCCGAGTTACAACCCCGCCGCCGTCGAGCCACGTTGGCAGAAGTTTTGGGAAGCCAACAAGACATTTCGCACGCCGGATGCCGACGGCGGGAAGAAGAAGTTTTACATCCTCGACATGTTCCCGTACCCGAGCGGGAGCGGGCTGCACGTTGGCCACCCGGAAGGGTACACGGCCACCGATATCCTGGCCCGGTTCAAGCGGATGAGCGGGTTTCACGTGCTGCACCCGATGGGGTGGGACGCGTTCGGCCTGCCTGCCGAAGAGCATGCCATCAAGACCGGCCAGCACCCGCGGATTACCACCGCGACAAACGTAAACACCTTCCGCCGGCAGATCAAGGAACTCGGCTTCAGCTACGACTGGGACCGCGAGGTTGACACCACCGACCCAGCCTACGTGAAGTGGACGCAGTGGATCTTCCTGACCATCTACGACACCTGGTACGACCCAGTGGCGAAGAAGGGCCGGCCGATCAGCGAACTGCCGATACCGTCCGAGGTCCAGGCAAAGGGCGAGGCCGCGGTGCGGGAGTACGTGGACGGGCACCGGTTGGCCTACGAACACGAAGCCCCGGTGAACTGGTGCCCCGGCCTGGGCACCGTGCTGGCCAACGAGGAAGTGATCGACGGCAAGAGCGAACGCGGCGGTCACCCCGTTGTCCGGTTGCCGCTGCGGCAGTGGCTCATGCGGATCACCGCTTATGCCGAGCGGCTGATCGACGACCTGGCCCCGCTCGACTGGTCCGAGAGCATCAAGCAGATGCAACGGAACTGGATCGGCAAGAGCGAGGGGGCCGAGGTCGATTTCAAGCTGGTCGACCACGACGCGACCATCCGGGTTTTCACTACCCGCCCAGACACACTGTTCGGTGCGACATACATGGTGCTGGCCCCCGAGCATCCGTTGGTCGAGACGATCACGACGCCGGAGCAGAAGCGGGCAGTTCAGGAGTACCGCGAGGCCGCGGCTCGGAAAAGCGATTTCGAGCGGACGGAACTGGCGAAGAAGAAGACCGGCGTGTTCACTGGGGCGTTCGCGGTCAATCCGGTGAACGGCGAGAAGATCCCGGTGTGGATCGCTGACTACGTGCTGGCGACCTACGGCACTGGGGCCATCATGGCCGTGCCGGCCCACGACGAGCGCGACTTCGAGTTCGCCCAGCAGTTCGGGCTGCCGATCGTGACCGTCGTGACGCCAAACGAGAAGTGGCTGAAGGACACTGGCAGTACGGTGAACGACCTGAAAAAGGCGTACCGCAAGCTCG
>JALOQR010000433.1 GCA_025459365.1 Fimbriiglobus sp.
GTAAAGCCGTGGGTCGGTGGCGGCGTCGAAGTTCACCCCGGCGAACGCCGGCTCGGCCTTCAGCCGATCGAACAACTCTGTGCTCGCCCCGACGCCGTCCTTGATTCGCTGCGTCACCGCGTGGCTGTGGACGCGGATCACCTCGTGGACGTCCTGGCGATCGGCCCCGGCAGCCACCGCCGCCATGATCAGGTTCTCGGTTGCCATGTACGGCAGGTACTCGCGCACCCCGCGAGCGATCACCGGCCGGTTCACCACCAGCCCACGAGCGACGTTCAGCCCGATCCGGAGGCAGGCGTCGGCAGTCAGGAACGCCTGAGGGATGTACAGGCGGCGGGCGGCCGAGTCGTCGAGCGTCCGTTCGAACCACTGGGTGGCGTGCGTCTGGGCGGCCATCGCCGGCAGGCCCATGAGGAACCGCGACAGCGAGCAGAGCCGCTCAGCCCGCATCGGGTTCCGCTTGTACGCCATCGCCGAACTGCCGATCTGCTTGTCCTCGAACGGTTCGTCGATCTCCTGCCGGTGGGCGAGCAGCCGCAGGTCGTTGCCCCACTTGTGGGCGGATTGTGCCAGCCCGCTCAGGGCGTCGAGCACCTGCGTGTCGATCTTGCGGGAGTAGGTTTGCCCCGTCACGGGGAAGCGGGCCGCGAAGCCCATCTTCTTCGCCACCAGTTCGTCGAGTGCCCGCACCTTGTCGTGGTCGCCGTGGAACAGAGCAAGAAAGCTGGCCTGGGTGCCGGTGGTGCCCTTCGCCCCGCGGAACGGCAACTCATCCCGACGGCGTTCCAGTTCCTTTAAATCCAGCACGAAATCGTAGCACCAGAGCGTCGCCCGCTTACCGACGGTAGTGAGTTGGGCGGGCTGGAAGTGGGTGAACCCGAGGGTCGGCTCGGAGCGCCAGGTCTCGGCGAACCGGGCGAGAGCATCGATCAGGTTGGCCAGCCGGCCGCACAGTTCGTCCAGGCTCTCCCGCATCAGGATCAGGTCGGCGTTGTCGGTGACGTAGCACGAAGTCGCGCCGAGGTGGATGATTTCCTTGCACCCCGGTGCCGCCTCGCCGAGAGTGTGGACGTGCGCCATCACGTCGTGACGGAGTTGCTTTTCGTGGTGGGCCGCCCGGTCGAAGTCGATATCGTCGAGGTGGGCACGCAGTTCGGCGAGGTGTTCGCTGGAAACGCGGGGCGTCGTGCCGTCGGCCGACCGCAGGCCAAGTTCGTGCTCGGCTTCGGCCAGGGCGAGCCAGAGCCGCCGCCAGGTGCGGAACTTGCGGAGCGGCCCCCACCGCTCACTCATCTCGGCCCCGGCGTACCGGGCGATTAGCGGGTTGTCGTAGAACTGGTGCGGGTCGTGCGTCATGGGGTCTGCTGGTGCTTGAAGTAGCTCAAGAGAAAATGGGCGAAGCCGACGATCAGGGTGAGCATGAACAGCAGGAGGAACAGCCGAAATGCCCACACGTCGCCGAATGTCGGTTTGTCGGTGATGGTGGTAGTGGGGGCGGGGCTAGCGGGGGTAGCGGCCACGGCGGACCTCCGGGCGGTAAGGCTGCTGGTATTGTCGGACTGCCCGCCGGGGGAATCCACCGGAAGTGCGGCGTTCCGCTCAGCAGGTGCCCCGGGCGACGTCGCAGGTCGGACCGGCGTTGGGGTGGGCCGCGTGAGTCAACGCCGCTACCAGCATCTCCGTTGGCACCGCCCCGGCGATCCCCACCGGAGTCTCCCCGCGGATGACGAAGAACGGCACCGACTCGGCTCCGAGTTCGCGGGCCTCGGCATCGTCGGCCCGGACCTCCGCCGCCCCCTCGTCGCTGTCGAGCAGTCGCGTCACGCGGTCGCGGTCCAGCCCCGCCGTAGCGGCGATGGCGAGCAATTCCGCCCGGTCGCCGAAGTTCCGCCCGTCCACGAAGTACGCCTTGAACAGCGCCTCTGCCACGGCGTCTTGCACCCCTTCCCGCTCGGCGAGCCAGAGTACGCGGTGAGCGTCGAAGGTGTTCGGCGTGCGGGCGATCTTGTCGAAGGCGAAGGCAAGGCCGTCCAGGGCGGCGGTGTCGGTCAGTTGGCGGTCGAGTTCGAGCGATCGCTCCCAGGTACCGAACTTGCGGGTGCGATATGCCCGGCGGTCCATTCCCTCGGTCGGCATGGCCGGGTTCAATTGGAACGCCCGCCACCGCACCCGCACGGCGAGGTCGGGGAGTTGGCGGACGGCCGCTTCCAGCCGCCGCTTGCCGACGTAGCACCACGGGCAGATGACGTCGGAAAACACATCGACGGTGAGAGTCATTGCAGTATCCCACTCATGCCCGCACCACGCGGGTGCCAGCGATGCGGTCGTGCAGCGTGCGCCCACCCTTGCCGAACAGGGTGGCGAAGTCAATCAGCCAGTACAGCAACCCGATCCCCGTCAGGCCGAGAGCGAGGGTGAGGGCATCGCGTTTCAGCAGGGCCGTTTTCTCCGTGGCCGGGCTACCGTCGGCGTTCACGATGCGCACGCCGGCGTAGCGTTTGCCCACGTCCTGCCCGGTGCGAGCGAGCATGGCGGCGTTCATCAAGAGGTAGATGACCGGGAATGCGGCGACCACGGCCGACGAGATGTAGACATCGCGGCTGACCGCCTTCGGCACCAGGATGAGCACGGCGAAACCCAACCCGACCATTGCCGCCAGCCCGAGCAGTGTGAGGAAGCGAGCGAGCAACCGCCGGCCAACACCGGCGAGCGGAAGGGGGAACGGCAATTCGGGCGGTGGCGGCAGAGTCGGTGCCGACCGCGGCGCCAGCGGCTTTGGTGCAGGCGCTGCCGTCAACTCAACCGGCAGTGGGGCGACCGTGTCGAGCACGCGAACCAGTTCGGCAGGCACCACCGGAGTCGGCTTCAGATCGACCGCGGCGGGCGGTTCTTCAATGGGCGGGGCGAACTCGGCGGTCACGAACAATGGGGAGGAGACGGCAATGCTCTCCAGTTCCACCGGCCTTCGGCGGAGGCGGCGGGGCCGGTTGGGGCTTGGGCGGCGGAGGCGGCGGGGCGGACGCCCGCGGCGGGGGCGGCGGGAAGAGGGGGGCGGAGTCGATCCGTTCGCCGACGGTCACCCGCGTCCCGCACCCGTTGCAGAGGATTGGGAGGGCGGTGAGGTAGTCGGCGACGGCGTCTTCCCGACCGCACTTCGGGCATTTGGTGCGGATCACGGCGGACCCCGTGAGACTGGCGAACATGCGGTTGGTAAATGGAACTGGCGGCAGCGGGGCAAGCGGAAAGCTCAGGCGGCCGGGCAAGGGCGCTGAGGGGTGGCCGGATTTCGCGGTACACGATGGCAATAGGGGGTGTTACACTGCTCGGGTCGGTTCCCGCCTGCCGTGGGGCTTGCCCCCGTCGTCCTGATATCCGCCGGTGCCCATGATCCGCCCTGCCCTGGCCACTGCGTGGCTCTGCTCCACTGTTTTCGCCGCCGACCCCGACCCGACGGAGAAGTACGCCCGCGCAGTGAAAGCAGAAGACGAGGTTTCCCGGAAGCTTGCCGAGCGGGTCGCCAAGCCGGGCGACTCCGAGCGCGAAAAGTGGTTCAAGCGCCTCGACGAAGTCTTCACGAATAAAGTGCCGCCGACCGCCGCCGACTGGTTCGACCTGGTCACCGCCGGCCGGCCGGAGTGGACCCGCGATTCCTCCCGTTACTTCGCCGAGTTCCACGAACGGATCTGCTACCGGCTCGACCTGAAGAAGGACACGGTCGTCACCCGCGACCTGTTCGCCGCCTACGCCGACCGATTCCTCGGGCCAGACAGCCCACCGTGGCGGGTCCTCG
>JALOQR010000137.1 GCA_025459365.1 Fimbriiglobus sp.
TCGCTCGGGCGGGTGAAGAAGCCGAAAGGGGCGTTTGCCCGCATCACCACCTCCGATGGTTCGCGGGTCACGGTGAGTGCCGTATCGTCCGACGGCCAGACGCTCGAAGCCACCCCGCTCGTCGGCGGCAAGCTCACCCTTCCCGTGGCCGATGTGGTGGCGGTCGATGTACTTGGCGGCAAGGCGGTGTACCTCAGCGACCTGAAGCCGAAGGCGGCGAAGGAAGAAGCCTTCGGGGCGGTGGCGTGGCCGTGGGCGTCGGACAAGAGCGTGAAGGGGAACCCGCTACGGCTGAAGACCGACCGCGGCGAAGAGGCATTCGGCAAGGGACTGGGGCTGCACCCGAAGACGACACTCACCTACGACCTCGGCGGCAAATACCGGCGGTTCGAGGCGACGGTGGGGCTCGACGCCACCACCGGCCGGCGCGGGGCGGTGGATGTGACCGTGCTGGTGGACGGCAAGCCGACGAAGCTCGACGGCCTCACCTTCGCCAGTGGGGTGAAGCCGCTGAGCCTCGACGTGACAAAAGCGAAGGAGTTGACGCTGATTGTGGACTACGGCCCCGGCGGCGACGTGCAGGACGACGTCATCTTTGCCGACGCCCGGCTGGTGGAGTAACGCCACCCGGGCGGGATCATGAGGAACTGCGACCCCGCTGCCGTAGCTTCGCCAACAACTTCAGAATTTCGATGTACAGCCACACCAGCGTCACCAGCAGGCCGAACCCGGCGTACCACTCCATGTACTTCGGCGCTCCCCGCTTCACCCCGTTCTCGATGAAGTCAAAGTGCAACACCAGGTTGAACGCCGCCACCGCCACGGCGATCAGCGAGAACACGATGCCGATCGGCCCGGCGTCGAACAGGTACGGCACGCGAATCCCGAACAGGGCGAGCAGGGCCGTGATGCCGTACACGATGGCCAGCCCGCCGGTGGCCGCCGCAATCATCAGCTTGAAGTTCTCGGTCGGGCGGATGAATCCCGTCAGGTAGACCACCAGCAGCGCCACCAGCGCTCCCACCGTCAGGGCCGCCGCCTGCACCACGATGCCGGCGTACTCGGCCTCGAAGAACGTACTGATGCCGCCGATCGCCCAGCCCTCGCACGCGGCGTACAGTGGGGCTGTGACGGCCGACCAACGCGGTTTCGCACTGGTGACGAGGGCGATGACGAGGGCCGCGATCAACGAAGCGACCAGGGCGACAACGATCCACATCGGCCGCTCACTCGGCTTGTCGAGAAACTGCCACGTTTGCCACCCACTCACCAGGGCGACGGCGACCAAGATGCCAACGAGCGCGCCTGTCTTGGCCACCGTGCCGCGGAGGGTCATGGCGGTGTCGGACGGGAGGGCGTACCGGCTCTCCTGTTCAAAGACATGGTCGCTCAGGGCGGGGTTGCTCGTCTTCAGGGCCATGGGGCGGCTCCGCGGGGGATGCGGGATAAGGTACACACCCGCCTCGCCGGTTGCACGCCGCCGGCGTATGCTGTCCGCCGGTTCCCTCCCCCGTCAGGCCCTCCCCATGCGACTCCCTCTCGCCATCATGCTCACCACTGCCGCCCTCGCCCCCGCCGCCGACCTCAAACCCAAAGTCGGCCCTGCCTTCGAGGAGACGCCGTTCGGCACCGCCCCCGAAATCCCCAACGCGAACGACAAGACCAAACCCCTCCGTCCCGAGTCGAAGATCACCAAGTTCACCCTCATCAACAAGAGCGGGAACTACGTCGGCATCATCACCCTCGGCGGCATCGTCACCGAGATGGTGGTGCCCGACGCCGCCGGCAAACTCGGCGACGTGGTGCTCGGGTTCGACACCCTTGATGGCTACCTGAAGTCGTCGCCGTACTTCGGGTGCATCACCGGTCGGGTGGCCAACCGCATCGCCAACGGCAAGTTCAAGCTCGACGGCAAGGAATACAGCGTGCCGACGAACAACGGCAAGCATGGGCTGCACGGCGGCGAGTTCGGATTCGACAAGATGGTGTGGAAGCCGGAGGCGAGCCTGACCCCCGCCGGGCCGACGCTGAAGCTGACTTACACCAGCCCGGACGGCAGCCAGGGCTACCCCGGCAACCTGACCTGCACCGTGCAGTACACCTGGACCGACGCCAACGAACTGAAGATCGACTACACCGCCACGACCGACAAGACGACCGTGGTGAACTTGACGAACCACAGCTACTTCAACCTCGGCGGGCACGCCAGCGGGACGATTCTGGATCACATGGTGAAGCTGGCCGCCGACAAGTACACCCCGACCGACGACACGCTCATCCCGACCGGCAAGGTGGAGCCAGTGGCCGGTACCCCGTTCGACTTCACCCAGCCGACGAAGATTGGCGAGCGAATCAAGCAGATCAAGGCTGACCCGGTGGGGTACGACCTGAACTACGCCCATGGGGAGAAGCGGGAGGCAGCCCCGAAACTGGTAGCGACGGTGACCGAGGCCAAGAGCGGGCGGGTGCTGGAGGTGCTGACCACCGAGCCGGGCATCCAGTTCTACACCGGCAACTTCCTGGATGGGAAAGTGGCGGGCAAGGGCGGGGCGACGTACCCGCAGTACGGGGCGTTCTGCCTGGAAGCCCAGTTCTTCCCCGACTCGCCGAACCAGCCGACGTTCCCAAGCGTGACCCTCAAGCCCGGCGACAAGTACACCCAGACCACCATCTACAAGCTCGGCGTGGCGAAGTAGTCCTCCAATCAGCGGGAACGTGGCGACGGGGTTGATTCAACACACACCGTCGCCACGCTAGCACTTCAAGATTTACAGCAACTCCTTGACCTTCTCCAACTCGGCCTGCACCGCCCGAAGGGCCGCCACGGCACGGTCGGGTGTCACCACGGCGTCGCTCAGGTTGCCGTAGTGTTCTTCCAGGCAGTGCAGTAGTAACCTGCGGATGGGTGCTTCGTCGGGGGTGGCGGGGAGTTTGCTGGCCGCAAATGCCCGCTCCAAGTCCGCCTCCTTGTCGGCGGCCCACTGGCGTAGCCGCTCCTCCGCCCACTCCCCGCGGCGGATCGCCTTCAACCGCTCGGCATCCCGCCGCAGGTCGATGTCGCCCTCCATCAAGATCTGCTCGCATTCACCGAGCAGTCGCACGACGTGGTACCCGAACTTCACATCGTATCCATGTTTCTCCACCAACTCCGCGCGTTTGCCGGTCGGCTGCTTGATGGCGATCTTGTGTAACTGCGAGTACGCATACCCCTTGAACTTCGCCCACGCCCCACGGTGCAGGAACAACCGGCGGTTCTCCCGCACGAGGTTCCCGGCTCGCGTACTGTGCAACACGCAGTCGGCGGGGGTGAACAGGCTGTCGAGCACGTTTGGGTTGTTGTCCATCGCCAGGGCGAAGAGTTTCACGATGCCGAACAGAGTCAGATCGTAGGTGCGGCCGCGGCCAGACAGGGCATCCGGATCGCGGATGTGGTGTTCCTGAAACTGCTCGAACCGCTTGTGCTGCTTACCGAAGCCGGGAATCTCGCCCCGTAAGTGTGGGAATACGTCATCCTTTGGGGGAATGGCCCAACCGTAGACATCGAAGTCGCTGGTGTCGTCCGACACCCCGTAGGCGAGCGATCCCATGATCGTTTCGTACTGCATGTTCGCCGGCAGCCAGCGGGGTGGCTTCACCAACCCGCGGTCGGTGAGACGTTGAAGGGTGCTCATACGGGTCGGCTCGATGGGTGACGTGACGAACAAGATACCCGGCCACGTGCGATGGTTCTCGACGTTCTCAACATTGCCAAGATTTGGTCCGATTCCCCACGCCTTGACATCCCATCGGCCTGGAACTAGCATGTGTGAATCTTGCGATTAGTCTCAACTAATTAAAAAGAGTAGCCCATGCGAAACAGATGCCGATATTGCAGTAACTCCTGGCCACGTCAAGCGTTCACGCTGATCGAGCTGTTGGTCGTGATCGCCATTATCGCCGTGTTGATCGGGCTTTTGCTCCCGGCCGTGCAAAAGGTCCGCGAGGCCGCCGCACGCCTCCAATGCTCGAACAACCTCAAGCAGATCGGCCTGGCCCTACACAACTTCCACGACCGCAACGACCGCTTTCCGCCCGGCTACACCGCAAATGCCACCACCACCGACGGCACTGGCCCCGGCTGGGGCTGGGCCGCCCACCTCCTCCCGGACCTCGAACAGGACAATTTGCACCGCATCATTCGTTTCGACCTGCCACTCGTCGCCCCCGAGAACCGCGTCGCTGTTGGGGCGGATATCAAATTCCTCCGCTGCCCTTCCGACCCCCGACAGGAACCGATCCGCCCTGTCGACTTCGTCAACGCCGGCGGGTTGGTCGGCGACCTCGGGCGATCGAACTATGTCGCCTGTTACGGCAACACGCCGTTCCTCGGCGAATCGCCCGCCGTACTCACGCAACATCTGGTGATTGACGGCATCGGTGGGCGGGGGGCATTCTTCCGCAACAGCCGCACCCGTATGGCCGACGTCACCGACGGAACCAGCAACACCATCGCGATTGGGGAGAAGAGCGCGAAAAACACCCTGGCGAGTTGGGCCGGGATCATTCCGGGTGCCACGTGGCGGAGTACGAACGATCTGAGCACCTACGGTGGCATCCCGAGCAATCTGCCAGCAGCGATGGTACTGGGGCACGCCTGCCGTCTGCACCCGCCGAGCGCTGCGGCGGGGGTGGCCGAAGACTTCAGCGCCGCCCATCCGTCCGGTGTGAACTTCCTGTTCCTCGATGGCTCGGTCCACGTCGTGCGAACAACGGTGAATATGAACACCTACCCATTCACCGCGAGCATCGCCGATGGGTTGGTCGTGCAGCCGGACTTTTAGAATGGTTCACCCGCCCGTGTTGCGGCTGACCAATAGGAGCGGGATTCTCTCACTCGACTCGGGCCAGTCTCGCTCTCCATTTACCTCGCTTCAGTCGACCGGGATTCATGGCTCGTGGTGGCAGAGCCGGTGAGGAGGTCCGTGACGTCGGCCAGTGATACCGGCTTGACAAAATGCCTGTCGCATCCGGCAGCGGCCGTCTTCTCCCGATCGGCCTCCTGACCCCAGCCCGTGAGGGCGACGATGCGAACCTTTCGCCCCCAGGGCTGGCTGCGGATGCGGCGAGTGGCCTCCAAGCCGTTGAGCCGGGGCATGCCAACGTCCATGAGGATCAACTGCGGGTGGAACTGCTCGGCCACCGTCACCGCCTCCACGCCGTCGCGAGCCACGCGTACCTCGTGCCCGGCGAGTTGGAGCATGGCCGCGAGCGAGTCGGCCGCATCAACGTTGTCGTCGGCCACCAGTACCCGCTGGCGGTTGGCCGTGCCATTCGCCATCACCCCGTTACTAGCAACGGGTGCAAGCCTCGTGGTACCGAGCAGGGGCAAACGAACGGTGAACTTGCTCCCCTTCCCTTCCCCATCGCTGAAAGCGGTCACGCTCCCACCGTGCATCTCCACCAACCCACGCACCAGGGCCAGCCCGATGCCCAGCCCGCCGGTCGTCTTTTCCAGGGTTCGGTCGATCTGGCTGAACAAGTCGAACACCCGTTCAAGAGACGCCTGGGGAATCCCGATTCCGGTATCGAGGACAGAGATTACCGCTGTGTCTGCCTCCCGTTCGGCAAGCAGAGTGATGTGACCGCCGCGGGGAGTGTACTTGGCACTATTGGTGAGCAGGTTGCCGACCACCTGGGCGAGGCGGTTCACGTCGCCGTGGACGGTGAGCGGCCCAGTTACAACTCGCACGTCCAAGGTGTGAGCGTTTTGCTGAATGAGCGGTTGGGCGGCTTCGATGGCCATGTCGATGGCGACCGACAGATCCACCGGCTCGCGACGGAGGGTGAGCTTGCCGCGGGTGATGCGAGACACATCGAGCAGGTCGTCGATGAGCACCACCATGTGCCCGAGTTGTCGCTCCATCATGGCGACGGTCTTCTCGCGGCCGGTGGGGTCGTTGGCTTGCATGCGGAGGACATACAATCCGTTGCGGATCGGTGCGAGCGGGTTACGGAGTTCGTGCGCCAGTGTCGCCAGGAACTCATCCTTCCTCCGGTCGGCTTGCTGCAACGCCTCCTGGGCAAGCTTCAGGTCGTGAATGTCGGTAGCCGTGCCGAACCACTGCATGACGCCCATCCCGGTCGAATCGACCGGAACCCCCCGGCTCAGGTGCCAGCGGTACGTCCCGTCCGCCATGGACACTCGGTGTTCGCACTGGTAGGGCGTGCGGTCGGCGACGGCTTTGCTCCAGTCGGCCGCGGTGCGTTCCAGATCGTCGGCGTGCAAGACTGGTTCCCATTCCCAGGTGCCGTCCGGATTTTCCCGCACGCCGAGGAACCCGCGCACTCGCGAGTTGTAGTAAGTCACCTGTCCATTCGCATCAGCCACCCAGACGACCTGGGGCATCGCGTCGGCCATCGCCCGTAGCTGCCGTTCGCTCACGCGGATCGTCTGCTCGGCCGTTTTCTGGTGGGTGATGTCGTTGAACAGGAGTGCAACCCGCCAACCGTGCGGACCGCCCACCCGCACGGCCGACACATCGAACCATCGGCCCATTGCTGGTGATTCCTCCGTGAACCGAAACAGTTCGCCGGACTCAGCGACACGCCCATACATGTCCACCCAGATGTCTTCGAGGCCAGGAACGAGTTCGCGGGCCGTATGGCCGACAGCGTTGGTGAGTCCCGTGTGCCGCTCGAACACCGGATTGACGGACACAAACCGATAATCCGCCCATGCCCCTGGCTCACCGATCATCTCCAACACGCAGAACCCAATGTCGATCGAATTGAACAGATCGCGGTATTGCTCCTCGCTCTCGGTCAGAGCCTGCACCGCATCGACCTCGGCGGTGACATCCAGGGTGCAACCTAGAATGCGCGCGATGGTGCCATCCGGGTGGTAGCGCGCTTGCCCCTGCTCCCAGACATGAACATAGTGCCCCGCGCGGTGCCGTACCCGGTAGCGGTTGCTGAAGTACTCGTGACGCTCGGCCTGATTTTTCTCCGCCTCGGCCATCAACCGCGACAGGTCGTCCGGGTGAATGCGATCGTGCCACCACGCGAAAGTCGGTTCGGCCTCCTCTGGCCTAAACCCGAGTAGGCGCTCCAGGGCATTCGAGCGCCACACCGTGTTGGTACTCGGCACCGCCTCGTAGAGCAGCCCGTGAACGGCATCGGCGGCCATGCGAAAGCGTTCCTCGCTCGCCCGCAATTGCTGCTCGGCTCGCGCCCGCTCAACCGCCGCCCACGTCCGCTCTGCGGTCTCGCGGATCAGTCCTACCTCGGCATCCGTCCACACGTGCCGCTCGGAGTAGTGGACGAACAGAACGGCCTCAAGCCGCCCCCCCTTCACCAGCGGCAGCACCGCTTGCGCGACCACACCGACACTCGCATGTGCCAGCTTTTCGGCCGCTGAGAGTTGCGGGTCGGTAGTGGCGTCGGCCCGCAGGAGGGGTTGGCCCGCCCGCAGATGTTCGGTCAGCGCGGCCCCGAAATCGGTTGTCCGGAGCCGAGTGGGGAGGGCCGAAACCCGCACTTCGTAATGCGGCCGGACCTCGAAGAACTCGCCGTCGTCGTCCGACTCGGCATAGCCGCATCGGGTTGCACCGAGGTATTCGCCGAGGACACGGGCGGCTGCCACTTGCACGGCAGTCGGGTCACCGAGGGGGCGGAGTGCATCGCTCAGCCGAAGTAGGAAGGCCTGCCTCTCCTCCGCTTCCTTCAAGGCAGTGATGTCCACCGCCGCACACGTCACCCCAATCACGACCCCGGCGCCATCGCGTTGCGGTTGAACAGTCAGATCGTAGGCCCCG
Organism: Fimbriiglobus sp.; assembly: GCA_025459365.1. Lineage (GTDB taxonomy): Bacteria > Planctomycetota > Planctomycetia > Gemmatales > Gemmataceae > JALHQU01. The sequence continues at coordinate 7,794 of JALOQR010000137.1, forward strand.
GTCACGCCCGCGTGACAGATGGACACCTCCATCCGTCGACCGACCCCGGTGGCCATCACTTCCCGTTTCAGCCCTTCTATCCGTTCGGCATCCTCTGGCCGCTCGAACAGGTCGGCGTCCGTCTTGCCCAGGATGTCGTATGCGGTCATGTTGAAGGTCGGGTTGTGGACCCAAACGTACCGCAAATCGCGGTCCTGGTTGAACACCACCACAGGCGAGGCTTGCAAAGCGGCCTGGAACCTGTCGGTGATGAGCCGCAACTCATCCTCTGCCTGCCGTCGGGCGGTGATGTCGATGAGGCAGCCGAACACCCTCGTCGCCGTGCCATCCTCCCGCCGCTCGACGATCCCGTTGTCGGCCACCCACAGCCATCGGCCATCGCGGTGCCGGACCCGGTACTCAACGTGGAAGTCCATCTCCGACCGCGCCTCGGCCGCCTCTCGCTGTTGTCGCAACCGCTCGGCATCATCGGGATGCCAGCGATCCATCCACCATCCAATCGACGATCCGGCCTCTGCCGGAGTGAACCCGAGTAGGACGTGAAGGCCGCGGGAGTAGACGGCCGTTCCGGTCGGCACGTTGACCTCGTAAACCACACCCTGCAGAGCCTCGGTGGCCATGCGGAAGCGCTCCTCGCTTGCTCGCATCCGCTGCTCGGCTTGTCGGGAGGCAGTCACGTCGCGCGATACTCCGACGACCCCGATCACCTGCCCGGCCGCGTCGCGGAGCGGTGCCTTGACCGACTGGAAGACGAGCGGAGCGTCCGCCGGGCCGAACAGTTCCTCCACTTGCTCGACCTGACCGCTCGTGACGACCCGGCGGTCGTTGCCGGCAACAACGTGAGCTTGCTCCGGGTCGGGCAAGAGTTCAGCACCGTGGCCGAGTACTCGCGCCGGGTCGCCACCACCTAGCAGGGCGAACGTGGCCGAATTGCCAAAGGTGATGCGGCCGGCGGTGTCCTTCACCCAGATGAGGTCGGGGGAGCCTTCCACCACCGTGCGGAGCAACTCCCGGCTGGCGGCCAGGGCGAGTTCGGCTTCTTTCCTGGTGTGAATGTCTTCGGTGCTGCCGTACCAGCGGATGACTTCCCCGGCCTCGCTGCGGCGGGCAGCGGCGCGTGTCCGCATCCATCGGTAAACCCCTTCCGCTGTACGAACACGATGCTCGAAATCGAACGCCATACCGGTGTCGAGCGAACGCTGCCATGCTACGGCATGGTCCGGTAGGTCGTCCGGGTGGATGGTCGTTTTCCACCCGTCGCCCATTGCCTGCTCGCGGGTCAGGCCGGTCAGATCGAGCCAGCGGGAACTGAAGTCGAACACGTAGCCGTCCGTGTGGGCCGTCCATGGGATCTGGGGGTTCAACTCCACCGCATGCCGGTAGTGATCCTCCGCCTCCCGTAGCCGCTTCTCTGCACTCTTGCGAGCCGAGATATCCAGCACCGAGACCCCGACCCCAAGAGTCTCGTCGGCCAGCCGCAATGGAAAGTAGCTCACTACGCAGGTGAGCGGCTTGTCGCCCCGTTCTGGCGAGTCGTCGGTCACCTCGGTGTTCACCACCGCTTCACCGTGATCCATCACTCGCTGGAGAACCGGCTGGAGGGTCGGCCAGACGTGCGGCAACACCTCGGACACCGGCCGGCCAAGGTGAGCATTGACAGGAAGGCCGTTCAACCCCGCCAGGCAGTCGTTGACCGCCCAGTAGCGGAGATTGGCATCGAGGAAAGCCAGGCCGATGGGGGCCGACTGGATGAACGTATCCAGGGTGATGGCCAACCGCTCTTTCTCTCGTTCCGCTTCGGTGCGGTCGGTGATGTCCTGAGCGACGAGGATGGCCGTGTGGGGGCGGCCATCGCGGAAGGTGACCTGCTTCCTGACGCTGACCCACCGCACCGACCCATCCGGACGAACAACACGGTGGTCCATTTCGAACCACCCGGGGCCAGTTGGATCGAGGCTGATGTCGATCCGCCGTAGGATCTCCGCACGGTCCTCCGGATGGAAGTAGGAGTGGAGGTCGGCCCGCGGTACCGGCTCCCCAGTTCGTAGGCCGAGTATCAGCCCCGCCTCGGGCGACAGGGTGGCCGTGTCGGTCAGGTAATCGATCGTGATGATTCCCAACCGGGCGACTTCACTGGCCAACCGCATCCGCTCCTCGCCCGTCCGCCGAAGGGCGACCTCCCCTTCCAATTCGGCAGCCTGCAGCGCCTCCCGCTGGCGGCTCCGCTGAACGGCTTCGAACAGAAAGCTCATCAGTCCAGCGGTCGCCAGATAGGCAAGTAAACTGGCCGCGTGCTTCGGGTCGGGGATCTGGAGCGTGAAGACCGGAGGGAGGAACAGATACACCGTGGCCAGTCCGCCGAGGGCGGTGGCCACGAGCGCCGGGCCAAGGCCGCCTACCCACCCAGCCAGGGCGACGGCGGTGAGCGACAGAAGGAACGCAACCGACTCGTCGAGCAGGCCGGAATTGAGCCACCGTATCGTAATTGCGGCCGCCGCCCAGCCAACAGCCAGTAGGTACGCGATCCACGTCCGACCTCGCGGCGCCGTCCGCATGTCGTTCCACCTCGAACGGCAGACAGCCAGGGCGGTAGCATCATGCCCCGATGCATCCGGCCGTGCCGCCGTTAGGGTTCTGAAGGACATCCTTGCCGACACGGGCGCGAGCAGCCCGACGAGACGTTTCCAGCGCTACTGTCACGCGTGTGACACTGGCGCAACCGCCTACGGTCGGGTGCGAGAATACCAGTGTACTTCGGTCTGAAGTGTTTGACGAGAGGCAAGGTAAGAAAGACACGGCATAGCATTTGCTTGAGTGCATCCCACGCTTTAAGTCCTTTCCGCACGAGACGCGAATGCGAGGCAACACGGAATAGTCTGCCGACTTCAGCGCCGACACCCTGCAAGCGGTGAAGGAGGCGAGTTGCCCGGCCGGGTGCCTGATTGGCGAGGTGGTTCACGAGTTCTCGGAAGACTCGTTTCCAGCGAGCGACCGGCCGGAGTGGATCTGGTGGAATGAGTCAGAGCCGATGGACTCACCTTGCCGTGAACCACTCTCCAACGGCTCACGGCTCTGCAGCCAACATCATCGTTATTCTGTTCCAGGTCACTTGTGGACCGATGCCGAGAGCAGTCCGGCCAACGCCAGCCCGGCACCAACGACCAGCAAACTGGCGAACAGCGGGTGCCGCCCGACGCGGTTCGACAGGCTGAGGGGTAGGACCGGGCCAGGGTGCTCTCCGCGGACTTGGGCATGCAAAGTGCCGACCGGCCGGCGGGCCGGTTCATCGCGGAACTGGGCGGCCGGCATCAGACGCGAACTTGCCAGGTCGAACGTCTCGGGGAACTGACGGGCAAACCCGCTCAGCACCCGCCCGCCAGTGCCGACGTAAACGTCACGTTCGGGGTGCTCGGCTGCGTGAAGGATGGCCGCGGCGACTTCCTGGGGGGTGTAGACCGGCGGGGGGAGTTTCGGCTCGCGGTCGAAGTAATTGGTCGCCCGCTGGGGGAATGGAGTGTCGATGGAGGACGGGCGGATGAGGGTGACCGATACCGGGGTGTGTTCCGCCTCCAGTTCGAGTCGCAGGGCGTCGGTGTACCCGGCCACCGCGTGCTTGGTGGCGACATACATACCCTGCACTGGCACCGCGACATCGGAGAGTACGCTCCCCACGTTCAGCAGCGCACCGCCTTTGCTTTTCAGATGTTTCACCGCTGCCACCGATCCGTACACGACGCCCCAAAAGTTGGTATCGAACAACCGGCGGGCGTCGGCGTCGGTCAGGTCTTGGAGGCGGGCAAACACGCTGGTGCCGGCGTTATTCACCCAGGTGTCGAACCCGCCGAATCGTCGGATGGCAGCGTCGGCGATACGGTCCACATCGCTCTGTCGGCCCACGTCGGCGACGACTGTTTCGACTTGCCCGCGAGCCGATTCAAGGTCGCGGCGGACCTGATCGAGGGTACTTGTGTCACGGGCGGCGAGCACCAGGCGTGCTCCAGCCTGAGCAGCCATCCGGGCAGTGGCCAGGCCAATGCCGGAGGTGCCTCCGGTGACGACAATCACTTGTTCGCAGAGGGGTTTCAGGCGGAGTCGCATGGGGGACCCAATCCAGTGAGCAGACCCCCACCGGGGTCGGGTGAGAAGAAGAGGTCAGTCACCCAACCTCGCCAGCAGTCGGCTCACAACACTATGGCGTCATCACGCACTTGATGCACCCATCCTTCTTGTCGCGGAACTTCTTGTAGAGGTCCGGGGCGTTGTCGAGCTTGGCCCGGTGGGTGATGATCCGGCTCGGGTCAATTTCTCCCTTCTCGATCTTCTCCAACAGCGGCTTCATGTACCGATGCATGTGGGTCTGACCCATCTTCATGGTTAACCCTTTATTCATCGCCGCACCGAACGGGACGTGGTCGAGGAACCCGAGGTACACGCCAGGGACGGACACGGTTCCAGCCTTGCGAACGGAGAAGATCGCCTCGCGGAGTACCTGCGGGCGATCCGTGCCCATGTAGAGGAATGCCTTGACGCGATCGACCACCGCTCCGAAGCTGTCGCCCCCATGCGCTTCGGTGCCGACAGCATCAATCGCCCGGTCCGGCCCACGGCCGTTGGTCATCGCCTGTAACTCCTGGTACACGTCCTTCTGGCTGAAGTCGATCGTTTCGGCCTTGCTGAAGGTTCGGGCCAATTCCAGCCGCTCGGGCACGCGGTCGATGCCGATCACTCGCCCCGCACCCATTGCCCACGCGCTCCAGATGGCAAACTGGCCTACGGGCCCACAGCCCCACACCGCCACTGTGTCGCCTGGCTCGATGTCGGCGTTCTCGGCTGCCATCCACCCGGTCGGGAAGATGTCGGTCAGGAACAACACCTTCTCATCCGACAGCCCGTCGGGGATTTTCAGGGGACCAACGTCGGCGTAGGGCACCCGCACGTACTCCGCCTGCCCGCCCTGGTATCCACCGGTGAGATGCGAATAACCGAACATACCCGCAGTGGCGTGCCCCATCATTTGCTGAGCCAGTTCGGCGTTTGGGTTGGTGGTGTCGCAACACGAGAAGCACTTCTTGGAGCAGAAGTAGCACCCGCCGCAGGCAATGCAGAACGGCACGGCGACGCGGTCGCCCTTCCGCAGATTGCTGACCGCGTTCCCCACCTCCACGACCTCGCCCATGAACTCGTGCCCGAGCACATCGCCCGGCTTCATGGTCGGCATGTACCCATCGAGCAGGTGTAGGTCGCTTCCGCAGATGGCGGTGGAGGTGACGCGGATGATGGCGTCCCGCGGGTGTTCGATCTTCGGATCCGGCACTGTATCGATGCGGACATCGCCATTACCGTGCCAGCAGAGCGCCTTCATGGATGGGCCTCGGAGATCACAGGCAAGAATGCCTGTGCCACGGGCAGCAGGTCGCACGCCAGCGGAAGACTGTGCAGCGGAGGTTTCGCCATTCTGCCCGCAGCCTGACCCGTGGCACTCGGATTGCCTCGCTCACACGGCCCACCGTTCAGCCGTTCCCACGTCACTTCCCATGGTGTCCCAAACATGACTCACACCCACCGCCTGAACTTCCTGCAACTGGAAGACCGGCTCACCCCGAGCAACCCATCGGGTGGCTCGCCGCCCGGCGACCCGAGCATCTTCGGCTCCGGCCTCGGCTACTCGTTCACCAACTGGCCGGCGACCCCGCTCGCCGACATCCGCCTGACCACCGAGAACACATACCCGATGGTCGGCCCCCGTGGGCAGGCAATTCGTGCGACCGAAGACTGGATCCTCCGCGACCCGTTCCCGATCACCGACCTGAACGGCCAACTGACCACGATTGGCGGGTGGTACGTGGTGGCCGGCCTGGCCACCCCACGCGACGACTCCATCGACACCCTGCGAGACTTCCGCTACATCATCTCGCCCGACGGTGTGAACTGGCAGGAAGGCGGCCTGCTCATCTCGGCAAACGACACCGGCCCAGTGGGCCTGGGTGACCAACTCTTCAGTGGCGATTTTCGGTACGACGTGGCGAACAACCGTCTGCTCATCTACTACACGCCGGTGCAGGGGTCGAACGCGGCCGAGTATGTCACATCAGTGTCTGGGCCAAACATGCGGCAGGAAATCGCCATCGCCACCGCTACCCCGGTGCCGACGGCAAACGGGCTGACATTCACCAGCTACGTCGATCACGGCATCAAGCTTCGGCCAGACGGCAACTGGTACACCATCCCGGAGGCGGCCAACACTGAGACGGAGGTGTACGCCTTCCGCGACCCCTACTTCTACCGCGATCCTGAAACCGGGCTGAACTACCTGCTCTTCGCCGCGAACTGGGGGCGAGACCAGACTGTCGGTTACCCGGCCGGAGCGGTCACCGGCGATCAGCAGTTCCCGGACGCCGGCCCGCACGATGTGATCGCCGGCCGCCCGCGGAACGACGGCGTGGTGGGCGTTGCCGTGGCAACCGACGACACCCTGCTGAACTGGAAATTGCTGCCGCCCATCTTCGGTGCGGTCGGGGTCAACGAGCAACTCGAACTACCCCACATCGTGTATGAAAACGGCCAGCACTACCTGTTGATGAGTACCCACAACCGCACGTTCGTCGGCGACCTGAAGTACGACTACCCAGAGGGGCTGTACGGATTCGTGGCCGACGACTTCCAAGGGCCTTGGCGACCGGTGAACGGCACCAGCCTGATCTTCGCCAACCCGCCGGAAGACGAATTGCAGACATACGCCTGGAAGGCGGCCGACCTGGACGACGGGCGAGCAACGGTGCTCAGCTTCATCAACAAGGGCAACGCGGGCACGGTCGCACCGGCCGTTACCATACGGTTCGACGGCGACCGGGTGGTGATCGACGACTACCAGTCACCGACCGGTGCCGGGCTACCACAGCCGACGGTGCTGGCATTCGGCGTTACGCCCACGGCCCCCGCGGGATCGCTCACCTTGCCGCCTCCACCGGCGCCGCAGGTGCCTACGGGCGGTCTGTCGTTCGTGCTGTCCGGCGATGCGGTTGTAGTGTTCAATGCCGACGGCTCGCGGCGTTTCACCCTACCAACCTTCCCCGGCTTCACTGGCTCGGTCCAGTTAGCCAGCGGCGACTTGAACGGGGACGGCACGCCGGATGTGGTCGTTGCCGCGGGTGCCGGTGGCGGGCCACACGTGCGAGCCTTCGATGGAGCCACCGGCCGCGAACTGGCCAGTTTCTTCGCGTACGACATTGCCTTCACCGGCGGGGTGCAGGTGGCCATCGCCGATGTGACTGGCGATCGCCGGGCCGACATCGTCACCGGCGCCGGGGCAGGCGGCGGCCCACACGTGAAGGTGTTCGACGGGAAGACGTTCGCCGAGATGCGGAGTTTCTTCGCCTACGATCCCAACTTCACCGGCGGGGTCAACGTGACTGCGGGCGACCTGAACGCGGACGGGTTCGCCGACATCATCACCGGTGCCGGGGCGGGTGGTGGCCCACACGTGAAGACGTTCGACGGGAAGACGGGTGCCGAGACGCGGAGCTTCTTCGACTACGACCCAGCCTTCGCCGGCGGGGTGAGTGTGTTCTTCGACCGTACGTCGGCGGCACCGCTCGTATGGACCGGGGCAGGGCCTGGCGGCGGCCCGCACGTCAAGGCGTTCGACACCACCGGCAATACTGTTCGCTCGTTCTTCGCTGGCGATCCGGCTGACACCAGCGGGGTGACGTTCGGCGGAACCTTCGCCGCCGATGGGCAGTCGCGACTCGTGCTCGGCGGATCGTCCGTCCGCACATTCACCCCGGAAGGCAAACTCCTTTCGTCGTTCGCCCCGTTTGGTGGAGGTGTCGCCCCTTACGGGGTCAGCGTGCTGACGGGATACGACGGCGGCACGCTGTTGGGTGTCACCGCGGCCGGTCGGGGGGCTGTGTTCACCACCGAGGGCGGGCAGATCGGCGCCTGAGGGCATGCGGCCCGCTGCCTGGCGGGCTTTGTTGAAGCACCCGACGGACCGGGAATCAATCGCACCAATCACGCACCACGAAATCCATCGCCGCAATCGTAAGGTCCGGTACTGCGATTGCTGCCCGTACTACCCCACGGCCGCCGACGGTGTTCACAACGCAGTCGGCGGTTGGAATCACGGCGATGCAGTTGGGCCGGACCGTCGCCGCCCCTCCTCCCCTTTCCGGCCCCGGAGTTCGACATGCGGACCTTCCTGATGTGTGCGGCCGTGATCTGCCTCGCCGGGTTCTCCCAGGCGCAGCAGCAAGGTGGCACCGGTACCAGTGGCAAGAGCGATACTGGCAAGCCGGCGACAGCCAAAGGCATTGATGGCAACTGGACGGTAGTCGCCGCCGAGAAGAACGGCCAGGCATTGCCTGATGCCACCAGCATGACGGTGAGCATCAAGGACAACACCATGACTGTGTCTGGAAAGGACAGCAAACCAGCCATGACCTGCAAGCTCGAGTTCACCGGGCCAGGTATGGCTAGAGTGACCGTGACCGACGCCAGCAGCACAGGTGGTACTGGTACGGCCAGCGGCACAGGCGATAGCGGTAAGGCCAGTGACACGGGAAAGACGAAGCAGGCAGTGTACGTACTGACAGCCGACATGCTCGCTGTTTGTGTTCATGACGATCAGGCCTCCGGGCGTGGCGGCAGCGGCACGGGTGGAACCGGCACCAGCGGGACTGGTGGAACGAGTGGCCAGGGCGGAACGAGTGGCCAGAGCGGCACCACCAGCGGTCAGCCGAGCAGCCAGTCGTACATGACCGTGATCATGAAGCGAGCGACTTCGCGATAGGTGTGGAGAACTGTCTTCCAGTGGCGGGGCGGCCTTCCGGTCGCCCCGCTCGCGTTTGGCACCGAAGGTGCTAATGAGCACCTCGAAGACCGCTTCGCCCAACGGGGTGCGAGTATGCCTGTGCTGAGCCATCCGGCCTTTGGCCCTCGCGTCGCTCTGGTGTTCGTCACGATCGGAAGCCTGATGGATGTGTGGGTCGCGGTGTGGTACTTCACCTTCGTTCGCGGCACCGAGGCCCCGAACATCACCTGGTTCTGGCTCCTCGGCCTCTTTTTCACGGGGTTGACACTTGTGTTCATTGGGCTTCTTCTCGGCCGCATCGGACGTGCCGCCCGCCAGGCGGAACTCCCACCCTCCGAAGCACTGATGGCCGAAGCCAACATTCAGAAAACGGCTGCCGCCAACCCGCCGCCGATGGTGGCCGGCATGCCAGGTGTGGGGGTGGGTCAACCTGCCGGTACCCCGCCGGGCGTGGCCGCCCCGACCGCCAATCCCGCCATGCCTGCCCCCTCCAATCCGCCCTCCGGCCGCTGAACCACCGCTTACGCTCTCCTGAAGAACCCGCCGGCCCCCGGCGGGTTCTTCGCATTGGCGGCACATCGGCTGCGATGGGGAACTGGTTCGCCCACCTTTTGCCTGGAGTGCCTCATGATCCTCCGCCTCGACCGCTTGCTCATCGACCTGCCGAAACCGAAGAACCCGGACGCCAATGGTGCCGCCGCCGTGCAAGAATTGCTCGGCGGCAAATACGGCGAGATGTCAACCTTGATGAACTACACCTTTCAGTCGTTCAACATGCGCGGGCGGACGCAACTCCGCCCGTTCTACGACCTCATCGCCAACATCGCCGCCGAGGAGTATGGGCACATCGAGTTGGTGAGCTACTCCATCAACCTGATGCTCACTGGAGCTGCCAAGCGGGACCCCGACCCCACTTCCACCCCGTTGAGCGGGCTGAAAGATGCCCGCAACTCGTACCACTGGGTGGCTGGTGGTCTGTCTTCGCTACCGTGCGACTCGATGGGCAACTGGTGGAACGGCAGCTACGTCAACAACACCGGCAACCTGATGCAGGATCTGCTGTTCAACTTCAACCTGGAGTGCGGGGCCAGGGCGAACAAGATTCGCGCTTACGAAAGCACCACCGACCCGACCGCCCGGGCGATGATCGGCTACCTGCTCGTCCGTGGCGGCGTCCACATCGTGGCTTACTCCAAGGCGCTGGAGAAGTTGACCGGGGTGGATGTCGGCAAGCTTCTCCCGATCCCGGACATCAGCAACAAGAAGTTCCCGGAGGCAAAGACACACGAAGACAAAGGCGTCCACTTGAAGTTGTACCGGTTCAGCCCCGAAGACTACAAGCAGGCCGGGCTAATCTGGACCGGTAAGCACCCCGAGGACGGCCAGGAGGTGACCTTCGAGCACCTGCCGGCCGACTTCGGCGCCCCCGCCCCAGACCTCGATCCCGAACCTGGCATCGGCGGCCCGCTCGACCCCGATCACATGAAGGAAGTCCTGAAGCGGATGAAGGGGTGAAAATGTCGGAGGCCCGATGGTGAGGGAGAGCCTCTGGCCGCCTCCCTCACCCTCGGGCCTCCGCACCCGACCAGAGGTGTTACGACCGCGTAGTGCTCGAACTGACCGTGACCGCCCGGCTGTGCATCGGCGTGCCGGTGGCCATCGGCCCAAACAGGCGGAACGTTCCCCCGCGGCCGACCATCGCCCCGGTGATCGCAGCGCCGATGGAGATGAGGGTGCCGGTAAACACCGACCACGCCGTCACCACGCTGGCCGACTCCACTCGCTCCCGGTTTGCCGGGTCGTTCACCTCGGCGCGGATGCGGTTCGGGTCGGTCGCCTGACGCCACTCGTTGATGCGCTCTTGTGGCACCCCGGCGTCGCGGGCCAGTTCCTCCCAGTTCCGCGGTTGGCTTTGCTGCTGCTGAATCTGGGCGGCATTCTGGCCGATGAGCGTGCCACCAACCAGAGCCATGTAGCCAGCCCGCACCCCCATGCTCACCAGGAACAGGGTGAAGGCCGTCACCACCGCCCACATGAGCACCCCATAGATGGCGGCCTCGCGACGGTTCTCACCGACCGACAGTTGAGTGGTCACCCACCCGCCGAAGAACAGCGCCAAAGCGAGCGCGACGATGGCGGCAATTAGCGCACCGGTGCCCACCTGGTTCGCCCGCACCCCGGCATCCGTCAGCGATAGCCCGAGGGCAGCAAATAAGAAGGTGAGCACCAGGTAGGTCGCGATGGTCATCACCGCCCCCGCCAGAATCGCCCCCCAGGAAATGCGACTCCCGACGCTCGATACATCCTCGAAGGACACCGGCCGGTTGTCCCGGTCCATCGTCCCCCGATCACCCGTAGCGTTACTGGACATGATTGACTCCATTAGAAAGGTCTGGTTGGGGCGAAGCTCGTTCGGGCGGGAGGACGGCAAAGCTTGTGCCGCTCACCGCAGCCGATCGTCATCCTTTGGCCACAAGCCGCTGAAGCCGCACCACTAACGTCTTGCGGTTGCGGTTCGACTTCTCGAACGCGAGCACTGAAGCCAACTGATGGCGTTCCAGTTTGCTCGCCCGGCGCACCACTTCGGGAACAGTGAGCCTCTCGTATCCGCGAATGGGGAACTCGCCGGACGGGTCGGCCCGGTGGGCGGCCGGCAGGCGTGAGGTGTCCGCCGTCCTCTCGGTGGAAGGCATTCGGCCTGTTTGAGGTGTACCCACCGAGGGCATGTTCGCCGGATGCGGCGTTGGTTGTTGCTCGGTCAAGACGTCGTCCTCGTCCGGTTCCGCGTCGGAGGTTTCGTCTTCGTCTTGGTCTTCGTCGTCCGATGGATCCTCCACGGCCTCTTCGGTGGTCGTGGCGTCACGCAGGTCGTCCTCAGTGATGCCCGCCGACTCGGTGTCGGTGTCATCGAAACCGGCGTCCGTGTCGGTGTCCGTGGCGACCTCGTCGCCGGCCGGTTCGCCTGGGTTACCATGGGCCGAATCGCCGTCAAGCAAGTCGGGAGTTGTCCGCTGGCTTCGTTGTCGCGGGTTGGTGTCAGCTGGATGTGGCATGCCAGTCCTCCGTTCGGGTAGAAGAATCCCCAGTAGTCGGTGTGCAACGATGATGCCAGCATTCCCCGAGCGGCACACCGATTGCATTCTCGACCCACGAAGATGCTCCATCCTGCCCAACAGGAAGCCGGCGGTAGCCCCCATGCCAACTCCGTCACCGGTGCGAACGCCTGACGGCCGCTACCTTGTTGTCCGTGGGCGGCTTTGGCGAACATCGCACCCGAACCTATCCGAAGAACGACGGACGGAGTTGATTCATCAGTTGATGACTGCCCGACGCGATGTCCGTAGTGCCCTGAAAAATCAGGATGCTAATCAGCTACGACAAGCACGCCAGCGGGTGCATCTGGTGAAGGAGGCTCTCGGTGAACGAGGCCCGACGTGGTGGAGCGATGCCCCAGACTACAACCGCCACCTGGTGAAGAACACACCGTACCACGAGTGGTACGAATCACTGGACAATGCCCTGCACGAATCCGATCTACTCCAATTCGCTCCCGATTACGACGCCTACCAGTCGTCGTTTCACACCGCCTTCCGTCGCCAACTCTACGCCATCCTTGATCAGTTGCCGCTTCCGGATCACGCAAGCGTGCTCGACGTGCCGTGCGGGAACGGCTTCTACTCCCGCCGGTTCGCCGAGCGACTCGGAATGGGCGGGCGATTGGTGGCCGCGGACAAATCGGTGGCCTACCTGGGTCAAGCCCAGCGGGCGATCGCCGAGGCGAACAGTCTGGCTGTGGTGGAAGTGATTGAGGCCGATGCCTATCGACTCCCATTTCCCGATGCGACCTTCGACCTGGTTTGGTGCGCCCAGAGCCTCATCAGCCTCGACCCGGCCGCCGCGGTGCGTGAGATGTACCGCGTCGTTAAGCCAGACGGGTTGGTGGCCATCCTGGAAGTCGATGAGTTCCACCACGTGCTGCTGTCGTGGCCAGAAGAATTGGAAGCAGCATTGCCCCAGGCGATGCTGTCAGCGAGTGTGAAGCGATTCTGCGATGGTGGCAAGCTCTCCCCAACTCGGCGTCTACGACGACTACTCCAAGAGTACGGCTTCCGCTCCGTTCGCCGCGACACCTATCCCATCGAGCGGGCGGCCCCATTCGACCCACCGACACTCGCGTTTCTCACCCAGCACTTCCAATTCCTACGGTCGATGGCTTACGCGCAACTCTCGCCGTTCAATCAGTGTGAGTTCGACCGGTTGACCAACTCCTCCAACCCCAACTCGCTCTTCCGTTCGCCCGACTCGGAACTGGTGTGCATCAACGCTGTGTACTATGCCAGCCCAAATCGCGTGTAGAGCCGTGCCGGAGGGGGCGGGTCGGAGTCCGATCCGCTTTCCCCCCTGGTCACGGTCACAACTTCACCCACTGTGAACCGCTCCGTTTGTCGTCGGGTGACCATTCTGGCTGGCCGGCGTCGTGGTAAACAGCGGTACCAGGTTTTGCACGCTCTGTGTGAGGGCGACACTGGCGGAGTCGATGGCCTGTTCGGCCATCTT